>JBFMDX010000004.1 GCA_040753795.1 Thermodesulfobacteriota bacterium
CCCTATTTTGATTTGGACAGCATCAGTGACAATGACAACCTGTTTTCTGAACAAAACATCCGGATGAATAGTTTCAGATGGTTACGATGCTAAAAAGGCCGTTTTTAACCGATTTTGGACACTAATGGTTATATATATTGGGGGATCAATTAGCGATTATGAATATGAACAGAGGAGAAATACTCGACCAGAATCGATTGATGTCGAATTTTTAAAGGCATACCGTGAGATTAGCAATTGTCAATGTATTGATCTTTTAATCTCACCACCCCCGCCCAAGGACCACCATGTAGCACACAATATACTGCTGCGAGAGTTCTTTATCTTTTTAATGAATGAGGTTTTAATCAATACGCAAAATCCTCGTCCAAATTCAATGGCAATTATTGGATATTCCTTTGGTGCCTATCTGGCAACCTATATCGCCTTTATTCTGCCGATGGTCTATAGTTTATCAACGATAGGAGGTGGAGGGATGGATTATGCTGCCTCACAATGCCGTAACTCTTTTTTAAATAACAAAAAAATATTTATCTTTAGTAATACCAATGATGGTACAGAAGATGAAGATAGGAAATTTCTAGCATATCTCTCATCCCAAAAAATAGAATCAGAAATTTTTAAAAGAGAAGGTAGCCATACTTTTTCTGATTATGTTAACAACAATTCTGTTAAAGATGCCTTTAAGTTTGCAATAGATTCTGTTTGTCGTTATTAACCCGAATTCTTTAATATAGTTGGCCAGCAAAGGAGAATCTAATGGCCGTATTGGTGGAAGCAATTTCGGTGATTGTGCGACGGGACGCAATTGACGCGAAATACCCCGGCGGATGGAAAGCTTACGTTGATGCTGCTCCCAGCGAAACGCTGTGCTACGACGGCAAGCTTGCTCGGGTTGGCTTCATGGCACCCCATGCGGTAGAGGCTTTCATTACTCGCCTCACGGCGAACGGGTTGACCTACTTGGTCGGCGACGAGGCGCAGGACATTGCAGTTGTAGATCAGCAGCGTGGTCCCATGACTAAGTGTGAATGGCTGGAGTTCGCGAAACTGCCGTTTGGAGAAGCCGGAGGCAAGGTTTCTGCGTGCTGGTTCTTTGACAGTCCAAAGGTCGCTGCCGGTGTGCACCTTCCTGGCAAGTCACTCGACCTGTCTACCCCTTCTGGATGGAAATTCGAGGGATCCCTCAGCCATCGCTGTACCTTTGTTCCGATGGGAGGTGCCGAAGGCAGGCCTGAGCACCTACACAACAAAAAAGAGGAACAGATCACCTCAATGACGCAGTGTGGGCCAGGCGGTTCGGAAAAATACGCGCTCGTTTGGCTTCCCCGGCCATCGGAGCACGAATTTGTTAACGCCGCATTCGGAGCCGTGGAATCTACGGGACCGATTTTCCTTCCGATCTTCCTGTCAGGAGATGACCTCACCGACTTCCGACGTACTACTGAAGTGAATTTCAACGCTGTCACACTGCTCTATGGCATCCTATATGCCATTGGCGACCGCAATGCCCCATTTGAGCACTCAACATCGTCGTGCTACTTTTGCCAGGCGTTGGACAAGTTGACTGCCGCACTCAAGATGCCCGACGTTGAAACGCTCGTTCTGACGGCAGGTGCGAACGTCAGACAGGGCTTTGGTTCAGCGCTCAGTGCCACTATGTTGCGGAACGCTCTCCAGATCCTCCCGGACTCAAACAAGATCCGTTGTGACTGCATTACTGACATTTGGGTTGCTGCCGAAGAGCGCGATGAGCCGAACCACATTGAAGTTTTAACAGCCGTTACTGCCATTCTGAAGGAAATTGACTGCGCTTCGCTTGCCCAACCATTCCGCAAGTGCCTTTCCTACATTGCCACGGTTGCATTCGCCGAAGTTGATCCACAGGCAGAGGACACCTTCATCCGGCAGCATTTCTCTGATAACGATCTTGACTGGATTCCCAAGGAAAAAGAGCAGATTGCCGAGTATAGAAGAACGAAGCAGTTCTCATGGAAAGCACTTTCGATACGTTAGGGCCAACAATCGCCTGCACTTTACAATCTCATTCCATCCGTTCTTGCCTAAGTCAGTGAAAATCACGTTGGGTGTTTCAAAAGCGAATGAGGCTTTGACATATTCGTTGAAGCCTTCCTTCAACTCCGCTATGAGTTCTTCATCCAGGAGTTAAGCGTCATCAGGATAACCGTACCCACAGGCCTATCATAAAACGCAATAAAACTTGGAGAAAGACAGAGTTACTCAAAACAAATCTTTCATAATTTTGCCTTCAAATGTTCCGGCACATATTTTAACACACCGCTGAAATTTTTTACCGCGATCTTACACAGATCCTGAGTTCTCAGTGATTCCGGCACATATTCTAACGCACGGCCGTCATTTGCTACTGCAATTCTACACAGCTCCTCCGTTTTCAACTCTTCTGGCACATACTGCAGGGCTTTCCCGTATTGTCTTACAGCAATTTTACATAGTTCCTCGGTTCTCAGTGACTCCGGCACATACTGCAGGAATTCGCCTCTTCGTTTTACCATATTTCTACATTGTTCCTCAGTTATCAACTCTTCCGGCACATATTCTAACGATTTGCTGTCATTTGCTACCGCAGTTCCGCACAGATTCCCGGTTTTCAACTCTTCCGGCACATACTGCAGGGCTTTCCCGTATTGTCTTACAGCAATTTTACATAACTCCTCTGTCTTCAGCTCTCCCGGTACATATTCTAACGCACCGCCGTAATTTTCTACCGCAATTCTACATAACTCCTCAGTTATTAAATCTTTTGGCACATATTCTAACGCACTGCCGTAATCTTCTACCGCGATCTTACACAGATCCTCGGTTCTCAACTCTTCCGGCACATGTTCTAACACAAAGGGTCTATATGCTCCCGCAGTTCTACAAAGCTCCCCGGTTTTCAACTCTTGCGGCACATGTTCTAACGCCTTGCCGTCATTTGCTACCGCAATTCTACACAACTCCCTGGTTTTCAACTCTTCCGGCACATATTCTAACGCACTGCCGTCATTTTCTACCGCGATCTTACACAGATCCTCGGTTCTCAACTCTTCCGGTACGCATTGTAATAGACAAGGGTTATCTTCTACCGCAATTCTACACAGTTCCTCGGTCCTTAAAGATTCCGGTACATACTGTAATGCCCCATAGTGACTTTCTACCGCAATTCTACACAGATCCTCGGTCCTTAAAGATTCCGGTACATACTGTAATGCCCAATAGTGACTTTCTACCGCAATTCTACACAGATCATCAGTCCTCAATGATTCCGGCACATATTCTAACGCACTGCCGTCATCTTCTACAGCAATTTTACATAGCTCCTCGGTAATTAATGATTCCGGCACATACTGTAATGCCCCATAGTGACTTTCTACCGCAATTCTGCATAGCGCCTCAGTTTTCACTGACTTCGGTACATACTGTAACGTAAAGCCATATTTTACTACTGCAATTTTACACAGCTCCTCGGTTCTCAGTGACTCCGGCACATATTGCAGGTGAACGCCAAATTGTTTCACCGCAATTTTACACAGCTCCTCGGTTCTCAGTGACTCCGGCACATACTGCAGGAATTCGCCGTTTTGTTTTACAGCGATTTTACACAGCTCCTCGGTTATCAACTTTTCTGGTACATACTGTATCACAGTACCGTCCTTTATTACCGCGATTCTACACAGACTTTCTGTTTTCAGTGATTCCGGCACATGACCTAACGCACTGCCGGCTTTTTCTACCGCAATTCTACACAGATCATCAGTCCTTAATGATTCCGGCACGTGACCTAACGCACTACCTTCGTTTTCTACCGCAATTCTACACAGATCCTCGGTAATTAATGATTCCGGCACATGACCTAACGCACTGCCGGCTTTTTCTACCGCAATTCTAAATAGCTCCTCGGTCCTCAATGATTTCGGGACGTATTTTAACGCATAGCCTTTACCTTCTACTGCAATTCTGCACAAACCCTTAGTTCTCAACTTTTCTGGTACATACTTTAATGCACTACCGTAATTTTTTACCGCTATTTTACATAACTCCCTAGTCCTCAATGATTCCGGCACATGCCTTAAATCACTACCGTCTGTTCCTACCGCGATTCTAAACAGTTCGGGGGTTCTATGCTTATTTTTCACTGTCAATATTAGAAGGCCGCCATTTTTTACCGCTATTTTATACACTTCCTCAGTTCTCATATCCCGGGGCACAACCGACAAAAGATTGCCGTTTTGTTTTACCGCGATTTTACATAACTCCTCAGTTATTAAATTTTTTGGCACATACCGTAACGTATAGCCTTTATCTTCTACAGCAATTTTACATAGCTCCTCGGTTTTCAACTCTTCCGGTACATACTTTAATGCACTACCGTCGTTTTTTACCGCAATTCTACACAGGTCCTCGGTCCTTAATGACTTCGGTACACGCTTAAGACTAACGCCGCATTTTTTTAACCAACCCCTATAGAATGAAATTGTTTTCTTATTTTTTTCCATGTTATAACCTCAAACTGATACCAGCTTTCATTACAAGTGTCCCTTGAAACCATTATCCGTCCGTGAGACTTATCATTAACCCGCTCCCTTTAACTGATAAGACATGGCTCCTGACATATTTATCCTGCTCTAAACTCGCGATTCAGTAAGAACTGTAAGAACCTGGCAGCCCCTTTAAATAGTGCATGTGAAATTCGCCGAGGCGTTGAAAGCTAATTGATTTGATCTTTCCTCATTTATCACACCGTAGAAGATAAAAAGAGTATCCACCGCCTTCGACCAGGCGAAAAAGATTACCACAATCACGGCACCTTGCTTCGACTTCCCGTCCCATCACGCCCCCCGCATGAAACAACTTCTATATTTAAAATACCATATATCAAGGTACTGTGACAGAAGAGGTCACACTTCCCGGTTTTTTAATTATTTTTCCGCCGGCATCAGAAAACATCATCCACTTGATTATTTTACGGAATAACTCTATATCTTTTGGCACTCACGGGTTATTGAAAGAAATTTTAAGAGCGCAGGGGTATCTGGCCAACAACAAAGTGAGGAGACCCAATATTGAAGTAAGTCAGGCAGAGCAAAAGCTTGTTTAAAAGACGCTGGCTTCGTTTGGGTGGCTATAGCCCGCATATTTCATAAAATTTTCCGGCATAACCGAATAAACCTATAAAAGACAGCCTGTTCGAAAAGATTTTGATGTGTACTCCAAAAATTCAAATTGTCTTTCGTTTTTTGTGGTATTTTATCCTTCTAATGCCGGAAAATTTCACCCTGCGGGCGAGTCACCTTGACCGCATCCGCTGTGTTGCAGGCCGCTCGCAGTAGATTGATTACAGCTTCGCGACCTGCGCCTTGCGGCTCCGGCCAAATCGACTCGTGAAAGATGCGGGCTAGAAAAGGCGTTTATGGAATTGGCGATAACTTTTCAATATAGTCAGAATTTAATTTATTGATGTCATTACACCCGATCAATGCCATTACCCGTTCCATTTCATCTTTCAAAATCGAAAGCGCCCTGTCTACCCCTTTTTCTCCCCCGGCTGCCAATCCATATAAATAGGCCCGGCCAATCATACAGGCATCGGCGCCCAGGGCGATCGCCTTAATAATATCGGAACCTCTTGTAATACCGCCGTCAACCAATATTTCGAGCTGATCCTTTACGGCATCTTTAACCTTGGGTAAAAGTTCTAAACCCGTGGGGGCGCCGTCCAGCTGCCGGCCGCCATGATTCGATAACACGATGCCGCTGGCACCGATATCAACGGCCCTTTTTGCGTCTTCTACAGATTGTATTCCTTTTAAAAGGAAGGGGCCCTCTCCCCAGTAGTCTTTTATTTTTTTGGCATCTTCCCAGGAGACAGAGGCATCGTACTGGCCATTAATGGTATCAACTACTTTTTGCATGTCACCGCCATGGGGTAAATACCCGGTCATATTGCCCATAACCAGTTTGGGAGATGTTAAAAACCGGAATAACCATTTCGGTCTGGAGAGAGAGGCTAAAGCCATGTTTATTTTTAAGCGGAAGGTTCCATGACCGTGATGAAGATCACGTTCTCTTTTACCCAGAACCGGTGAATCTACCGCCAGATAAATACCCTTGTAACCGGACGTTTTGCAGCGATCTAAAAACTTGTACACCCAATCCCTGTTATGCCAGATATATATCTGAAAAAATAAGTCCCCTGTTGATACGGCTGCCGCATCTTCTATGGAGGTAGTCGAAACGGTTGATAAGGTATAGGGAATTTGCGCTTTATTGGCGGATTTCACAACCGCCTCCTCGCCTTTATAGTGGAAGAGACGGGAAAATCCAGTAGGCGCCAGGACAACAGGCAGGGCACTGTCCCTGCCATTTATTTGGGTTCTCAGGTTAATTGCCGTGACATCTTTCAATACTCTTGGCCGAAAACCATATGTTCTGAATACAGAACGGTTCCGCTGCATTGTAATTTCATCTTCAGCCCCGCCATCAATGTAGTCGAACGCTACACGAGGAATGCTTTTCTTAGCAAGAATCCGTAAATCATTTATGGAAGCACAACGGTCAAGATTTTTCACAGCGTAATTCCAATCTTCTTTTTTGTTTTCTATTTTCTTTATTATCATCGTTCTTAATATTATCCAAATCCTCACCGTTAACTAATTTACTGCCGATATCCGATAACAGAACAGCCCCGTTATTCCATCAATTTTTTAAATGCAAGGCCCGTCCACATAACCATTCTAATGGGGAAAACCCGGGAAGCCAGGTCCATCAGTCTGGCATCCATGCCCACCATGATCCGTTTTTTGTTTTTCTTTATGCCGCCAATAATTATCCTGGCGGCTTTGTCCGGTGAGGTTTTCGCGATCCGTGAAAAATTATCGGCAGCCGCGGCCTGATTCTGGCTGCCACCCGCCGAGTGATAGAACCGGGAGTTTGAAACGATATTGGTGTTGATACCCCCGGGATGGACGCTGCTGACAGAAACGCCGGTGCCGGCCAGTTCCTGCATCAGGGTTTCGCTGAAGGCCCGTACCGCATATTTAGACATGTTGTAAGGGCCGTTGTGGGAAAACGGGATCATGCCGTTGATGCTGGAAATATTGACGATATGACCTTTTCCGCGTTTTTTCAGCAGGGGCAGAAAGGCCCGGGTGCCATACACCACGCCCCACATGTTGATGTTGATGAGCCATTCAAAATCTTCATAAGAGACGCTTTCAAGGGATTCCGTGACAGCGACACCGGCGTTGTTGATAATCACGTCCACCCCGCCGTGATGGGCCGCCGCCTCATCGGCATACCGGTACACCTGATTTCGGTTTCCTGTGTCCACCAGATGCGAGCTGATGGATGTGCCAGGCCCTCCGGTCATCCGGACGGTTTCCTCGAGCCCGGACGCATTTATATCCGACAGGGCCAGCCGGCAGCCTTCCTGCGCCAGCCGTATGGCCAGGGCCCGGCCGATCCCCGAACCCGCACCGGTAATGGCCACCACCTTGTTTTTCAGCGAATTCATCTTTTAGCCTTTCTCATAACCTGGTCAGCTTAAGGCCATCTCTAAAAATTAGAATTTTGGTTCGAGTTCAAGGCGCGCGAGAATTTTAACCGCAGGAATACATTGGAGTATTTCGAGGATTAAAATTTGAGCGCAACGCCGAAATCGAGCCAAAAGGCAATTTTTAGAGGTGGCCTTAAAATTTATTTTAATTCTGCTCATGAGTCGATGTTAAATACATCTTAATATTCTCCGCCTTGGAATAAGTTCCATATAAAGGGAGTCCTTGTGGTATAAGGTTTTTGCTTGGTTCATCATCCCCAATCATAATTCGGATACTTCCATTTATATTTGTCGTAGAAGGTTGCTTTTGATCTTTAGAATCAGCTCCAGGTCTCCCATATACAGATCTCACAGTGATAACCCTTGGCCCTATTGATGGCGGTTTAAGGAGAAAGAGGGGACCGTCCATTGACCATTTTTGGGTTATCCATACAGGTGCTGGTATTTCTTCAGGTGTAAATTCAAGGCGGATTCTTGTTTGGCCTTTATAGACAACTTCTCCTGTCCAGGAATTTCCTGATTGCTTCAACGCCACGCTATCAGCAAGATATTTGGGATGCCCCATGGTACGTCCGGCCCAAACTGGTACCCACTTGCTTTCCGGCATCGTAAGACAATACCAGCCCGCTTCACTTTTATATGAACATCGGATCTTAATATATGCGAGCTTGTAAGGGGTGAGCGGCCATGGCCCGACCTCAATATTATCCAAAACACCTATCATTACCATGGGATGATCGGGCATATTAAATTGCTCAGGCAGAAGTTTTCTGTAAAGGGTTAAGTCTTTCGGTTCAACCAGAACAGTTATATTTTGTTGTGCTCTAAAATTATTTTGCGTTGATGCGACCATATGCATAGCTTTTTCTGCAAGATCGCCTTCAATTACCGAATACTGCCCGTTGGCGGTACGATTGTAAAAAAGAATCGATAAAACTAACAATATAATCAAACAAAGACATCCAATTACTAACAGCTTTTTTTTCATTTTTATTGTCTCCTTTTTTATTAAATATTTAGTAAATTTCTCGATTCTTAGACGTAATGACTGTTTATTACCCGATATGTTTTTTCAAAAAAATCAGTTGATCCTTTATCGTTTGTTTAAAATCGGGCTCCACGTAGACATCAAAATGGCCCCGGTCATATGTAATCAGTTTTCCTTTTGGCGCTTGTTTTGCCGCTTTAATAGTCGGCTTTGAAGGCGTTGTGGCGTCTTTTAATGCCACCTGGATTAATACGGGCACCTGTATCTTTGCCGCCAGTTTTCCGGGGGAGTAACTGCCCAATGATAAAAATATTCTGGCTGCCACCGTTTCATTAAACCGGCCTTTTTCCGGATAGAGCTTGCGCGACGCTTCAAACTCTCCCTCAGCGGTCATGGCGGCCAGTTCTCCGGGCCGGCCAAGCGCTGGCACATAAAAAGGGCTTCTGCCCAATAATGCGCGGGTAATGTCACGAAAGGCGGCAACGCCAAGCCGTACGTTCTGAGCCGGGCCTGCCGCCAGGGCTGTGGCCAAACCATTCATGTGCGGCACCTGGGAAATAACGGCCGCGATATTTTTGTCTTCTGCCGCTACGGCCAGGACATGTCCGCCGCTGAATGACGTGCCCCAGACAATGATCTTTTTTGGATCCACGCCGGGCAGGGAACGGGCGAAGGCAATGGCGGCATGCCAGTCCTGATGCTGTTTTTTGATGTCAAGAATCTGCCTTGGCTGACCATCACTGTCGCCGAAATGCCGGTAGTCAAATACCAGTGCGTGGTAACCGGCAGCGGCGAACCTTTCGGCATAGGCGTCCAGCCGCATCTCCTTTACCCCGCAGAAGCCGTGGGCAAGGATTACACACGGCATTTTTCCTGCCTGAGACGGTTTGAACAGCCACCCCCGGCAGGCTGAACCCCTTGATTGAAACTGAATATCCTCTCTCTGGATCATGATCATTTCTCCTGATTCGAAAGTTGTAAACGAATACCCGGTTGAATGAATAACTAAACCATATGTGAGTTCTAAGTATTGACCATATGTGAATATGATTTGACATTTTGTGAAAATATGAATTTAAAAAATATTGTACGGTAATGAAAAAGTTTAAATTACAAATTCTTATCGTGGAATTGATGCTATGGAGCGCCGGAAAGCGAGACGGGAGACGTTTATCGAGGCCGGCCTGGAATCATTCGGCACAATCGGATATGTCCGCTCGACCATCAGGGGGATATGCCAGCCCCGGATTGTGAGAAGTCCGCCAAACTGTTTAATGCCTGATCTGGCCTGCAGTTTATCAGCTGAAATGAAAGACAAAGGCGACGGCGGCACCGATGACCATGGTTAGAATGGCCGCGGCTATCCAGTCCCGGCTATCCAGGCGGCGCGTTTCCGGGAAGCGGGCCGTGAGGTAGAGGATAAGGACCAGGGCCATGAACGGCAGGGCCGGCAGGAAAAGGCCCAGTTCCTGGGCCGCGATCACGGCAATTATCAGGCCCGCGCCGGTTACCGGAAGGAACAGGCCGCTGACCCGCCTCTTTCGTACCATCTCATCCAGTCCTTCTCCGAGTAAATTGTCCCGGATATTGAATTTCATGCAGGCGGCCGCAAAAAAAACCAGCATCACCCAGTCCGACACACCGAAAACCGGTATGGCCCGGGCAAGGCCGGGAACGGCTGTTTTGAGGATCAGCACGTCGCCAAGCGGTACCGGCCCTTTCATTCCGCCTTTGTAATACGGCTTCAGCATATCGCTGATAACCCGGGTGGGGCCGGCCAGCACGCTTATCCCGTCGATCATGAGGACAAAAGCGGCCAGCAGAACGATTTCCGACGGTCGTTTCAGGGCGAGACAGAGCCAGGGGCCCACCAGGCAGGCCAGGACAAGCAGGTTGCCGGTCGACAGTATCTGTATGGTCATATCCGCACCCGTATTCCGGGTGGAAATAAACAAAATCGTTCCGATGGTGAGGCTGATGACGATCAGCGCGGTACGAAAGACCGGCCGTCGGGCCAGTCCGGGTTCGGCATAAACCAGGTGAAATGCCGTCAGGCCGGCCGCGGCCAGCACATGGAAAATAACAACCAGTGGTATAATCACCCCGGGCAGGTCCCCGCCGGAAAGGAGGAGCCTGCCTGTCCGCTGAAACATCATCTGCCAAAGGAACCAGGCGGCATAATACCCGCCCAGGCATGCCAGCACGGTGGTTACAGACGTTGGCGGGGGGTATGGTTTATGCTCATCGTCCGGCATGGTGAATCTCCACTATCATATGGCCCGCAGGCTCAAGACGTCCGCGATCCGATGCCGGACAGAATGGTGTCGGTCTCCCGGATAAGGCGTTCCCGCGCATCAACCGGTAAACCAAGGGGATCAAACCGGTATCGATAATGAAGCGCCAGCACGCCCATGATGCGGTCCGTCAGTTCAGGATCAGGCAGATACGTCTTTATCCTTAACAACCAGGCGACCAGGGTTTCTCCTTCAAACCGGTCATAACCCTTTGACAGCAGGGCTTGTTCCACCCTGTAAAACGGCGAATCCGTTCCCGGCCATGCCGCCGCCTCCGGCTGCTGAGCGCCTGCCGCGCCTTCAAGGCGTGTTTTCCGGTGGCGGAACAGGTTCCGTCCAAGATAAAGGATCATGGGAATCAGCAGCCACAGCATATAATTGGACAGGTTGCGGTCCTCGCCCCAGCGCCACAAGGCATAGGCGAAATAGATGTCCGACAACCGGTTGTAAAGCGGCTCCCAGATGGACACGTTTTCATTATCGGCCTGCCGCCATACCGGGGGGGTGGTGTCAACGGGAATCCATCTACCGTCAATCAAGGCCACGGCCCAGGCATGGGCGTCACGGTCCTTCACGGAAACCCAGTCCGCGTTGACCCCCGTACCCGCCGGCAGTCCGTACCCGGTTACGTATCGTGACGGGATGCCGGACGCACGAAGCAGAAGGACCGTTGCCGTGGCAAAATATTCGCAATGCCCCGAACGGGAACGCAGGAGGAAATTGGCGAGTGCCGTGCCCTGCCCCTGGTCCCGCTGTTCCAGTGAGTAGGTAAATTCATTTCGAAACCAGTCGCTTACCATATTAACGACTTGTCCGGGCGGTCGCCCTTCAAGCTGCAGTGCATGCACGACGGTCTGCACCGCCGCTGCCTCCTGATTCGGAATTTTCAGGTCATACCGGTCGGGCGGATCAAGCCCGTCCGGCACACCGCTCCGCGCCGTATACGTTACCAGTCCGGGACCGTCCTCCACCGTTACCGCGCCCAGCCGGTTCCGGCGGAAGGCGGCCGCCGGCAGACCGGTGACATCAATGGTTTCGGCCGGGAGTTTCAGCACCCCCTCACCCTGCTTCAGCGGGGCGGCTACGGTAACGGCCGCTTCCTTTGCCACACCGGGAATCAAAACCAGGCCGGCATTATTAATTCCCGGCTGAATGACCTTCAGCGAAGCCCCCATGGCGGACCATCCCGGCGGGGAATATGTATTATAAATCCCTTCACACAGAAGGTCCGGCAGGGGCCTTGCCCCGGCCCGCTTTACCCTGAAGGCGATCCGTCCCGACGGCTTCAGTTCGCCGATATCACCGATGGCCGTGGTGGCAATCAACGGATCGGTCTGCTTCATGAAGTATTTGTAATACCAGCCCGCCGTCAGTTTCTGGAGGGTGTTCATTCCGGTATGCAGCCCGAAACCGGTAACACTTATTATGGCCAGCGCCATAAACCACACGGCAAGCGGGTATCGTTTCGATCGCAGGGGATACAACCCCCAGGCGGTCAGGAGAATGACGCCGGCATAAAACCAGGGGGTTCTTACATTGGCGGCCCCGGCAGCAATGACGCATACGGCTATGTACGGAAAAGACAGGTCCACGTAGCGCGGTGTCAGTTCTCCCCGGGCCTCCCCCCGTCTCAACATCCATATCAGGGCACTGACACGGGTCTTGCCGCGCGTGCTGTATAACTGAACCGCCATTATCGGGAATATAGCCAGGGGCAGCCATTTGCCGACGACATAAAGCGCCTTGAAGGGCGTGACGCTGAGAAAATAGACAAAGAGGCCGGCAATAATCACCGCGCAGATATCCGCCACCCGGTTGAAGTCGGCCTCCTCGAAATCCCGCCGGCGTTTGACCAGTCGGGGCAGCTCCAGAACCAGGGCCATGAGCAGTGCCACGGTTATTGCGCCGGCATGGGCTCCCCAGAACAGAAGCGCACCGGTCATTATAAAGGGCGGAGGGGTCATATGGCGGCCAGTCCCTCCTTGATCTCTCCGGTTTTCAGCACATGAAAGGCCCCGGGCATATCCAGCATGGGGCCCGCGTCGATTTGGTCTTCGGCAGTTGAATTTCTGATCACCAGCACCCGCAACGGCAGACGCAACCCGCGCAGCCGGCGGACCAGTTCCTGCCGCGGCTTGTCCCATCCCAGAAGAACGCACAGGCAGCCGCTCAAGCGACCGGCATTTTCAAACACGATCGGCCACAGGGTCTCAAAGGGTTTGTCCCGGCAGGCGGTTACATCCGCCAGGATTTCAAGCATCCGACCGCTATCCGATATCCCGCGCCCGCTTGAAAAGCAGTAGGCCCGGTCCCCGACAAACATCAGGTCAAGCAGCGCCTCCCGGGTCTGGAGTGCGTCCACAAAGGAGGCCGCCACGGAGACGGCGCTTTCGAACACATCGGTTTCCCCGTCTGGTTCAAAGGTGTCCAGGATAAGCGCGTGACGCACAAAGAATTCATCCTGAAACTCTTTTATGATCGGTTTGCCTGTCCGCGCCCAGCTTTTCCAGTGGATGTGACGCAGGGGGTCACCGGGCCGGTACTCACGAACGGAAAAAAATTCCTGTGAATCCCCCACGGACGACGCCAGTGTCACGCCGCCGGGTTGAAACCGGCGGCTGCCGGGTAACGCCAGTGCCGGTACCGGATAGCGTCGGGGAAGAATCAGAACGGATTGACGGTTCCCGATATGGACCGCCGCCTTGAACAAGCCGAAGGGGTCGGGTCGGGAGATGGTCATGCCGCGCAGGTTCAGGTGTCCCCGCCTCCGGGGCATGAGTGCCACCCGGGTTTTTATCGTAGCCCCCGGTTCCATCGGCAGCAGGGAAAAGGCTTCGGCTTCGGCACGTTTCCGACACCCGACCAGCCATTGGAACCGGTACCACATGGTCCCTCGATCCCAGGCATTGCGTTTGCCCTCATCCGGTTCGGGTATGGTCAACATCTCTTCCATGCTGGGACGCGGGTCCGCCATATTTTCTATGGCCAGCAACCCCCGCTGGCGATGCCGGGTCTGGTTGGTCACGTGGAGCGAGTATGTCAGCTCTTCACCGACGGTGCCATATCGCGGAAGTTCACGCCGGATGTCAAAACGGCCCCTGAAGAACAGGCTGAACACCGCGGCAAAGGCCATTACGGGTAAAAGAAAGGCGAACACCTGGTAAATCATGGCCCGATTGGTTTCCAGGCTGAAGAGTCCCATGACCCCGACAAGCGTGATCATAAACCAGCCGGCACGTGTAATCCGGCGTTCGCGCCACACGTCCCAGGCGTAGAAAAAGCGATAGCTTCGATAGAGAAAACGATTAAGCATCAGCTGTGGTCCGGGTTATGACGGCACCGGCACTGTTTCCAGAATGCTCCTGACAACATCCGCCATGGTCCGGCCGGCAAAAGTCGCCTGGTGGCTCAGAACCATCCGGTGGGCAATCGCCGGAACCGCCAGTTCCTGGACGTGTTCCGGCGTCACATATTCAAGACCGTCGTACAGGGCGAGGGCCTTGGCGGTCTTCATGAGCGTCAGAGACGCCCTGGGGCTTCCCCCCAGTTCGACACCCTCGACATTCCGGGTTTCGCGCACTATCGTCACGATATAGTTTTTCAATTCTTCACTGATGCGTACCGCTTTGACCGCCCGCTTCAGGGCCATGACATCGTCGGTATTCACGCAGGGCGACACCTGCTCGATGGGATGACGGTTTTTCTGGTCCGTCAGAATGGCGACTTCATCAGCGGCGGACACATATCCCAGGTCGAACTTCAACGCGAACCGGTCCATCTGGGCCTCCGGCAGGGGATACGTTCCCCGGGACTCCACCGGATTCTGGGTGGCGATAACAAAAAAAAGATCTTCCAGCCGCCGGGCTTCACCGTCAATGCTGACCTGGCCTTCCGCCATCGCTTCCAGCAGAGCGGATTGGGTCCGCGGTGATGCCCGGTTAATCTCGTCCACCAACAGGATATTCGTAAAAATCGGGCCTTTGTGCAGGTTAAAGACCTGGTCCTGCTGGTTGAAAATCGATACCCCCAGGATATCGGACGGCAGGAGGTCCGGCGTGAACTGTATCCGGCGAAACCGGGTATTGATGCTCAAGGCCAGCGTTTTGGCCAGGGTGGTCTTGCCGGTTCCCGGATAATCCTCCAGCAGGATGTGGCCGCCGCTCCCGAAACCGGCCAGCATCAGCCGTATGGCGGCGGCCTGACCCCTCATGACGGTTTCGATATTGGTTGTCAGCTTCCGGTAGGTTTCATGGGCTGCGTTCAGATCACTGCCGGCAGAGTCATCCTTCATTCGCGCTCCCCTTATTTTTGAAGTTCTGGACCGGATAACGATAATACAGGGATCTGTCGGCGGTCAAGCCGGAACACCGCATTTCTGGAAATCTATCACGGGCGTTTTTCACTCTTGTGTCGACAAATAACTTTGCCGGTACTCACCGGGGGTAAAACCCGTCCATTTTTTAAAAGCCCGGTTAAAGGCGCTTTGTTCGGAATAGCCGAGCAGGAAGGTAATATCGATAATCGCTATCCGGGATTGTTCAAGCAGCTGTATGGCGTGCTCTCTTTTTACCTTATCCAGTATGTCCTGGTATTTTACACCTTCTTTGCTTAACCTGATCTGAAGGCTTCTTTTGCTCATGGCAAGCTGACCGGAAATGGTTTCTATGTCCGTCTTGCCGGAAAGCAGATTCTGAATGATTGCGGTTTCAACCTGCACGGAAAACAGGTCTTCACGATATATCTTTTTTTGAAGTTTTTCAGCATATGACTTAAGCGTGTCAAGAATTCCGACATTGGCGACCAGGACAGGAAGATCCAGATGTTTTTTACTAAAGGTCATTTTATTTTCCTGCTGACTGAACAGCACGGGTATTTTAAAAATACGTTCATGCTCTTTTGTGCTTGAAGGAGACGGATGAATAAACTGAACGCTGTCAAGCCGGACCTCTTTCCCGGTCAGGCGGGTTAACAGATTAGTGTAATAAGCAAAATGGCCTTCAATGAATTGTCGGAGCTCATTCATATCTGTAATTTGATATTGCAATTCAAGAGACAGGGATGCGGTATTCCCGGTCTGAGAGAACACAGGCACGGCCACATCATGCATCAGGGGGTAATACTTGCAAAAATTGGTTAATGCTTCTCCCAGGGTGGGAGAGTTAAACGTGATCACATGCATGGCGTCCATAAAAAAATCAAACGCTTCTCCCAGGTGCAGTCCTATATCAGGGTCATAAATGAGCTTCAGGACTTCACTTGCCAGGCCATGCCCCTGTTCGGCGGGTAACCGCCCATTCGGGGCCTTAAGTAAATTGGAATCAAAACCCACTTTTTTAAAAAACCATTCGGGATCAATACCAAGTCTATCCCCCTCCTTGACAAGCATATTAATGAAGTCAACCGAAAAACTGGGTTCTTTTCCGGTTCGGGTCTGATTTTTCGTCAACTCATTCGGCATGTTCGATCTCTTCTTGATGGAATGTCGGTCTGTTTTCCTAAAATACCCCGTATTTTATAAATTCATTTTTTCACAAATTGTCAAATCATATTCACATATGGTCAATACATAGCGCTCGAATATGATTTAAGTTACCTGTTCAACTGGCCGTTATTTTACACATTGGAGAAGGAGAGTGTCATGTTTAAAAACAAAACCATACTCATCACCGGCGGATCATCCGGGCTTGGACTGGGGTTGGCTCAGGCACTTTTAGAAAGAGGCGCGCGCCTGATTCTTCTGGCCCGCACGCCTGAAAAACTTGAGCAGGCAAAAAAGATGTTGCTGGAAAACGTTCCCGGCGGAAATGTAGATATCGTCCCCGTGGATGTAAGCGACCGCGAGGCGTTACAGGAAGCGCTTCATGACGTACTGCGGCAGCAGCCCTCCCTGGACATGGTCATCAATAATGCGGGGATATTAAAGGAAGGATATTTTGAAAAACTGGGGGCAACGGACTTTAAAGAGATGTTCGGCGCCAACTACTTTGGCTGTCTTTATGTGACGCAGATCACCTTGCCGTACTTAAAAAGGTCCCGGGGCCGACTGATCAACGTTGCCTCCGTGGCGGGATTGACCGGAGGTTTTGGACTTTCCGCCTACGGCTCATCAAAGTATGCACTGGCAGGACTGACAGAAACATTACGCTGCGAGCTAAAGCCACAGGGCATCACGGTTCAAATGGTGTGCCCTCCGGAATTTTTATCTCCCATGGTTGAGGAACTGGATACCTATCGGACGCCGGAAAACCTGGCGCATACACAGATGATTCCCAGACTGTCTCTGGATGCTCTGGTAAAAGATACAATAAAAGGCATTGAAAAAAACCGGTTTAAAATTATCCCCGGCCGGCGGACACGATTGATGCTTCTCGGGGCGCAGCACTTTCCCTGTATCAGCCGTCGTATTGCCGACCAGGTGATCAAAAAAGCCTATGTCGGCCCCGATCAACATAAAGGGATTCCTGACATACAACGGTTTGATGCTGCGTCTGTTTATATTATGGTAAAACGCCGTCCGTTTTCAGGGGCAGGAAGATTTAAGCGTGCCCTGTTGTCAGACTTTGCCGGGGAAGCCGCATCCGTTAGAAACACGTTGGACTATACAACGTTCAAGCAACATCATCTTGTCACGGGAGGCTCCTTAGCCGCTCTTTCCTATATTGCGACACGAAAGCATGTAAGTGTGTCATTGCTGAGCCGCATCCGCGGCCTGACACCTCCAGCGCCTTATCATATTTCATTGTTTCCATACTATGACGCGGTGCTGGAATTTCAATTTGCCGGCCAGTTGTCGAATGAACAGAGAACAACGATCAATGACCTTGCTCATTATCTGACCAATATCTCTAAAAGAGTATCCGTGGTGGAGAGCAATGTCCGCTATCAGGCATTCGACGATAAGAGCCCCGCGAAAAAGAATCCTTTTCACCTGGTGTTCATTTCACAGGAGCCATCTCATCTTGCGCGTGAGCAGGCGCAAAAGCACTGGATAAATGAGCATGCCGCTTTCGTCGTCAATAATGTCAAGTATACCAAAATGAAGCGCTACCGGATTTCCCATGCAACGCTTGATAAAAAAAGCGTGTTTGAAAACAGGTATGGCGGTATCGCGTTTGTTGAATTTAAAAACCTGCCGGCGTTTATGCTTAACATGCTCAATCCTAATGCGGTAAGGCTCAATAATTCAATCGTGCTTGATGAAATGAATTTATCGGCTGATTCCGGAATTATGTTAATGGAAGAATACGACAGCATGAATTGAACACGGTATGGCGTTGTATGTCGGCATACCAACCAACGGGTCCAGTTCCAGATCATTGGTCAATTCATTTGCATTGGCGCCTTGCCGTTCCATGCCGTTTTTTTCCGGATGCATGATCTGTCTACCCCAGCCGTGGGACATGGAAACAACCCCTTTCCGGATGGTGTCGTCAAACATGGTTTTTATCTTAACTGCGCCGGTCTTGGTTCTGACCTCTACCATCTGGTTTTTGTTAAGGGGACGTCTATGATTTTATGCGCTTCTTGAGTACTGCGGGAAGAAACGCATAAAATCATAGACGTCCCCACTTTTTTTCCCAAAAAACAGTTGACAAAACCTGGATTTTTGGGTTAGTTGACTAACTAATAAGTGTTTTAAGAAATTGCACCAGCAAAAGAGCTTAAAAAGGTATATTCACAAAAAACCTTCAGAAAGTAGTTACTTAAACCGTTCACGGTATCAGCCTTTTTCACTCTGAAAGTTTTTATTATGGCATTCAGTATGCATCTTAATGCCCAGGAAAGGTCAATTAGTGTGATAAAAAAACATTACTCGATTTGCTGTCTCTGTGGTGCTGCGTGTGGTATTGAAATCCAACACAAAGACGGGAATCTTGTATCCATACGTGGTGATAAAGCCAACCGTCATAGTCGAGGATTTATCTGTCCCAAAGCTGTTGCTTTAAAGGACATCCATAATGATCCAGATCGCCTGCGACATCCAGTGATTAGAAAAGGAGACAAATGGGAGGAAATCTCCTGGAAGGATGCATACGAGTACACGGGGCAAAAAATCCGACAGGTACAAAAAACCTATGGGAACGATTCAGTTGGCGTTTATATCGGAAATGCCATGGAGCACAATTATGATTCCGTACTTCCTCTCCTGACGTTTGTAAATGGATTTAAAACACGCAATCGCTATTCAGCCATTTCAGTCGATTCTTTGGCACGATTAGCAGCATCACTGCTCTTGTATAATAATCAAGCTATCCTACCCACACCAGATATAGAGAGAACTGACATTTTTCTCATCATAGGTGCCAACCCCCTGGTTTCAAACGGCAGTATAATGACAGCGCCAGACACCAAAAAAAGATTCAAAGAAATACAAAAACGGGGGGGTAAAATTATTGTCATTGATCCGAGGCGTACCGAAACTGCTGCTGCTGCAGATGCGCACTACTTCATTAAACCCGGTACAGACGCGCTGTTGTTGTTTGCAATGATTGATACCTTATTCAAAGAAAAACAAATAGACACAAGTCGTCTTCGCCCTTTTGTGGATGGAATTGAAAAGTTAAAACAGTACGCAGCCGGTTATTCTCCAGAAATCGTATCGCCTGTTGTGGGGATAGCACCAGAAGAGATCCGAAATATAGCCAGGGAATTTGGAACTGCCAAACATGCTGTCTGCTATGGGCGATTGGGCGTATCCACCCAGGAATTTGGAACTTTAAGCACATGGCTGATCGATATTTTAAACATAATTACCGATAATATGGACACTCCTGGCGGCGCCATGTTTAATACGCCAGCCGTGGATTTGCCAGGCCTTGCGAATCTGTTTCGATTACCCGGCACATTCAATCAATACCAGAGTCGTGTGAGCGGCCTGCCTGAATTCAATGGGGAACTTCCTGTGGCTGCTTTAGCAGAGGAGATGGAAACTCCCGGCTCCGGTCAGATCAAAGCTTTATTCACTGCCGGGGGAAATCCCCTTTTATCACTACCCAATACAAAACGATTGCAAAAGACATTTGAAAATTTGGAATTTATGGCTTCGATTGATTACTACATAAACGAGACCACCAAATTCGCAAATATCATTTTTCCACCCACATCATTTTTTGAACGAGATCGATATCCGGTTATTGAGCTTATGACCGGTGTTCACAACTTTGCCCAATATTCACCAGCTGTATTTCCCAAGTCAGACAACGCAAAACATCTATGGGAGATAATGGTGGATCTCAGTTATTATATGGATAAACATCGCGGATATTTATCTAAAATAATGGGTTGGATTAAATGGGTCGCTGTCAAAAATGTTGTAACACCCAAATTCCAGCTGGATTGTCTATTGAGACTGGGGCCACAAAAACTATCCATCCGAAAACTATTAGGCCATCCCCACGGCCTTCTTATCGGTCCTCTTCAACCCAGATTAAAAAGCATTATCAATACAAAAAACAAACGCATTAATCTCTTTTCTTCCCCGGTGATTAAAGATCTTGAAAGGTTATCCCTTAAACTGAAACAGACACCTTCCAATGGCAATGGGAAATTTCTTTTAATTTCCCGGAGAACATTGCGCAGTATGAATACCTGGATGCACAACAGCCCAAGACTTGTTGGCGGCCCCCATCGGTGTACCTTGATGATTCATCCCGAAGATGCAAAACAAAAGGGTTTATCGCCAGATCAACGTGTCGTTGTTAAATCAAGAGTAGGCAGCATTACTGTTCAGATTAAAATAACTGATGAAGTTATGCCAGGTGTAGTCAGCCTGCCATTTGGATGGGGCCACAATCAGTCTAAGACAAAACTTTCCATCGCCAATCAACATGCAGGCGCCAACATGAATGACATCGTTGATGATGAATTCTATGACCAACTTTCAGGCAGCTCTGCATTGGGTGGTATACCTGTAGATATTACCAGCGTAGGGTGATAAAGGGGACGTCTATGATTTTATGCGTTTCTCCACGCAGTACGTAAGAAGCGCATAAAATCATAGACGTCCCCACCTTGTTTCCCGGTTTACAGAGCAGACAACGCCTTTTCTATCCCCGTTACGATTTTGTCCAGATCCTGGTCGTTGATGGTAAGGGGAGGGCGGATGACGACGCTGTGTCTGGCGACCACTCCGTTTTTTACCAGCACGCCCTGTTGAATCGCGCTTCGACAGAATCTTTCCGCCGCTTGCGCGCTTTCAAATTCCAGGGATAGCATCAGTCCGACACCCTGCACTGATTTGAGTTTCGGGTTTGATGTGGCCAGTTGTTTCAGCCTTTTTTTCAGTATATTCCCCTGTTTGTGCGCGTTTTGCCAGGGTTGTATCCGGTCATACTCGTTTAAGGCCGCGGCGGCGACCCGGCAGCCCACATCATGTCCGCCGAATGTCAGCAGGTGGATCAGGGGATGGGCATCAAAAAAGGTTTTCACGGAACTGGTAAATACCATGGCCGCGAAGGGAAACATACCGCCGCCCAGGGCTTCACCGAGGAGCATGATATCCGGCCGCACGACGAAATAATCCGAGGCGAACTTTTCCCCGGTCCTTCCGAACCCGGTCTGGGATTCATCAAAAATCAGCAGCGCCCCGGTCTGATCGCAAAAGGTGCGCAGGGCAACGAGATAATCCTTGTCCGCGGTGCGGCAATTGTTTTCCGTTTGAACCGGTTCCAGGATGACCGCCGCCGTTTTTTTAGTGATGGTTTTGCGGGCAGCATCGATGTCATTAAAGGGGATCGTCTGAACATCCGGTATCAGAGAGCCGAAGTCTTTCTTGTCCGCCCGCTCGGACAGGGTCATGGCAAACCCGGTCTGACCGTAGCATCCCCCGTCCACGGTGATCAGTTCAGTTCTCCCGGTATACCCCCGGGCCAGTTTGCAGGCGGCATCCACGGCTTCGCCTCTTACGACCGTAAACAGGCAACAGTCCAGTCCGGGAGGGGTGAATCGGGCCAGTCTTTCCGACAACATGGCCTTTTCCCGTGAGATCATGACAAAGTTTCCCTGGTCGGTTTCATGGATGGCCTGTTTGAGTGCCCGGGCGATGGCGGGATTTTTCCGGCCCAGGTTATAGGTGCCGGACGAACAATAACAGTCAATGAATTCCTTGCCGTTTGAATCATGAACAACCGATCCTTCCCGGCCGGACTCTATCCAGTCCAATCCCTTTGACACCAGGTTTTCCACAACACCTTTTCCAAATACCTGTTGAGCGTCTGCCATAAGTTGATCCATATTTCATTCTCCTGAAATTTTGATGGCTTCGTACTTTTTACGTTGCCATCTCAAATTGGACTTTTTCGAGTTCATTGTATTTTATGTTTCATTATTCCCAGAATGCGGCCTTGCGCAGCAAGTTATTGATGGTGACCATAATATCCCCCTTGTTCATCGCTTCCCGGACAAAGGGGATTTTGGAAAGCGGTCCCAAGGCCAGCATATACAATTTGCTCAGCTTGATCGCTTTTCGAATAATCGCCAGGGCCTCGTCAATATCTTCGGCTGTCGCGGCGGTGGGGAACTGGAACCGCATCACCTGGGGCGCATTGCCGGAATAGGCGGCAAACATGCCGTGGGTTGCCAGGCAATCGGCCATGAGCATCCCCATGAATTCATGTTTATACTCGATCCCGACCATCATGCCCCGGCCGCGGACTTCCAGGATCTGTCCCGGATTTTCGTTCTGAATACTTCGGAGCCCTGCCAGCAGCCGGTTGCCCATCTTCTCGACATTTTCCCAGATTTTATTCTCAACGATATATTCAATAACGGCGGTGGAAACCATACAGCCCAGATCGGACCCTCCGCCCATGGACAAATGAAACTCGGGATTGCGGTCGACATAGCCGGTGAGCTCGCTGCGGTCGCGATAAACAACCGCCCCGTTGGGATACACACCCCCGCCGATTGATTTGGCCAGAAGCATGATGTCCGGTATCACACCGGAATGCTCGGACGCCCAGAGCTTGCCGGTTCTGCCAAAACCGGTCTGGATTTCATCAAATATGAGCATGATCCCCAACTGGTCGCAGATTTCACGAAGCCCCTTGAGGTATTCGTCTGTTCCCACGTGTATTCCGCCTTCCCCTTGAATCGGTTCCAGTATAATGGCCGCGGTGCGGTCGGACACCATTTGACGGATCGCCTCAAGATCACCAAAGGGGGCAAAGCGGAAACCCGGCATTAACGGCACGAACAGTTCTTTATAATAGTCTTTGCCGTTGGCCGACAGGGCCATGCCGGAATGGCCGTGGTAGGCCTTCAGCATGGCGACAATTTCATTTCGCCCGGTGGCGGCCCTGGCCAGTTTTAATGCCCCTTCAACCACATCGGCGCCGGTTCCGCACAGCAGAACCCGGTTCAGGTCACCCGGGGCCACGTCCGCCAGCAGTTTGGCCAGCTTGATTTTCGGAGCGGACAGCATGCCATAGGTGCCCATATCATACTCATCCGCAGCCGCTTCCAGTTTCCGGATAATCTGCGGATTAGAGCGCCCGACATTGAAACATCCGGCTGCTGAAAACCCGTCGATATAGCTTTTACCGGATTGGCTTTCATAAAACCGGAAGCCGTCCCTGTCTCCTTCCAGGATATCCAGGTGACCTGCTGTCAGATAACGGATCTGTCCCTTGGAAATGTGTTTGCCAAAGGCGTCGAAAATCTGATCCCGTTCCTTCCGGGATATGGTTTTCCGGGCTGTTTGATTCATGGTGGTTTTACCTCGCTCGTCAAATGGTTCTTATCGCCGGAACTTTTGTATCCGGCCTGTAATCATCTACGGTTCTATCTTCAATAAATGGCATGCGTTTTCATAAAAAAGTTTTCTTTCCAGCCGCTGGTTGCCTTTGCAGGCGGCTTTTACCGCCTTGATGGCCGGTTTCCTGCACCCGAAGGGCCAGTCTGACGCAAAAAGGACTTTATCCTCGCCGAACGCTTCAATTAAGTTCCGTATCGTTCCGGGCGACTGCAGGGACGTATCCACCCATACATTTTGATACCCCCTCAAAAGCTTCATGACGTCTTTGACTTCAAACATACCGGCATGGCCCACAATAAACTTTGCTTCAGGAAAGGCCGCAACCAGTTCCGCGGCTTCTTTAATACCGCCATATTCCGGAATATTCTGCCCTTTCTCGCTGCCTACATAGTAGTTGGAAACGCCGGCATGAAACAGTATGGGCAGATCAAACCGCATGAATGACCGGACCGCTTTCTTCATCCGTGGATCTGTAAAAGATACCTTTTGAATAATGGGATGAAGTTTCAGGCCCTTTGCGCCTGCCGCCACGTCCGCTTCAAATTGCCCGTCCAATTGTGATGTATCGGAAAAATCAACGCCTGTGAACGGAATCAGCCCCGGATCTTTTTCTGCTGCCGCTTTAACGTCAGAGAATACAACATAGGGCGGAAGCGGCAGGCATACGGTAGCCGTCACCCCGGCCTGATCCATCGAGTTTCTGGCATTCTCCCGTGTTGCCGTAAAATTTCGTTCCTGTTCGGCCCTGATAATCCAATGTAAGAATATTCTGTAAGGCAGGTTCCCCATTCCAAAATCTCGATTCAAGCCCATCTGCGATATGGTTATGGGATCGAATATCAGCTTTTTCCGGACCCCTTTTTGCTCGATAATCCTGCCTCCGCCCGGATATAAAATATCGCCGATATGAGAATGAGCGTCTATAATGTGATCCATAATAAAGCTTCCTTGAATGAAGATAATTTTTATTAGTTAGTTGACAGACTAATATAAAAAAGTTAGTCTGTCAACTAATTTATTATTCCTTTGTAAAATTAAAAGGATTATATTGCAGATGTGGATTTAATTTAAAAACCGCAAAAAAACTCAAGGCATTGAAATGACGAAAAGAAACATTCAGGAAACAAGGCGGAGGCAGATTCTGGAGGCCCTGCACAAACGGTTGCTGATCAAGCCTTTTGACAAAACATCCATTAAAGAGATCGCATCGGAAGCCGGGTTAAATCACGGTATGCTCCATTATTATTTTAACAGCAAAGAAGATATCCTTCTGGCCTATATCGATTATTCAATCGACATGCACAGGGATCTCTTTGTGGAGTGGTTTTCTTCCGATGCTGAAAAATACAAAACCCCTGTTGACCTTATTCATGCGACATTCGATTTTATGACTCAAAAAATTACCCTGAACCGTGAACTTTCAAAAGTTTTCATAGAAATATGGGAAATCGCGCTTTACAACAACAAGGTCCGGTCCAAGCTCCAGAAAGCCTATGGGGAATGGATAGCCGTTGCATCCGGACATTTATCCGACCAGCTTAAATCCCCTGAAAACACAAAAGCATTCGGAATGCTGGTGGTGGCTTTTTCTGAAGGTTTGTCTCTCCTTTCCGTTATCCTTAAAAAATCAGAGGTTCCGGCAGAGATGATGATCAACATGTTCAGAGATGCGGCCTTGCTGTATATTGATGAACAGATCAAAACGACATGACAGGATATTGAATTCCACTGCCAATATCCTGTCCCCAGAAAATCTCTTTAAAAAGGCGTTTCTCCGCATTTGAAGAAATAGGGCAGGACATCCAGGGGCGCATCAACCGTTACCGTCTGCCCGCCCTGGTACACATAATTGGTCCTCATATACTGCCAGCAGCCTTGCGGCAATATGACCGATTTGACCCGTTTCCCTTTGTCCAGCACCGGCGCGACCAGCACCTTGTCCCCCAACATGAATTGCCCCATTTCGTTGCGGAACCGCACATCGTCAGGGAACTCCAGCCACATGGGCCGCCACAGCGGCAGCCCGGCAGCGGCCGCGGTTTGCCAGAGCGTATTCATATAGGGCAGGGCTTTTTTTCTTAAGGCAAGAACGGATTTGAAAACCTGTACGGTCTGATCATCATACGACCAGGGCGTTTTAAGCGCCGTGAAAGGCGAATTGTGAAGCCTGAATACGGATATAAATGTGGCCAGCTGGGTCCAGCGGATAAAGAGTTCTTTGTCGCAGACACCATAGAGGTCCCAGTACCCCCCGATATCTGTTGAGGTATTATAAGCCCCGCCCAGGCCCCGGTTGAGGATATCAGGTAAGACCGACTTAAGACCGGTGTCGGCATCCCAGGATTGCGTATTGTCCCCCAGGAACTGAGCGGTTTCGTAGGCCGGCGAGCCGGGCCGCCCGGAATAATTGGCGCGGGTAAAAAAGAAAATGTCCCGCCCCGGATGGGCCTGTTCGTAGGCATCGACAATCCGGGCGGTTTCTTTGTTCCCCAGGACCGGCAGCCTGTTATGCATGCTGCGGCCGGTTTCACCATTATAGAAACGCATGTCGGGCCGCACCTGTTCGCCAAAGTCAAACATAAAGCCCTCGCTGCCCAGATCGAGCATGCGGTTAACCCGCTGCTGCCACCAGTCCAGGGCCTGGGGGTTGGTATAGTCAACCACGCTTGTCGGTGCCATGAGTACCGGGTAGGCATAGGGGGAGCCGTCTTCCCGGGTGGGCATATAACCATTGGTGTATGCCTGGTTATAGATTTCCGGATCTTCCGTGTTCAGAGAATCATCGGTTAACATCATCCGCATATACGTCAACGGCCTGATGTCCAGGCGATCGAGCTCCGCCAGCAGCAGGTCCAGTTCATCCCGGGTAATATTGGCCGAAGACGCCCAGGCCTCGATAAGGTATCCGCTCGTCTCGATATTCAGTTCCGTTAATTTCCGTAAATACGTCATGGCGTCCCGGAAATAGGCCCCGGGTTCGGCTTCACCAATGAACGTTATCGGTGATCGCTGGGCAAAGATCAGCCCTTTGGCCCAATCGGGAACCGCGCGATGGCGGCCGTTGATGGCCGTGATATTCTCTATGTTCTGCCGGTAATCCCCGGCGCTGACGACAAAGGCGGCCTTGCCGGAAGACACATTCACCTTCCAGGCGTTGTCGCGGTCGTTTCCCATGTAGAATCGGGCCAGCTCACTGTTTTCCAGGAGAAAAGCATATTTTCCCGAAGAATAGAACAGGGCCTGCGGTCCATAGGCACGGGAAAGAGAGTATTGGTCCACGATGGCATTCTGTGCCATGGCGTCCATGGTCCATGAAAAGATCTCCTTGCCTTTCTGATCGAGTGTCCCGCGGCGCCCCCCGAATCCATAAAAGGATTCATTTTTATTGCTTGCAAAAGCGAAACTGACATTTTGCGCCCTGGCGTTATTTACCGTGGCCTTGATTCGCATGGCTTCCACGCCCGACGGGTCCGGTTCAACCAGGACATCGACCGTGGTGTCGTCTCTGGTGGTGGATAACGTGAATAATTGCCCTTTACCGGAAGCGCTCGCCTTGACAACGTCTTTGGCAAAGTAAAGTTTCGTGTCGCGATATATCTGCATCGGTTCCGCCACGAGTAGATCCAGGAAATCAAATTCTTCAGGCTCTCCGATTTCAAAGAACAGGGGGGCATAGCAGTCGCAGATGAGCGGCGGAAGAGACCAGAATCCACCCATCAGGTCGGGTTCGCAGTAATAGCAATCCGGGTTAACCAGCGGGATGTCGCTGACAATCGACGCCAGCACGGTCTGCCCGGCACTGTCTTTTATGAGCAGGCGAAATGGCCGGGTCTCTATGACAGCAGACACTTTATTCCCGGAAACCACATATTGCGGCGCTAAAGACGGTTTCGTGCCCATGGCCGACAACGACTGGGCCCCCCCAAAACACAAACAAAGCGCCAAACCGATAAAGATAAACCGCTTCATTTCATCTTCCTCCGCTTAGTATTATTTTAACTCCCGTGCATCCTCATTAACGGACATGTTTTTTCTCTATATACCGGCTCGATAGCCATAAAATCCTTGACGATCTTGACAAAAGTTAGCATTATTCCCGCATGGCTCTTCAGGCGTTCGGAAAAGACCTTTTTCTCCTCGACAACTATCCGATTATCGTGTTCAAGGTGGCACCGCCCTATCTTTTTTTGAAACGACCGGATCTGGATTTCACCCGGCAGCAGCATTATCATGATTTTTCAGAACTGGTCATTGTCACCGGGGGAACCGGCCTGCATTGGGTGGAGGGGTTTGAATTTCACGTGGCTGCCGGAGATGTGTTTTTAATTCAAGGGGAGCAGCAGCACTATTTTAAAGCGCTCAACGGACTGACGCTGTATAACGTGATGTTTCAACCGGACAGGCTCCAGCTGCCCGTAAATGAACTGAGGAAAATCCCGGGATATAACGCTGTCTTTGTTCTGGAGCCTTCCTACCGTGAGAAACACAACTTTAAAAGCCGTCTTCACCTGAATCGTTCCGGTCTGGCCAGAGTGCAACAGATGCTCGGTCAGATGAGTCAGGAGATCAGGTCGCAGGAGTCCGGTTTTGAAACTTCACTTCTGGGAAACCTGATTCAGCTGTTTGTGTTTCTGTCCCGTGAATATTCAAAAGCGCCGCAGACGGCACAGGGCCAGGCGATTCTTCGAATTGCCGAAGTTATCGGCAAGCTGGAAAAGGAATATGCAAGCCCCTGGAAGCTTTCAGATCTGGCGGATCTTGCCCGCATGTCCGAGGGGAATCTGCATCGCGTTTTCAAGGAGGCTGTCGGCCAGTCCCCCATCGATTATTTAATTCAATTGCGGCTTCATCGGGCCATGGAACTGTTGTCCGGGACAACGTTGTCGATAACGGAGATCGCTTTTCAGGTGGGGTTCAATGACAGCAACTATTTTACGCGGCAATTTAAAAAAGTTGTGGGAATATCCCCCTCCAGATACCGGAGGGCTTAACCATGATGGACCCGATTTTCGATCTCATCCCTGGAATGATCCAATTTGATTTGTATGATAATCCTGTTGATGGTAACATTATTATTATTCCCCGGTGTCAAACAAGGTGCAGTTTTGCGGAAAGGTGTGTCTGATGAGCAACGTTAAAGTCAGCAAGGTCAAAGGGAGCATGCTGGTCACTTTTGTCAAGGCAATCAAGGCGGATAAGACCGGCGCCTGCGCGAAACTGCTTACGGATCAGGACAAGGCAGTGGTCTCTTCGCTGATCCTGGCGTCCAAATGGTACCCGTTTGAAGTTTATAAAAACTGCTTTAAAGCTGTTTGCCAGGTTAACGCCGGAAACAGGGCGGATGTGCTGCGGGAATGGGGGAGATTTGCCGGTGAAGAAACCATGACCAACATTTACAAAACCGTATTAAACAAAAAAGATGCTCAGTCGGCGCTGGACACCTTCAGGCAAATCACAAAGAATGTGTATGATTCCATAAACATTGAAAGCACAATGGTTTCAGATAATGAAGTCATGATCAAAATAACCGATTTTGATCCGGATTTTGAACAATGGTACCTTGTGGGCCTGGGGTGGATCGAAAGGACCATTGAACTGGTGATCAAAAAAGAGGTTAAATCTAAAATCATCGAGCGGTCCTGGCTGGGGTCCCCCGCCACGGTGTATAAAATGAGCTGGGCATAGTGACAACGGAAGATCGCTTTTGCCAAAAAGGGATTATGGCGAAAACTTTCGCTTAATCATTTTTGCGACAGAAGAAGGAAGGCGATCCATCGCGCCCAGCACGCGGGGTAAAACTTTCAACTTCAGCCCCCTGTACTCGCTGGGCACAATGGCGTCAATCAAATGGGGGCCGGGCTCGCTGAACGCAGTCTTCAACGCGTTAACCAGCGCCCGGGACGTTTTAACCGTTTTCGCGGGTATTCCCATGCCGCTGGCGATGGCGGCAAAGTCAATCCCGGGCCGGGACAGGTCAAGCTGTGATTTTGCCTTCAGGCCGGCCTTTTCCGCCCCGACCCTTTCCAGTTCGATATTTAAAATGGCATAGGACCGATTGTTTAAAACAACAATGGTAATGTCGAGTTCCTCCCTGGCGATCGTCCACAACGACTGGATGGTATACATGGCGGACCCGTCACCGACCAGGGCGATTACCGGTCGATTCCGTCCGGCGATGGCGGCCCCGAGGGCTACCGGCAGTCCCTGGCCGATGGCCCCGCCGGTGAGGGTGAGCAGGTCGTGGCGCGGCGCGCCGGCGGTGAAGGCCGGCAGTTGAACACCCGACGTCTGTGCTTCATCCGAGATAATGGCGTTATCCGGCATGAGCGCGCCGATGGCCTGGCATACTTTTGCACCGGTCAGCCTGCCTCCCGGGAGTTTCGGCCTCCGGGACGGCTGCAGTCTCGGCCCGGTTTTTTCGGCGTCAACGGCCGACACCAGGCGTTTCAGGCTTCCCAGGGCATCCTGTTGGGGTTGGCACAGGTGATGTACGGTACAATTATCCGGCACGAGGTAACTTTTCTTGCCCGGATAGGCAAAAAACGAAACCGGGTCCCTGGCATCGACGATGACCAGGTTGTCCAGACCGTTCAGTTGAACGGAGGCCATCTCCGCAAGATAGGCGATTCGCTCCACGTACGGCAATCCCGCTCCCCGCGCCATCCGGGCGGGAAACACTTCCGCCAGGAGCTTCGCCCCCGTTTTTTCCGCGATTTTTGACGCGGCCACCAGGCCGTCCTCCATCAGGACTCTCCGGCCCAGCAACAGCGCGGTTTTCCTGCCCGGCTGCAGCAGCGCTTCGGCGATGCCATTGATGACCGCCTCGGAAGCGGTTTCCGATCCGGTGAACGGCAACGGGACGGCCGCCTCTCCGCCTTTGCTCCAGGACACATCAGCGGGAAGAATCAGGGTCGATATCCGCGCCGGCGGCCCGATGGCCGCTGCTACGGCCTGGGCCGCATCAGCCGCGACCTGATCCGTGGAGGCGCAGGTGCGGAGCCAGGCGGAAAAATTCCGGGCAACAGTTTCAATGTCCGACTCCAGCGGGGCGTCATATCGCTTATGGTAAGTGGCGTGATCACCGATGATGTTGACCACCGGCACCCTGGCCTTGCGGGCGTTGTGCAGGTTGGCCAGACCGTTCCCCAGTCCGCACCCCAGATGCAGCAGGGTCGCCGCCGGTTTACCGGCGATTCGCGCGTACCCGTCGGCCGCCCCGGTCGCCACCCCTTCAAACAGCGTCAATACGGCCCTCATGCCGGTGCTGTCCAGGGCGGCGACAAAATGCATTTCGGAAGTCCCCGGGTTTGTAAAACAGGTATCGATGCCACAGTTGATAAGGGTCTGAATCAATGCTTTGGCGCCGTTGTTCATGGGCGGACCTTTCTTACCTGTACCTGATTATTTCACATCACCGGGGTAACGTTCGACCAGCAACGGTTTCTGCTTCAATCCAGACCAACGGAAGGAGAGTGGGTTTTTCTTCTTTCCATCAGCTCGACAAACCCCTCGATACGGGTATTGATCTGTGCCTCGGAAAAGGCCCGGGGATCGTTCATGTCGCACTGGATGATCAGCACCGGGATATCGCACTCCTGCTGCAGCGCGTTTTTCAGGTCGATCATGCCGGTGCTCGAGGGCCGGCAGGAAAGGTTTTCGTGCAGGATGACGCCGTCGATGCGATAGTCGCTGATGGCCTGCTTGAAGTAGGCGATGCGTTTTTCCAGGTTGTAGGAGTAGGGCACGTCCATCATGGTCCGGGCCACCTGGCGCAACGTCTCCATGTATCCCAGGTTCACCGGCTTGGACGGGGCAAAGGAAAAGGTATAGGGCTCGTAAACGACAACGGCGCCGTACCGGGCCAGGTCATACATGAACCGCATACGGTACCAGAACGGGATGCCTTCAAACATGAGCCGGTAGCGCTCCCTGCCGGTCAGCGTCCCCTTGCCCTGGTCGGCCCGCTGTTTGATGTCCCCCAGAATCTTTTCAAAGAACCGGATGCCGGACCGGACGCCGGGCATCACCACCAGGGGGAAAAAAGAGGCGGAGGTCTCGGCCATTCCGTAGGGCGAGGGAACGTGCTTGCGGTATTCGTAAATCTCCCGCCACAGGGCGCTCAATCGTTCGGACTGCTCGGCGGCCTTGATCATCCGGTCTATATCGGGCTTTTTGCCCGTGTGCTTTTTGACAAAATCAAAAAAATCGAAAAACTGCTCCACCATGTAGGTGATATAGCCCTCGATGGTGCGGTCATCCGTGCCGCTGACGATCTTGGGGCAGTCGAACACGAACAGGGGCACGTCCAGCTTTTCCGCCTGGATCTGAAACCACTTCCAGTGGGTGTCGCAGATGGTATTGGTGCAGGTGATGATATCCGGCCGGGCGATGCCGCCGTGTTTCAGGGGCGCGCCGGTGTCCACCGCGCCAATGTTGGTTTTGCAGTAGGAACAGAGGTCCCGGGAGTATCCCATGCTTTCGGCGTGCTCGATCAGCCGCCGGGACTGCTTCTGGGCCGCGGCCACGGTGGCCATGTTCTCCGGGTGCAGCGGGAAAATGTCCAGCCCCAGCAGCAGTTCGATGGGGAACCCGGCGCAGGTCCAGGCGGTCTTTTTCCACGGCAGCAGGCTGTACAGCTTGCCCGTGAGAAAATACCAGGTCATGGGCCAGCGGAGGTCTCCGGCGTGGGGCAGGGTCTCGACCCGGACGGGGGCGTTCGGATCCATGGCAGGGGGCGTCGGTTGTTCAGCGTTCATGATGTTCATCCCATTTCCGCGAAGGCGGCCAGTCGGGTGGCCAGCGGGTTGTCCGGGGCGGCCGTGTACTCCCGTTCCACATGGAGAACCCGGTACCCCCGGCTTTTCAGGGCATTGTTCACCAGCACGGCGTCATAGGCATAGGGCTCGCAGAACTTGAGGTTCTGGGAGATGACGGCCTTGATGCCGGACTGGGCCAGGGCCCCTTCCAGGTATGCCAGCCGCTGGCGCAGGCCCACCTTGGTGGCGGGCTTGGGTATGGACAGGTAGTACCGCGCCAGGCATTCCACGGGGTCGCCCGATTCGGAAATCCGGTTGGCAAAATACCGTTCGCCCAGGGAGAGGTCGTCCCGGACCACCCGGAATCCGGCCTCGTCGATCTGGTCCATCAATTCCGGATAGGTCACGTCCGATCCGGTCAGCAGGACCTTCACCTTGTCCCCGGGGAAAGGCCCTCGGTTGCTTATCGTATCGATGGCGGCATCGATTTCCCTGATGGCCTCGGCTTTGGGCAGGGTCATGCTTTTGATCATGACCGAGAGGTATTCCCGGTTGGTCATATCCTTTTCCGCCCGGAGGCCGGCAAATACCCGGAGCCGTTCCTTGAGGCGGTTGGATTCCTGGTTGGCCCGGGCCAGCATCTCGCCGGTGACAAGGACGTCGAAATGGCGCTGGATAGCGTCCATCAGCCGCCACAGTTCGGATTTCATGAACCGGACGGCCGCGTCGTCGTCCTTGAGCGGCGTGTTGAACCAGTGCAGGAACGGCGTGGGCACATGCCGCTTCCACACGTCGTAATGGCGGTTGGTGGCGTTGCACCCCTGGGCGACGACGATCCCGGCCCATTGCCCGGACCGGGCCAGGGCCTCGGTCATGATGCTGCGCGCGGCCGGGCAGAAAAAGGCCGGCAGGTAACGGTCCGCCGGGTCGTTGGAGGCGCGCACGTCCCCGAGGATCTTGTACGGGGCAAAACCGGCGGCGGCGATGACCTCCTCGGGCATGTCGTGGGAGGCGTCAAAATAGGCGATGGTTTCCATGTGATTTTTCTCCATTTGCCGTACAGCCGATCAGTAGCGCCATTTCCGATTTTGAGGGCGCCTTCAACCGGTGGCAAGTAAAATCCAATCACCCGACAAGATAACCCCAATCGGACAAAGCCGCCAGAAAAAACTGGATGCGGCGATACAGAAAATTTATGCGGATATACGACTATCTGAACGAACACCAATAACTGCCGGCGGTTTTCCCTGGCTTGAATTTAAGGGCACCTCTAAAAATTAGAATTTTTAGAGATACCCTTTAGGAGCGGATTTATACAACATCTGGCGAAGCGAGGCCCGGGAAAGGGCCGTCTGACGCGGTGGGGGTGTCTGCCCTGTTACCGCCTCGGGCGGACACAAGGTCCGCCCCTACCGGTTTAAATCACAGCGGCGAGACGGCGGGTTCGACCGTGGCGCCGATGATATCCTGCGGCAGCGGACCACCGGCGTTGCGCCGGATAAAGGCGTCGGCCATTTTCCGGGCAACGGCTTTGGAGCGGGCGCTGTTCATCCGGTCATACATCTCAAAAACCGCCTGATACTTACGGTTGATAACCGTATCCGGCGGTGTGAATTGGTCCACCTGGTTAAACATCTCCGCCAGGCGGCTTAAAAATTGCTCGGAACATCGGGTAAAGACCCGGTCATTAAAGGCAAAGGACGCCAGCATCACCCGCTGAATGTTGCGCCGCACCATCCAGTAATTGAAGGTGGCGGCCCGGACTTCGGCATCGTTGGTCGAATCCTTCAGGTTCATGAATCCCCGCCACATCACCAGCAGGGATGACAGAGCCACCGGCCCGTTTTCCCGGTAGAATTCCTCCCGCATCTTTTCGTCGATCTCCTCCAGCCGCCGTCCGTCGATGTGGGACTCGTTATAGCCGGGAATGAACTTGTGGCCGAACTGATAATCGGAAAAGCTGAACATGTGTTTGTGGAGACCCACGATGCCGGTGATGCTGTGGGACATGACCTGCCGGGCGCCGGTGCGCAGGCTTTTCCACCATTCAAAATCCTCCCATATGTTGAGCCGGTCGAACTTGCCGCTTCTGACGCGGTCCTGCCTGAGTTCAGCCAACCGGGCCTCGACCTGTTCGGCCGTCAGATTACCTTCTTTTTTAATCTCCTCCCTGACTTTCTCCTCATCAGCGAAAATGCGGGTGGGCCCTTCGGTATGATAGGGCAGGCCGGGAATGAATGAACCGATCACCACCACCCCCAGGCTCTGCAGTTCGTCCACGATGCTTTTGACCGTTTCCGGGGTGGCACCGCCGCGCTTATCGAATACGTCCCCCCGGGACTCGATACCGATCCAGATGGAGGTGAGCCCGCCGCGCACCAGCGATTTGAAATCCCCGTCCTTCTGCCGGACATTGACCAGGCTGCGGATATCGGAAAAAGTACCGAAGTGCATGTTCTTGCCGGAATGCTCGATGTAGCCGCACAACTCCCTGGCCGTATCCAGGAAATTGATCATACCGCAGGCCGACATGACCTTTTCATCCTTCATGAAATTTTCATCCATCAGGAAAAAGGTGGCTTCCGGCGGATAGTCGTTCCGGGCCGCGTTCCGGTCGTAAACGGTCTCCATGGGAACAAAAATTTTTGCCGCGTTCTGGTAGAGATAGGTCTTTTCCCGGTTGAACATCTTGCTGGTGTTGCAGAACCCGCACTTGTTGGAACAGCCGATGGCGCTGACCAGCTTGTGGGAATCCTTGGGCATGGTGACAAAACCCAGTCCTCCCTTGAGCCGCAGTTTCCAGCCCTCGTTCGAGGTGCTGCCGGAATCGGCAATGGCTTCCGAGACCAGCGGCGTGTTGGGGTCCCCGGCATCGATGCCGGCCACGTCCCGCAGCCACAGGCGGATGTCGTGCACGCCCTCGCCCTTGTAAAAATCAAGGCCCTGCTTCTTTTTCGTTTCCCGCTCTTCTTCCGAATCCCACAGCACGGTGCCGTCTTCCGGAGTCAGCACGCCCAGCTTCTTGCCGGCCGAGGCGCCGTAGCTGCCGAGGATGATTTTAATGTCCGGCCGCGCCTTGCGGATCCGGGCGCAGAGCTTTTTGGCCTGATAGACCCGGTTCTCGCAGCCGATGCCCATGCCGACGATGGCAATGTCCGGGTTCTTCTTTAAATGATTCACGATCCAGCGGTTGCTTTTCGGATACTCCGCCAGAGAAATGTCCAGATAGTCGCGCAGGTTGTATTCGATCAGCCGCATGCCCATGTAAGGCGTCCGGCGCGACGGGTTGAAAAGGTTTTCCAGTTTTAAGGCCATCCGGATCCGGCGCCGGTTGGTGGGCGACATCTCCAGGGCGTTGAAGATCCATTCCAGGACATGGAGCCGCGGCCCCTGGGGCAGCTGGGCGATGTTCATTTCATAAAAACTGGAGTCGGCTCCGGGCATACCCACCAGCAGCATACGGGGTTTCTTCATTTTTGTATCCTCATGAATGGTTATCAGGCGCGGGTCATTTTTTGCCGGGGCGCGGCGCGCCGTGCCCCGCCTTCGATAAGTGCCTGACCCTATAAAAACAGGGGGATACTGTCAACGGGAATGCCTGAAATTACAATTGTTTTACAAACAACGGCGGGCCATGCGGACAAGATTCCGGCCCGGATCCGGCGGCATCGACTCTGATCCGGCAGGGGCACGGCGCGCCGGGCCCCTGCCTTTACAGAAGACCCAATATTACATAAATGATAATTTTATGATCATTGATTACATAATTGTTATGTATAACGTCGGCCTGGCGCCGTTACCGTTTATCGTTTTTGTTCTTTAACCATATGATTTTTGGATGTTTAAAATGAGCGTTTCCGTTACTGTTCCGCTTTGGCATACTATCTGCTTTATGCTGAAACAACGATTAACACTTAACCACAGGAGGAAAAATGAAACGCTTTATTCTGGGTCTGGCAATGGCAATGGTGGTATGGGCAGGCGGATCGGCCATGGCGGCTGACGCGACCGCCAAGATTGATCTCAACTCCGCCTATGTCTGGCGGGGCATCACCTTCAACGATGGGCTGGTGGCTCAGCCCAGCATCGATGTTTCCAAAAACGGCTTCGGCGTCAACGTCTGGAGTAATTTCGACATCGATGATTACGACGGCACCCTGGACGACAACGAGTTTTCCGAAGTCGACCTCACCGTCTACTACGGGTTTTCACTCGAACCGGTGGAGATCGGCCTGGGGCTGATCGAGTATCTTTTTCCGGCCGGTGCCGATGGAACCCGGGAAGCCTATCTCAGCCTCGAGGTGCCGGTGGCCGGCGGCCTGTCAATCGGCGCCACCACCTATTATGATAACGATCAGATCCACGGCTGGTATACCAACGCGGCCGTCACCTACGGCCATGATCTGGTCGACAAGCTCGGCCTGGAAGCCGTGGCCAAAGCCGGTTACGCCGACCAGGACTATGCCGAGGCCTATGGCGGCGAGGACAGCGGGTTTTACGATTATGGCCTTTCCCTGAGCCTTTCTTATGCCGCCACGGACACCCTGACCCTGGGCGCCAACATCAATTATGTCGACTCCCTGGATGATGATGTCCTGCCCGACGATCTGGTGGACACGGATGTTTTCGGCGGTATCAACGTGGCCTACGCTTTTTAGAAGGGTTCAAGGGGTCCGGGGGTCGAGGGTTCAAGTGAAAGCGTTCATAAATCCTTTCAGCAACAACCCCTCGACCCCTTGAATCCTTGGGCCCTGTGCGCCCACTAAATTGAAGAAGAGCCAACAATCAAACAAAACGCCGACATCGGACCAGAAGGCAATTTTTAGAGATGCTCCTACCCTTTGGACATGATTTCCGATGGAGAATCCGTGGTCGGTAACGAAATCGTGAAGGTGGTGCCCTGGCCGGGGCTGCTCTTTAAGGTAATATAGCCGCCCATCTTTTTAATGATGCCCCGGGAGACCGACAGTCCCAGGCCGGTACCTTTATGGCCCTTGGTCGTAAAGAATGGTTCGAACACGCGGCTCTGAATATGCTCGGGGATGCCCGGGCCGTTGTCCTGTACCGTGACCAGGATATAACCAGGTGTTTTATCTTTTTCCACCTTGACCCGGATCTCCCCTCCCGGAGGCAGGGCGTCCACCGCGTTTAAGATCAGATTGACGAAGACCTGCTTGAGTTTCTGCTCATCCCCGTGAACCCGGGGAAGATTGGATTCACATTCGACCTTCAGGTTGACCTTGGCAAACTTGACCTGATTGGCCACCAGCCGGGCCGAGTCTTCGACCAGCCTGTCCATGGCCAGGGCCGCCAGCTGGGTTTCGCCTTCCCGGGCAAAATCCAGAAGGTTCTTGACGACGCTGCGGGCCCTTTCGGTTTCGCTGATGATGTCTTGGATCATGTCGTTCTTTTCCTCATCGGAAAGCGTCGCCAGATCTTCAGTCAGCACGGAAGCCGTCAGCAGCGTGTTGTTCAGGGGATTGTTCAATTCGTGGGCCACGCCCGCCACCAGGGTGCCGATCGCCCGGAGCTTGTGAGATTCCAGGAGTACCTTGTGCCGGTAGTCCAGCTCCTTGATCATGTGGTTGAACGCCTCGGCCAGCTTGGTGAACTCATCCTTGTATTTGCGGACCGGCATGATGGGAGAAAAATCACCCTCGCCGACGCGTTTGGTGTAATCCATGAACCGGTTTAAGGTCAGCAGCAGTTGCCGGGTCAGGAAAACCGTCACAAACACCATCAGCACGAACAGAACGACGATGAAGTACATGGGAACGCGTTTGGCCAGGAGCAGCATCCGGCTGGCGGATTTCTGCTCCTTGATGACAAACTCCTCGGCAAACGAAACCATCTGGCCGCCGAAGCCCCGAAGATTCTGGACAATCAGATCCTGGGCCACCTCCCGGTCCGTCTTTCCCAGCAGGACCAACTGCTCACGGTAGGCGGACATCAACGCCACCATGGTGGCAAAATGTTCTTTGCCTAAAAAGTTCTCAATTTTTTCGGTGTTTTCCTTTAGCACCGCGGCCGCGGTTGCCAGATGCGCCATGGCATCGTCAAGGTTGGTGCCGTACAGCAGATAGTTTTTTTCAAACCGCCGGGCCTGCTGAATTTCCACCAGATAGCTGTCCGCGATCCTTAGAAATTCTATGGTCTTCTCAAGACTGCTCAATGTCCAGTAGGACCATACGGTTACCGTCAGCGACAGAAAGAAAAAAAGCGAAAAGGACACCGCCACCTTGGCCCGGATACTGATGTATGGCCGCCGGTGCAGGAGAATGTTTTCGGGCTCTTGACTGTAATCGTCCTCATGCTTACTGCCGACCATGTGCGGATTTATCCTCTGTCGTCTTTTTTGTTCGCGTCATGAAAGCCCGGCTTTTCAGGCAACAGGCTTCTTTCCCCCTTTTTGCCTTATTATCAGAGAAGCCGCCTCCCGGGCAAGTCTCCCCGGCCAGTCAGACATATCGTCCGAAGAGACTCGCCCCATGCGGTGCGGCACTTCCTGGCTTTAAGCCTCGGCCGGGGCTTGAAAAATCTGGCTCTGGATCTGGCGCCGCTGCCGGTAGGCCTTGACTACATTGACCAGAATCAGCAGGCATCCGGAAATACCGGCGGCAAACAGCATAATCTTGCTGCCCAGGTTGAAATAATTGTCCCACGCCGGATCATAGGAAATCAGGTGTAGTTGTCTCAAGTAAATGGGAATCGCGACGCCACGGCTGACGACGCAAAGCAGGATAATGCTGCCGGTAACGATACGGATGACCACTTCCTTGACCACCTTGGTCCCGTAGGTACCGATATAAATCCCTACCAGCGATCCTAAGTAAAGCAGCATCATCAGCCGAATGTCCACGTACCCCTGATAGGCGTAATTAAGCGCCCCGAAGGCCCCCATGAACATGGCCAGGTACAGTTCCGTTCCCGCGGCCACGGCCGTCGGTACGCCGAACACGTAAATCATGGCCGGAACACCGATAAATCCGCCCACGCCGATGGTGCCGGCCAGGTAACCGGTGGCCAGGCCCACCAGCATTAAAACCCACAGGGAAACCCGGACGTCGGCCACGGGAAAATGAACATAGGGCGGCAGATGAATATTGGCCAGGAAGTTGGCGATTTTCATGGACGGGCCGCTGCCGTTTTCATCGCCCGACTTGAGGGCGTCCCGCAGCATGGAAATGGCCACCAGGGAAAGAATGCAGACAAAAACCAGGCTGATGTAAAGGTTGGAGGCCGCGTCTCCTCCCCCTTCGCCGTGGCTGCCGCCGCCTCCGCCGGAAAACAGCATGCTGTTGATCCAGACCGCCAGCCGGATGCCGGCAAACGACGTCAGGATCAGAAAGGCGCCCAGGCGCTTGTCCACGTTGCCCAGTTCACCGTGTTTCTTGGAGCCCATCATGGCCTTGCCGAATTTGTGCGATATGTTGCTTCCCACGGCCACTACCCCGGAAATGCCGAGGTTCATCATGCCCGGGGTCATGAAAAAAGCGCCGCCGCTTCCGATAAAACCGGACAGGACGCCGCCGATAAACCCCAGCAGCACCACCTGAAGGGCCGAGCCCAAATCAAGTACGATAAAATTAGGGATGATGTAATCGATCATTTTCTCACCTTATTTAGTCCGTATGAATAGCGTTGGTCTGTTTCGTTTATTTGTTTGTTCCCTACTCCATCTTAATCAGCTTTAAAAAGCTCTTGGCGACATTTCCGTATAGAAATGCCACAATCGGGGTACAAACAAACACCCCGACCGCGGCCATGAGTTTCGTTTTCCACTCCTCCCCGACGAAAAAGTTCAACAGCGGTTCCTGATGGGTGAAAACCAGATAATAGATAATCGCCGTCAACCCGAGGTAAAGCAAAGCGGACAGGGCGTCTTTTTTGGTAAACAGGTATTGGCTCTTCAGGTCCTCCACGCCCACCACCGGCGCCCGGATGTGGTCGCTCAAATAACTGCGCAGCTCCCGGTTGAGACGGGTGCGAACCGCGTGGCTTTTATCGAGGAACACATCGCCGACCACCACCAGCGTATAGGGGGCGGTTCGGTCCACGGCTTTGAGCAGGTGCTCGTGTCCTCCGGCCACCTGGTGCCCGCCGCCGGAACGACCCAGGCGGGCGAGTTCCTCCAGGGTCTCCGCCAGACCGCCGGCCTTTCCTTCGGCCGCTTCCTCGACGTCATCCTCGATGCCGCCGTCATACGCCCGGGGAGCGGCTTCCACGGGAGCAGGGTCCGCGGATTTTTCAGCCGAATCGGCGACCGCATCCCCCGACTCAAACCGGACCAGTTCCACGGCCGCGTTCCATTTGGTGGCAATCTCCACCACCTGATGAAAGCTATCGGACTGGGGCTTGAACTCCTCCTGAATCCAGAGCAGGTTGGTGGCGGCCATGGTAGCCTGAAGCTCTTTGATCCCCGCCACGCCCGCCGTCACGGGCTGAATGAACTGGGCGGCCTTGCTGTCCTGGGGCAGATAGGTAACGGTGACGCCGCCATTGTCGGCCCTGACCTTGAAGCCGGTCCGGCCGGTGCGTTCATCCCTGGCCAGGGCCAGCCGGACCCGGGCCCCCAGGTTGAGGTTATCCATGACCCGCCGGGAAGCCGGGGTCATCTGAAAATCCGGCAGCTGGGAAATGGTGGTCAGCGCCGCCACCGCGTTGTCCACGCTTAATTGTTCCAAATTGATGACGATGTCATACTGCCCGGCTTCATCCCCTGATACCCCGTAAAGGTTGTGCGCCCAACGCCGGCGGTCCTCATCCACCGCCTCGAGGTAGCGCTGGGCCTTGACCCGGTCCACATTCAGCTGCTTCATGGCCGCCTTGATGCGGTAGTCCCAGTCCGCCACTACCCGCACCCGCAGAACATGATTGACGCCCGGCAGGAGAAGATGCCCCGTCCGGCCATGATACACCAGCGGGCCGTCCTTGACCTTGTCGCACAGGTAAGCGGTGGTAAAAGCGATGTAATGTTCACGCTCCAGCGCCAGGCGTTCGGTAAACAGGCCGGGCTTCATCAGCGCGGTTTCGATCTTGCCCACCTGGATCCCTTCTCTGATTGCGGCCTCTATCAGGTCCTCACGGCTTAAGCACTGGTAAAGAAGCTTCTTGGCCAGTCCTTCCGCCAGCTGCTTGCCGCCGCTCATTGTTCCCCGGGAAATACAAATGATCTGCATGCTTCCTTTCTCCACTTTGGATGTGATTTCTTTTTATACAGCCAACCTCGGCTCAAATACGTCTTAGGCGAACATCATGAACTCTCCGTCCAGGAAATACGCCGCGTAACGGGTGACGGCCTCATCGGTCCGCAGCACGGCGTCGAGCTGGCGGGCACAGACAATCAGGCGGCCAAGACATTCCAGGGCCCGTTCCGAGTCTTCCCGCGGATAGCGCCTGAACCAGGCGGTCACCAGATCGCCGCTCCGATCCACGCCGAACCCGGATTTGCGCAGGACCCGCTCCAGAAAGCGGGCGCGTCTTTTTCGGTTATCCTCGCCGGCCCCGCCGCCCCGGAAACGGAAGTGAACATGATTGTGCTCGGAGCCCGGCCCCACCATGGCGTCAATCATGGCGTAATGATAGGCGAAGCGGGCGTTAATGTTCATGTAGTCCCCGGCGACCACGGCGTAATTCCTGTCCGCCGGCCGGCGCGGTCCCTTATTGCCGCCTAAAACGGCCTCCTTGAAATCGGCCGGCATACCCCGCATGGCCCGATCCCATCTCTCCGGCCAGCCCAGCCGGCTGTCGGACACGCCCCGCCACAGGGCCTGAAACGGCACGCTGGCCACCGATTCGGGAACGACCTTGCCTCCCTTTTCGGATACCGACCGGTCCAGGTCGATGAGCTGAAACTTTATCGGCAGATCGGTGGCCAGTTTCCGGGTCTTCTTATTCCAGGCGCGGTTTTGTTTGTCGCCGAATCCGAACATGGACCGGACCGACATTTCATGCATGAACCGCAGGGTATCGTGCACCGACCGGCACGATTTGGCCTTAAAGGAGCGGGCGTCCGGATCCAGAAGGTTCAGCCCGAGCACCAGGTTGTAAAGCGGTCCGGACTTTTTCTGATGACGGTTGCCGGCGGCGATCCGGGCCAGCACCCGTTCCCGCATACCGGGCCAGCGGCTGCCGATGTAAACCCTCCGCCGGGTGGCATTGACACTGACGACTTTTTTACCCGTCAGGGCGGCGGCGTTTTTACCCATGCGAAAAAGGCAGGGCACCGCGAATTCCCGGATCAGTGTGGCCAGGTGGCCCACCGGATCGCCTTCCACGACCAGGAACGCGCCGATTTTCGGCAGAAGGGCGGCCAGTTCGGGCCGCGGCTGCTCTACCAGCACGACGGCTCCTTCCGGCACGTCCGCCGCCGAGTCCTCCGGGTCCACCCAAACCACCGGCCCTTCCGCCCGGCCGGGGAAAATGGTCATGCCGCTTTCTATCACCGGCAGATCGTCCTTGCGTTCAGGGACCGCGGAAAAACCGTCTCCCGAATCGGCCGGATTCAGACGCCGGGCCTGGACAAAACGGACGGCGCCCTGTTTGTCCACCACCCACTCGATATCCAGGGGGTGACCGAACCGGGTCTCGGCGTTTCCGGCCAGACGGGCGATTTCAAGCAGCGTTTCATTGGTCAGATAGCTTAAGGCCGGGGCCGTCTCTTCCCCGCCGGCCGGCACGATCCGATTGATTTTCATGGCCGGCCTTTTGGAGATCACCGCCGTATCCGCCCAGACTTCTCCCCTGACCAGATGGTTGGCCAGGCCGGGCACGGCACTGATGATCATGTCGTCGGAATCGGGGCGGCCGACATCAACGGTATACACCACGCCAGCCGCGGCCGGAACGACCATGGGCATGAACAACACCGCCATGGGCGAGTCAATTTCCCTTAAATTATGGTAAATTCGGTATTTAACCGCCCGGTCCGTAAAGCGGCTGCTTAACACATGGCGGTAGGCGGTAATGAGATCAGCCGACCGGACCTGGAGTTCGCTGTCGAACTGACCGGCAAAGGAACGCGGCCCGTCCTCATAGACCGCCGACGAACGAACGGCCCAGAGGAGGTCCGGATTTTTGCCGCTGATTTGCTCGGCCTGCCGCCGGATGGCGGTTTCGATCTCTGAATTCACAGTGGCTTCATTAAGCATGCGGCGGATAGCCCGGGTCTGGGACGAAAACCGATCCTGATCCTCGGTGACATCCAGGTTGTCGAGCATGATGCGGATACGGTCATGAAGATCGTTATCCTCAATGATACGGTAATAAGCCGAGGTAGTGGCTACGAAGCCCGGCGGCGCCAGGTCGGGAAAAGACCGGTGGAGCCGCGCCACGCCGCAGGCCTTGCCGCCGACCAGGGCGGGGTCTTCTGATTCAGTCCCGTCCAAGCCCACCACCAGCGGCCCGTTTGCCGCGACCCGATCTCCGGAAAAGACCTGATCCACGTCGTTGCGGAGCCCAAAGATGACATCGTACAGGTCCCGGTAGTGATTCCGGGTCATCAGGTTCAGCTCCTGGGCCATGAGCAGGGATTCGGTGATCAGGCGTTGAATCGGGCGCTTGATCCGGCGGTCGAAATGACGCATATGGTTCAGGTCCGCCTCCAGATCACTTAAAAGCTGAAGCGCGTTGCCGTTCTGGTTGAGCAGCGACCGCAGCGTCTCATATCGGAACCTGAAGGCATAGTCTTTTTCCAGACCCGTGTTGTTTTCCGAAAGCATCACAGCCCTCCCCAATTCCCAGCCAGTATGTTCCGTCTCGGCCGGCGGCGGCCTCCCGCCACCCGGCCGTATTTAGGTCAGCGCTAAAAGCTATGACCTCAATTCCTTAGCCGCCCGTTCGATGACCGCCCGCAAATCGGCCGGCTTGAATGGCTTGGCGATAAATTCAAAGGCCCCTTTGACCAGAGCCTCCCGGGCGATTTCCACCGTGGCGTACCCGGTAATCATGATGACCTTGGCCCGGCCGGATTTGGCCAGAATGTGCTCCAGGATTTCAATCCCGTCGATTTTTTCCATGCGGATGTCGGTCACGACGATATCGAACGGTTCCTGATCAAACCGGGCCAGGGCTTTTTCCCCCTCCTCAAATGTCTCCACGATATCTCCGGATTTTTCCAGAGCTGGTTTTAGCCGTTTTCCGACGATATTCTCGTCATCGATAACCATGATTCTCAGCGGTTTTTCTGACATGTCTCTTCTCCCCGTCTAAATAAATATATCTGTTATGGCGTCCGCCAGACGCTTTCATCAAAAATATGGCGACCGATGTGCCTTAAGGCGTCTCCCATGGTCTCCCGCGGTATGTCCAGGCTCCAGGCGAACTGGACGTCTTCCGTGCTTTCCACGTGAAATTGGTCCGGGAGAATGGCCTTCAGGACGGCCGGCCTGTCAGTGAAAACAAAAATAAAATCCGAATCCTCATAGCCGCTGGCCAGGGTCTCCAGGCGGAAGCGGACACCTGGCCACAGGGATTGAAGGCTCAACTGATGTTCGCTGACCGCAGCCACCCAGTTTACCCCGTCCCGCTCATTCCGATCGGCCGGAAGCAGATGCCAAAAGGGGATGCTGTTAAAATCGGCCGTGGCCCGTTGTCTGTCCGGCAGGGACCGTCCGTCCTTCCACAGGTCAATCGCGTACATGGCCATATCCGTCACCTTAAGACCGCAGCTTTCAAACAGGGCCTTCTGGTTTTGGGCGGGTTCGGATGTCATTTCCAGCAGCACACGGCTGAAGGTTCGCTTGATCAAATCCATGACCGTGCCGTCAGCCGCGGCGCCGGTTCCGTAGAACCACCGCAGGGCGTCGGACAGGAGCCGGTATTCCGGGTCATCGGCGACGAAATCGTCCGCTCCAGGTTCCGCCGGCCGGCCGGCGGCATCCTTCTCGATCAGCCGACGGGCCGCCAGTTTATAGTCGTCATAAGCGGCGTAAAATAATTCCCCGCGGACGGGAACAAGGACGCCGGCGTCGTAAATCATCATGCCCAGACGATCCACCACGGCGTCGATCAGGGACACCACGTAATACCGGTCGAAAATATACTCTCCGGCAACTTTTTCCCGACCGTCGGCGAAAAGGTCAAGCAAAGCCCGGCCGTTTTCCAGGAGTTTTTTGAATCGCAGGGTCTGGACGCAGAACGTTCTGATTTCTCTTTCTCTGTTACCGCTTTTCTTAAGTCTTTTCAGCACACCCATGATTGCCTCTCCTCTATTTCCGACGCCTTCTTCCCGTTTGCTGACGGTCAGCAGCGGGCACTCCAGGCTGCCGGTTACCTTTGACAGCCAGTGCCGCTGTCCGCACTGCCCCTTGTCCGGCAGATCTTTGCCGCTGCCCCAGACAATGGATTGAAACGGCGGCCGGTCGGCCAGAAACTTCACCAACTCCTGGGCCGGGTCGCCGATTTTAAGCGCGGAATTGACCTCGATGCCCTGTGGGATAAATGTTTGCAAGCAGTCGGACAGCAGCTTTCCCGCCCGGATTTCAATATTCCGGATCGTGTTCCGCTGGGGACCAAGGCCGGTCCGCACGGCAAAGGACATGGGCACAATCATCAGCACGGTGACCCGGGCATCCAGTCGCAGCGCCAGTTCCCGGACATAAGTCACGGCTTCGGGAAAGATTTTTTCTTCTTCAAAAACAAGCAGAATGTTATGCAGCATCCCTGGCCTCCTGAAAAATTTTAGATAGCAAGGATCCTGCCAGACCGGGGGAACAAAACAACCTGTTGGATTTGTTTGAACAATTAAATCTCGTGCGCATGGGGGCGGGAAACGACGCGTTGCAAAACGCAACGGCGGGCTTATCCGGTGCAAGGGCCCGGCGTAAAACCAGGGCGGGGATTAAGGTGTTGCAAAAACGAACGCGAGCGTTGCAAAACTCAACTCAAGTCGTACTTCTTCATTTTCCGCCACAGGGAAGCGCGATCAATCCCCAGGATTTCCGCGGTTCGGGCACGGGCGCCGCCGGTGATCTTCAGAAGATGAGAGATATAGTCCTGTTCCAGTTCGGCCAGGGTCATGAGTTGTTCTTCCGGCGGGTTGTAGGTCTGAAGCTTGAAGGTGACCAGGTCCGGGGGCAGATCGCACTCACGGATGACGTTCCCCTGGCAGACCGCCACGGCTCGCTCCAGGATGTTTTCCAATTCCCGCACGTTGCCCGGAAAGGCGTATCCGCGCAGCAACTCCAGGGTTTTTTCGGATATGGCGCCGACATTGCGGTTGCCCCGGCGGTTTAAGCGGGAAAGAATATGGTAGGCCAGCAGGGGAATGTCTTCCCGGCGTTCGGCCAGGCCGGGCAGCTTGATGTTGACGATGTTGATGCGGAAATAAAGATCCTTGCGAAAGGTGCCGGCATCTACCGCGGCCTTGATGTCCACGGCCGTGGCGGAAACGATGCGGACGTCAACGGAAACAGGCTTACTGCCGCCAACCCGGAGCAGTTCCCCTTCCTGAAGCACCCGCAGCAGCTTGATCTGCATGGTATGGGGCATTTCTCCGATTTCGTCCAGAAGCAGGGTGCCGCCGGAGGCGGCTTCCAGCAGGCCGATGCCGCGGCTTTCGGCACCGGTAAAAGCCCCTTTTTCATGACCGAACAACTCGTTTTCCAGCAGGCTTTCATTCAGCGCGCCGCAGTTGAAAGCCAGAAAAGGACCGTCGGCACGCCGGCTGGCGGCGTGAATAGACCGGGCCACCAGCTCCTTGCCGCTGCCGGAGTCGCCGGTAATCATCACGTTGCAGTCCGTGGGACCAATCTGCTGAATAATGGAGACCACCTCACGAATTCTGGCGCTCTCTCCGATGATGACCGGCATCCGTGATTTCCCTCTGGCCGGAGAATCACCGGCCGTTGCAGCCTGCCGGCTACGGCAAACCTGCAGGGCCGCCTTTACCCGCTCCCGGACCCGGTCCGGCGTAAACGGCTTCTCCAGATAATGAAAGGCGCCTTCCCGGGTGGCCTCCACGGCCCCGTCCAGCGAGGCAAAGCCGGTAATCAGAATCACTTCCACCGCCGGAAAACGGGCCTTGATGCGGGTCATCAACTCCAATCCGCTCATGGTGGGCATGCGCACGTCACTGATGACCAGGTCGCAGGAGGATGTCTCGATATGCTCGATGGCCCGCTGGGGATTGGAAAAGGCGGAAACCGCGTATCCTTCCTTCTCCAGAATCCGCCGGAGCTGCTTGAGGGTAATGGGTTCGTCGTCAATGATGACGAGGCTGGGTGTCATGGCATAACCCGCCGCTATCCGGCTTTTATTCCGGATGGGAAATCGTTTTGGGTCCTTTTATTTGTCTGAATGAAAATACCGTATGACAAAAACAATTTAATTGCAATAAACAGGGGCAATTGTAAAATCTGGAAAAAGGATAACAAAGAATCTCAATCCAACAGGCGTGCATCCCGTGAACTTTTTAAACCGCTTATGGAAGCGTCGGCAAACGATCCGGAAGACGGAGCGGCCGCCCCGGCCGGAAGGGTGGAACCTTACCATCGCCGACCTGATGGCCGAAGTGGAGGCCGGCCGCCGCAAAACCCTCGGCCCGCCGGAACTGGACTGGGCCCGCGATTACGAGCGCAGCCTCATTCCCGAAACCATGAGATTCCCGGCCAAAGGAGATGTCTTTGAAGCCCTTCAGGACATGGAGGTGGAGTTTATGACGGCCTGGTCCGCGCCGTTTACCGGCGGTGGAAAGGCGGTAATAAAACAAGGAGAAAAGGTCCGGGTGGATTCCGAACCGTCTGAGTCAAGACCGATTGGAACATATGCGGTCGCGGTGGACTATAAGACAATGGAAGAACGGATGGTTCCCGCAGCCGACCGGAACGCCTCCAAATATGGCGGCTTTTATTTCTATTTCAGCACGATTGATTTGAATACCCGATTTGCCCTGGTACCGATGGATCCTGAACGTGCCTCGGCTTCCGGAAAAGAAGAAACCGGCGGATAATTATTTTTCAGGCAGGAATTGGCAGGCGATGAGTCAGGAAAAACGAAACTTCGATCGGGGGGCCGGGTCATGGGATGACAATCCGGTCAGAGTCAAACTGTCCCGGGATCTTTTCCGGGCCATATCCGGCCGGATCGCCTTGACGCCGGCCATGGATATGCTCGATTTCGGCTGCGGCACCGGCCTGGTGACCCTCCGGTTCCAGCCCCATGTCCGCTCTATCACCGGCGTGGACAGTTCGCGGGGAATGCTGGACCAGTTTGACAAAAAAATTGCCGAACTGAAGCTGACCAACGTGCGGACCGCTTTGGTCGATCTTGACCGGGGCGACACCCTGACCGGAAGTTATGACCTGGTCACCAGCCATATGACCCTGCATCACGTAAAACATATTGAGCCTCTTTTTGCTCAATTCCACCACATAGCCGCTCCCGGCGGTCATCTGTGCGTGGCCGACCTGGACCTGGACGGCGGAAAATTCCATGACGACAATACCGGCGTTTTTCACTTCGGGTTTGACCGGGACGCCCTGCGCCGGGTATTTACGAAGGCCGGGTTTGTCGATGTCCGGGACGGGGATGCCGCCGAGGTAGTCCGTCCGGGCGGTGACGCGGAAATCAGGCGGTTTACGGTTTTTATCATGTCGGGCCGGAAGCCGGAAAATGTCTTGGCATAAAACAGGTCTTCAGGTTTTTGCCAGTGTATCTTATTCGTTCTTATGAATAGTAACCATCCCGAAAAGGAGGATCCTCACATGAAAAACACAACCATAGTCAGCCTGATTGCTGCCGTCATGATCACCGCCGCGTCCTGGGCCGCGGCTACCGATCTGATGACCGATATGCCGCTGCCCGCGGCCCGCATGGAGGGCGGGAAGCCCCTCCTGCAGACGTTGAAGGAACGACAGTCGGCCCGCGCCTTCAGCGATAGGGCGCTGCCGGCCCAGATGCTGTCCGATCTTCTCTGGGCGGCCTTCGGCGTCAACCGGCCGGACTCCGGTAAACGCACGGCCCCCTCGGCCCGCAACTGGCAGGAGGTGGAAGTGTACGCGGTCTTGGCCGACGGGACCTATCTTTACGACGCCGGCGCCAACACTCTGCGGGCGGTTGCCGCGGGCGATCTGCGCAAACTGACGGGCATGCAGGACTTTGTGGCCGCGGCCCCCCTCAACCTGGTATTCGTGGCGGATACCACAAAAATGAAAGGCGCTTCTTCCGACGACCTGTCCCTGTATATGGGCGCCGACACCGGCTTTATCAGCCAGAACGTCTATCTCTTCTGCGCCTCGGAAGGGCTGGCCACGGTGGTCCGGGGCCTGGTCGACCGGGATGCCCTGGGCAAAGCGATAAACCTTCCCGAACACAAAAAAATCGTCCTGTGCCAGACCGTGGGTTATCCGGCGGCCGGAAAGTAGTCTCGAGGGATAATCACGAGAAAGCCGTCACGCCACCGGCGTGATTTTATCCGGAGAAAGCGAAAAAACAGAAGGGGCGACCGGCGGGTCGCCCCTGATTACCGCCAGGCGAACGGCTGAGCCGGATTGGCGGAAGCGTACATGAAATAAAGGATTAATGGGGATTTTTAAAGCTGGTCCGGTTGATAAAATCATTATTAAGCTGTTTATAAACCTGCTCAAAATTGATCTGCACTTTCTGGTTGTAAGCCGTTTCCTTGTCCGAAAACCATCGGCCAAATTCCGTGTTGTAAAAGTCCACCAGCCTCACCAGTTCGTCATCCGTATAGACATCAAAGCCCTGCTCATAAGAATGAATCAGGCTGTCGCCGGCTTTTTCGAATATGACACCGTATTTTTCGTCCAGGTCCTTTTCCGTTATGTCCGGGTACTGCCTCAGGATTTCGGCTTTATAGCCGGCTATCGACTGTTTGACAACCTGTTCAACCCCCATCTTACGGATCAGTATGTTCACGTTTTCACTCCTGGAAGCGGACACGGCGATGGTAGAAGCCAGAGACAATAATATTGTTGCCAACAGAAAAAATATTTTCATTTCCTCTCTCCCGCGGTTAATTTTTTCCCGCGACTTGAACCTCGAACCAACGTTCTAATTTTCAGCGGTGGCCTTACTAACCATGCGTAATGGGAAACGGTTGTCACCGCCCATTGCAGCGCAGCCGAGTGCGAACGGTTTTTTCGGAAAAAGCGGGCAGACTGTTTGAGTTCGCCGATAGGCGAACGAGTTTCTGACCGCGCCGAAAAACGTTCGCGCGAGGGCAGCCGAAGGCCAAGCTGCCGGGCAATGTTTCTTTTGGTACTTTTCTTTGCGCCAAAGAAAAGTACATATAAAAACCTTTATCCGATCTGAATCCGCGCTTCGGATTTTTTCACCATGGGCACCAGCACGTCGCGTTGGTCGGCAATCAGTTCGATGGCGCTGGTGGGGCACTGCAGGGCGCACTGGCCGCAGCCGATGCATTTTTCCACGGCGATGACGGCCCGGTCTTCGGTCTGGCGGATGCAGTTGGTGGGGCAGTGTTTGACGCATTTGCCGCATACCTTGCACTTTTCCGGACGGGTCACCTCGGCCCGGTAAAAACGCCTCATGTACAGGGGAATCAGGCCACGGTTGTAGCTGCCGTAAACGCCGCAGCAGTCCCAGCAGCAGTTGCACACGGCGATGTTGGGCAGGCGGATGTCGTCTTTCTCATGGAACAGGGTATGCACGGCGCCGGCCTTTGAGACCTCTTCCAGAATCTTCAGGGCGTCGGCCCGGGTGATACGGCGGCCGTAGCCATACTCGATCAGGCTGTTGGCCATGGGGCCCACCGCGACGCAGGTTTCCGGCTGGATGTGGAACCGGCAGGGAGTATCTACGAATTTGCGCCACTGGCGGCAGAAGCAGTGCAGGACGACAATGGCGTTGTCCCGGCCGTGCCGGTCGATCAGTTCGGACACATACTGGGTGGGGCCGGCCGTCTGGGCAGCTATACCAAGGGATTGGCCGACCGGCACCGTCCGGCCCGCGGCCGGATCATCCGGCGGCCGGATGGCGCCGATGGTCTGGTAGGGCTTGGTGACGGCCCGGGTAAACCAGTTGAGGGCCGGACGCAGGGGAAACACATTCAGTTTCCTTAAAGAATTGAACAGGTCCTCCGAAGCCCGGGCAAAGGCTTTCTCCTGCGCCCCTTCCCGGCCGTGACAGAGCTGCATTTCAAACCAGCCCACTACGATGGGCAGCAGCTCAAAGCCGCGGTCGCCGTTGGCAAACGTATACGGCCAGATCCAGCCTTTTTTGACCAGATCGTCCAGATACGCCAGGGCCTTTTCCCGGGGCAGACCGGTCTTGCGCGCGGCCTCATCGACCGTGTGCGGTTCGGGTCCCAGAGTCAACAGAAAGTCAACGTCCTGCGGCAGGGCCACCACGTCCATGAGATCCAGCAGGCCGCCCACGATGGGAATGAGAATCTCGTTCTTGGTGTTCATCATTTTGGCCAGCCGTCGAAGCTTCTTGCGGTCGTTTTTCATTTCGCGTTTTACTCCTTTATCTCCTGCCGGTTTTCATTTAAATGCGGCCAGCGCCAGCCGGACTTCTTCGGAAACCGGCCCGGACAGGTCCCGGCCGGAAAAATCGTTCAGGGCCGCGCCGGCGTTTGCGCCGCCGATCCGGCCCAAAGCCCAGGCGCACATTCCCCGGACCCGGTCATCCGTGTTTTCTTTAAACGCCCGGACCAGGTCCGGTATAAAGACGGAATCCCGGCTGTTGCCCATAACCCGGGCCACGTTCATTTTCCACCGCCAGATATCATTATAGGACATGTAAAACATATGCGGCCAGACCCTGGTTTCAAAATAGACTTTATCCATGTGCAGCAGCGCCGGCAGATCGAAACTGTCGGCTTTCGCCGCCGCGCGTTCATTGAGCGGCAGATTTTTGGCCAGCCAGGGCTGATTGCGGGGGCAGACATTCTGACACCGATCGCAGCCGTAGACAAACATGCCCATGGGCTCCCGGAGTTCAAGCGGTGTGATGCCCTGACCGAAATAGGTCAGAAAGGAGATGCATAGCCGGGGATCGATGCGGCCGTTGCCTTGGAGCGCCCGGGTGGGGCAGGCGGCGATGCAGACGTTGCGGCACCAGTCCGGGCATCCCATGGACAAAGTGGGTTGGTCCGGCGCGTATTCCCGGTCCACGACCACCGCGATGGGCAGGGTCCATGATCCGCCCCGTACCACCCGGTGGGCGTAAAACAGACAGTTTTTGCCGAACGTCCCCAGACCGGCCCGGGCGGCCGCCACCCGGTGGGGAAGGTTGAACGGCACTTTGGAATTCATGCCGTTATCCCGCAGAAATCCGCGAAAGGCCTTGATCCGCTGTGTCAGGCCGTCCCGGGTCATTCGGTCGTCATCCAGGTAGCAGCGCCCGAAATGTCCTTCCATGGAACGGGGGTACGATTGGTTAAAATAATTTTCTATCAGCACAATAATCGTTCGGGCCTCGGGAAGAATGGTGGCGGGATCGGTTCCGTTTAACAGGTCCAGTCCCACGGCTTCGGCCCAGCCGTACTCTTCCTGTCTTTCCAGCAGATAGGCCTTGTGCGCGTCAAACGGTTCGGGGCCGGTAAAGCCTACGTCCTCAAAGCCCAGCCGATGGGCTTCCCTGATAATGTCTTGTTTGGAAACGTTCATGACTTCCTTTCGTTGTTTCGTTTATGCCCGTCGGGAAAAACCGCTTCGTCCGTGCGGTTTGATCAGATACCCCGGGACGGATTTAAAATGCCCCGGATCATGCGGATCATCACCCGTTCAGCCGTTTCCACGGACAGCTTCTGGTGATGCCGCAGGCTGTGCCAGGCGGTCCAGGAGGTGACCGCCTGCAGGGCGGCGGTCACTTCCGCGGCCGTTTCTCCGTCCAGGCGGGCGATTTCCGGCCCAAACACCTCCGCGGCCTGTTGCCGCTTGAAGGCCCGGAACCGCTCCAGCTCCGCGGCCATGACTTTGGATGTGACTTCGGCGCCGATCATCACTTTGCGGACCGGGGAGATAAACTCCAGGAGCGTTACCCGGTGGTCAACAAAAGCGGCCAGCCGAGCCTCAAAGGGCGTTTCCGGCGGGAGGTCAATTTCCAGCAGGGACTTGAGCCGCTCTCCCTGAAGGGCCATGAGTTCATTATAAATGGCCTCCATGTCTTTGAAGTGATGGAATACCAGGCGCGGCGACACCCCGGCCCGTTCGGCCACCTGCCGGGCCGAGGGATGGGGCGTGCCCGCCACGATCAGTTCCAGCAGAGCAGTGACGATGGCGTTGCGCGACCGGCCGGACCGGGCCCGGCGGCCGTCCGTTACAGAGGACTTTTTTTCATTCATGATCCGATGATCTCTTTGGATGTCTTCAGGCGCGCCCCGGCCCGGACCATCTCTTCCAGGGCGTTTTCCGTATCTCCCGGCCGGGCCTCGATGGCCTTGACGGCATCTGTTATCACCACCGTGGGGATATTGTTTTTACGGGCCTCCAGTACCGTCGCCCGGACGCAGTATTCGGTGGCAATGCCGGTCACATACAGTTCATCAACGCCCTTGTCCTGCAGCACCCGCAGCAGATCGACATTGGTGGCCTCAAAAGCGGAATACCCGTCATCCATGTTTCCCGTGCCTTTGAACAGTTCCAGGTGAATTGGCGCGGTATTCAGGTCCGGATGATAATCCGCGCCCCTGGTATCGCGGACGCAATGAACCGGCCAGCGCTCAAAATGGCGGGTGTCCGCCGGGTGCCAGTCCCGTGACGCCAGCACCAGGTCGAACCGATCCATGAGCTTGTTGATGACCGGAACGATGTGGTCGCCGTCGGGCACCGCCAGGGCGCCGCCCGGGCAGAAATCATTCTGAACGTCATTGACCAGAAGGGCTTTCATGCCGACCTCCTTTCTTCTATGGCTGTCCTCGCCCAGTGTATCCGGCAAGCCTGTGAAGGCTCCCCCTACCCACTTAACACTTAAAACTTAACCACTTAAAACTTAACACTTAACCCCTTAATCACCTCATCCCTCATGCCTTCCAGCCGGGGAGACAGGCCGACCTTGTAAATGTGCGGCATTTCAAACCGCTTATGTTCTTCCGGAAGAAAAGCGAGCCTTTTACGGCCATACTCCCTCATCGCAATCACATCCGTTTCCCGGCTGATAATCTCGCCCCCCTCCATAACGGGCTTTTGCAGTGGCTCCGACGCCAGTCCCCGCAGGGCGCAATGCTTGTCGCGCTCAAACGGGTGCGCCATTTCTTCCGGCGATCCTTCATCGACCAGGCAGACGCAGTCGGCATAGAACTTGCCCGCGCCGTTGAAATACCGTCGGGTCTCTTTTTTTCCCGGCAGGGAAATCTTTTCCAGGGTGTTGGACAGTTTCAGAGTCGGCTGACCGTTATAGGCGGCCAGCTTGTAAACCCCGTCCAGGGCCGCGGTGGTTTTGCCGGTGACCAGTTCCGTGCCCACGCCGAACCCGTCGATGGGCGCCTGCTGTTCGTTGAGGCTGCGGATCAGGTATTCGTCCAGCTGGTTGGAGGCCAGAATCTTGGTTTCCGTCAGGCCCGCCTCGTCCAGCATTCGCCGGGCCTGCTTGCTCAGATAGGCCAGGTCGCCGCTGTCCAGCCGGACGGCCTTTAACGTCTGCCCGGCTTCTTTCAGCTCCAGGCCCACCAGGATGGCGTTGGGCAATCCGCTGTGAAGTGTATCGTAGGTGTCCACCAGGAGAATGGTATTGTCCGGATAGAGCCGGGCATAGGCGCGGAAGGCGGCCAATTCATCATCAAAACTCTGGACCCAGGAGTGTGCCTGGGTACCGGCAACCGGCAGGCGGCAGCGCTGGCCCGCCAGCACGTTGGAGGTGGCGTCGACGCCGCCGATGACGGCCGCCCGGCTGGCCTGGAGCCCGCCCATGCCCTGGGCCCGGCGCAGGCCGAAATCGCTCACCGGCCGGTCGCCGGCCGCGCGCCTGACCCGGGAGGCCTTGGTGGCGATGAGGGACTCAAAATTGAGCACATTCAGCAACAGGGTTTCGATCAACTGGCATTCGATAATGGTTCCTTCCACCCGCACCAGGGGCTCCTGGGGGAAAACCACCTCCCCTTCCCGGACGCTGCAGATCGTTCCACGGAACCGGAAATCCTTTAGAAAGGCAAGAAAGGCTTCGGTAAAGGCCCGCTCCCGGAGATAGGCCCGGTCTTGTTCGCCGTAAACAAAACGGCTCAGGGCTTCCAGCAGGGTGTCCAGCCCGGCGAAGATCACGTAGCCGCCGTCAAAGGGATTGACCCGGAAGAAATAATCAAACACGGCCGTGTCATCTTTTTTGCCGGACAGAAAATAGCCCTGGGCCATGGTCAGCTCGTAGTAATCCGTGTACAAACCGCTGATGCCGGACAACCGCATTCGTTACCCCGTTGATTCCGTGCGTAATTCAAACACGCACTTTTCCGCGCCCATGGCCCGGCATTGAACTTCCCGGACGGAGATCGGCCGGCCGGAAATCGTGCCGGCGTACCCGGCCACGATGCCGGCGTAAAAATGGCAGACCGGCTTGTCCGAAGGCCCCAGCCAGCGGGCCTCCTGGGAGTTGAACAGCGAGACCCGCATAGGGTCGGCGGAAAAATCAAACTCCAGATGCCCCCAGCCGCCTTCGTCGGTGATCAGGCGGGACATCATGTTCATGGTCTTCTGAAAAAACCGGGCCATGAGCGGATCGGTCCGGACCTCGTCCAGGATGCGGCTATTGGAGATGAGCGGCACCAGAAAAGAGGGCGCCCATCGGCCTCCCTGAAGAGCCTGGGTCACCTCCCAGGTGCACAGGGTCACGCCCATGTCGTACAGGGTCTGCTGCTTTTCTTCTTCCGGCATCCGGCCGGTCAGGGTGGTGTGCAGCAGATGGATGATCTTGGCGCCGGCCATGATCTCCTCCACGCCGCCGATGCCGATGCGGCCGGCCTTTAAATCCACGTCGTGGATCTCAAAGGCCGTGGCGCCCATGTAGGCCCGGGGCAGGACCATCATCTTTGCCGAAAGCCCGGGAATTTTCGTCAGCGGCCGCAGAAAAATCCGCACCAGCAGCGGATGGGCTTCCAGAAACTCCATCATCCCCAGCAATACTTTGATCTGTAATCGTTTTTTGTCCATGGTTTCCTTCCATCTATAAATGTAGGGATCAACGGCCCGCCGGAAGCTTCGACCGCATCATTGATATTATTCGTTTGCGGTTATCCATATATTCTTTTTCCCATCGTTTGTCGCAATAAAAACAATTATGCCACATGTTCTGGAGGACGGGGGAACCCCGCCCCTACCGCCGCCGATACATTGGTAATGACGATGATGCCATGTACATGAGTGGGCCTGACGACAAATGCATCCATGCCTACATCCACAAAATGACCCGGGACGTCTTTCCTCCAAATTCGTTTGCTCGATAAAGCCCGCATCGATATTTTAGGATGGCTTTAGTAAACCGAACGCTCTCTCAATAAAAGAGGACACAAACCCCCCGCCTCTGGGGAACCTGCTGTTTTCGAGTACCGTTTTCTGCTCCCACATTTTTTCAAGAATTAACTTCCGGGATTCAAATTCGCCGGGGGGGCGGCCGGATTCTTCAAAACCGGCTTTCTCTTCTTCAATGGCTTGTGACAGGAGATTCGGTGAAAACAAGCGGTCTTCCCACGCTTCCCGTTCCCCCACGGAACATAGCCAGCTTGCTTCACTTTCGTCGGAAAAGGAAAACCAGACCAGCTTTCTCAACAGCGTTTCACCCCGGGCGTGTTCATAAACAAGGGAATCCGGTCTTGAGTCGGCGAAAAGATATATGACTTCGCCGACTTTCCGTGAAAGCCGGACAGCGATTGACTCCGACCCCGTCAGGATGTCGTCATTCGGAGGGGAAGCGCCTGGACGATAACTATACACAGTCCAATCGGAACCGGGCACGGTTGCCAGGGCCTTGGCCTCCAAACGGCCCAATTGTGAGGAAAGAAAGTTCAAATCACCATTGTTGATAAAGAAAACCGAAAATGATGCCGCCATTAACCCCTCCCTGATTAAAGTTAATCACACTGTCCTCGACATGCATGCATTTCGATCAGCTCGCTTTCATGCCCCATAGCCGGCGCCGGTTGGTATGTTTTCAAATACCCGCAGCGCATCCTTGCGGGTGATGACCGTGTCGTAAAGACCGATGTCCTCGCCTTCGTGCTTGCAGATCCCGGTGTAACTCAGGCTGGCATCTTCATAGCGTTTGAATTTGTAAACCGCGTCATTCATCAGGGCGCTGTTAAACAGCCCCAGGCTGACCAGCAACTCGAAGTCCTTTACGGTCAGGCCCGTAACCTTCTTGAACAGGCCCGGTTCCAGTTGGGTAATGACATCCCGCAACGTCCGCTCGCGGTAATCGGTCAGATACATGAAAATGGGAATTCGCGTAGCGAACTTGATGATCTTCTCCTGGATCTGCTTCCTTAAGGTCTTGTACTCCTTTTCCGCTTCGGAAAGTTCCTTCTTCTTTTTTGTGGACAGATCCTTTTCGTTGGCCTCCCTGCGGGCCTTTTTCACGGCCTCCGACTTGTTGATGATCGTGGCAATGTCCTGATTCAACGTGCGGAACCCTTCGATGCTCATGAGGGCTTCCATGGCCTTCTTGTTATCCATCAGGCGGTGCAGGGTGTCGTTGTCCACATTCACCAGCAGGGCGCTCTCCCAGCGCCGCGCCAGCAAGGTGGCCGTCGTGCCGCTCATGGCCATGTCGAGAATCCCGGCGGCATCAATCTGCTTCATGGAACTGCCGTCATAAGCCAGAACCGGCAGGAAGCTGATAAACTCTTCCACCTTTTTGTCCGGGTTCTCTTCGTTAACGTTTAACCGGCAACTGTAGTCGGCAATCTGACGCAAGGCCCGGTCCGGCGCAAAATCAAAAACATAGCACTCTTCCTTGATAATCTGCTCGGAATTGGGAGAAGCGCCGTCCGGGTTGCGGACCGTCCAGGGCGATTGCACCCGGAAAGCCGCCTGAAAATAAGTTTCCGGGCTGGAGGAGTTGCGCAGCATCAGAATCCCCGTCCACGGCTTGACCGTCACGCCGGTGGTCAGTTTGCCGCAGGACAGGGTGATCGTTTTGGTGGTCAGGGGATCGTCCATTTCCTCCTGCACCGGGGACAGGGCCGCCACGCCGATTCCGGCGGCGTTCCCCGCTGCCACGATGACCTTGTAGTCGTGATAAAACCGGTTCTGCCTCTTGGCCAGCAGATTGCGCATGGCGTGACAGGCCGCCACGCTCGGCAGGAACCAGAAAGAGTGCGACAGCACGCCCAGCAGCCGCACATCCGAAAACGGCATCGGCGGCTTGCGCGCCCCGAGTTTCAGGCTGTCGACGCTGGTCGGCAGAAATGCGCCCCGGAGCAGGTCAAGCCACTTCTGAACCTCGTCCGCGTAATTGAATTTGGCCTTGTCACCGAGCCCCTCGGCGGAAAAAAAGACATTCAAATCGAACTCGTTAAACTCGCCCTGCATGGCGATTTCCCGAATCGCGTCCGGAAGCTGGTAGGTCAGCAGCACCATCCTTGGCAACGCCGCGTATGGGTTGCCGGAACCCGCCCAGGCGCTTTTTGCCCGCTGTTCATCGGAGTAAGTCCAGTTAAAAATCTGCTCCTCGATGAATTCGCCGGAGGCGATGGCCCGAAACGGCGTACCGGACAGATACAGATAGCCGTCGGTGGTGATGGGCATAATGTCTTCTATCTCTTCGTCCCGCTCTTTCAGGAATTCAGCACCCTGTCCAACACCGAACGCGACCTCCTTGGCGTCTTCGGCCTCAAACAACTCCCTGGCGTTCTCCCGCCAGGCGCCGTAATGGTATTCGTCCAGAATAACGCAATCCCAATGGGTCGTGTGAACCCATTCGTTTTTCGACTTGATGCCGCCCGTGCCGGGGTTGCGGCCCAAATAGTCCTGAAACGAACCAAAACAAACAAACGGCCGTTTTTTATTCGCCTGTTCGTAGGTCAGGCCGCCGGGCTTGATAAACTGCCACCCGGCAAAATCCACGTGACACTTCAAGTCCTCTTCCCAGGCGCTTTGCACCGCCGGTTTAAAGGTCAGGACCAGCACCTTTCGCCAGCCCATCTTTTTTGCCAACTGATAGGCGGCAAAGGTCTTGCCAAAGCGCATCTTGCAGTTCCATAAAAAATGCGGCGGTTTATTCCGGTTGCCCTTGTCCTTGCGCCAACTGGTAAAATAGGCGGCTGTTTTCTCAACCGCTGTTTCCTGCTCGGGCCGCATGGTAAAATCCAGGGACCGGTTTTCCTCGTTTAATTGACCGGTGCGCACGGCGATGATGGCCGTCTTCACTTTATCCACCGTGCAGCGGAACCACTCGCCTTCCGGATTTTTGATACCATCAATCCGCAGCATCCGGTGAACGTCGTGGTCGGTAAAGACCGTGCCGTCGCCGCGCATGGCGGCTTCTTCCAGAACGATCCGGTATGGCGACCGGCCGGGCGTTTTAACCGGATAAATTTCGTCAAGCCGCTCCCTGGCGGTCCGCGTCGTGTACCCGACCTTGAGCAAGCCCGCAAACTGCGGATGGGTATCCTCATAGGCGTAAATCGTGGGCCGCGATGCCGGCCGGGGAGGGAAGAAGGCGTTACTCATGGGCGGATTCCTTTAAAGCGGCTTCGATCAAGCGCCGCTCTTTTTCGACCTCATGCCGGAGCTGCTCTTCCGTCGGCAGGCAGAGCATGTACTTGGAGGCAAATATCTGTTTGCGGTCGTTTAATACCGAGTAGCGGGCCACGGTCTCGTTCTTTTCCGTGCAGAGAATCAGGCCGATGGTCGGGTTGTCGTCCGGCGCGGTGAAAAGGCCGTCGTACATCCGCACGTAGCCGTCCATCTGGCCGACGTCCGCGTGGGTCAGTTCGCCCACCTTAAGGTCGATCAGCAGATAAAACTTGAGCCGGCAATGGTAGAAAACCAGGTCAATGTACCGGTCCTGCTCCTCGATGCGGATGTGTTTCTGCCGGGCGACAAAGGCAAAGCCGCTGCCGAGTTCCAGCAAAAACCGCTGGAGGTGAGTAATAATGGCCTGTTCCAGGTTCGACTCGTGAAACGCGGCCGCATCCGGAAGCCCCAAAAACTCCAGCACATACGGGTTCTTCAATTCATCGGCGGCCGGAGCGGCGGCAACCGGCAGGTTGCGACCCTCCGCCAGCATCTTTTCCGGTTTGCGGCTCTTGAGAATGCGTTCGTAGTAGAACGACTGAATCTGCCGCTCCAGGGTCCGCTTGTCCCACCCGCCCGCGATCGCTTCGCGTTCATAAAAATCGCGCGTTTCCCGGTTCTCCACCCGCATCAGGGCGCGGTAATGCGACCAGGAAAGTTGCGGGGAAAAGCCCTGGGACGACTCGCTACCCAATGGGTAGCTTTTTTTATGATGGACCAATTCTCTTCCCGTCGGGATCAGAATTGTCGTCTCCGAAAATTCTGCGCCCGATGGGCGTGAAATTTCCGGGCTGTCAAATTGGCTACCCGTTGGGTAGCCAATTGAAGCGCACCGATCCGGATAAGTTTGGTAGAATTGTCTGAAATTTTTGAGGTTTGGCACGGAGAATCCCTTACCATACCGCTCGATCAGTCGCGCCGAGAGGTCTTCGATGACCTTTTCGCCATACTTCGCCCGCCCTTTGCCGCGCTGGACATCCTCCACGATCTCCCGGCCGATCAGCCAGTAGGCCAGCACCATGTTCGTGTTGACCGCCCGGACCACGTTGCTTCGGGCCTGTTCCAGGATCGAGACGATGCGGGTAAAGAGCGCCTCCGGTTTGGCCGCCGGGACTTTGCGCTTTGGCTTACTCATCGCCCGCCTCCGGCAATTCCTTCTTTCGGCGGGACGGCGGCAGAAAACTTTCCCCGGTCACCACGCTTTTCCCGGTCTTTTGTTCCAGTTCCAGCCGGGCTCTTTTGGCGATCCTTCCGCCCTTTTTTCCGGCTTCCGCGTTTTCCGGCATGCCGGTCGCCTCCACGCTCTCGGCGATCTGCCGGGTGGAAAGTTCCGCCAGTGCGGTGAAGATCAGTTCCGCCTCGCTCATGTGATCGCGCAGGTTCTGTGTTGTCAGTCCCTTGATGTCCTTGTGCTTTTTGACCGAGACCCCGCTCCATTCCTGATGAATGATGTTGGTCAAAACGGCGTATTCGTCCTCACCCTTGATGTCGTGATCTTTCCAGTAATCGGTGAGCTTGTTGCGGGTCTCCTGCCCCATCATCCGCTGCTGAATCCATTTTTCGCTCCGGCCGTGCTGCCGCCAGTATTCCCGGGCGCGGTCAATCGAGCGGGCCGGATCGGACATGTCCTGAATCCGCTCGTAGCCCACCTTGGCCAGCCAGAGCTTGATCGGCTCGGCCTTGGGGCTTGGCACGGACTGAATAAGCCGCAGAAGCGTTTGAGGATCCGCCACATCGGTCAGCCGCGACTTGCCGTCTTCAGCAACCATTTTCAACTGGTGACAATTTGTCACCGTTTGACTGCCCTCTTTCTTGAGCCGTTCTTTGAGTTTATTCCAATACTTCCGTGCGGTCTGGTAATCCGGCTGCTGGATCAGGGCCGCGATAATGTCCACCACGGAAAAATACCAGATGTCCGCTTTCTCGTCATAAATCCGCCGAATCTTGAAATTCTCGAATACAGCCTGGGCCTTATCGTTAATCATATAGAACCTCCTGTTCTATCCATAGATGTTTGGAGATTTACTCGGGCGGTAATGCTTTGGCTTACTCATCGCTCGACTCCGGGCTTGCCTCGTCGCTATCGGCAGGCATCGGACGGACGATGGATTCGATGAAGGAGATCTCACGAGCGGAGAGGCCATATTTCGCGTAGAGGTCCTCGTCCGTCCACTGTTTCGTCCACTTCTGGGTCGGCACGAAGGAGTAGACCTTGCGAGTCGTGTCTTGGGATGGCTTATGCAGAAGAATCAAGAAGCGAGTTAGCCGACAAGTGAGGTAGGACAAAACGCTTTCAGCCCGCTTTTTGGAGTCGAACGGGCCAATACAGAGATATGTCTCCGAAGAGATGGTGCCCGGTTCTCCGAGAAACGGCGTGCTGATGATTCTGTGCGGGTAGGTGTCTCTGTTTCCGGTCCCCGGAGCTGCCCGGCCCACATAGACCTTCCACTTGTCGATGAGGTCAGTACCAGTCGTGATTGAGCTTCTGGGGGTGTATCCCGTCCCGCCGTTTTGATAGACCAGTAAGTCACCCGGCGACTCGATAGCTTTTCCCCGGAAGTACGTGCGGAGCCCGAAAGGTCTAAGCGAACTAACCAGTTGGTCGAAACGCTTGCTGTTCGGCAGCGAAAGCGATCCAGGTTTTCCGTTTTCAACGGCAGAGACCTTCTTGAGGATCGACAAGCCTTCATTGAAGCGGATGAAGACGTCAACGCCCTTTTCAAGAAGCGGACGGCTGGCGGTCGAGACAGGCCAATCCTTGAAATGGGTGGTAACTTGGCAGGGTCCGGGATTGTCCCGGTCCCAGAGGAAATAGCAAACACCGCCCTTAAGGCCCACGCCCGGAAAGACGTCCGACGCACTGAGATAATCGTCAATCGACCGCAACCGGTCGTCGGCGAGCATCGACTCTCGGAACTCATCTAAGCCCTTTCCGCCCGCAAACCAACGAGAGGGAATAATCATCGTCAGGAATCGCGGGTTCAGTTTCTTTGCCTGTTCAACGAACAGGTGATAGATAGGACGGGCGCTTTCTCCAAAACCTGAATCGCTCAATTGATAAGGGGGGTTGCCGATAATGACATCAAATTTCATATTAAAAATTTCCTCCGACTTTTCTGTATGAATAAAGGCATAGGCGTGGCTTTCCAGTTCATCGCCCCGTTCATAATTCTCTTTGCTGGCGCCGCAGTGTAGGCAACGACCGTTTTTCCAGGTGTGTTCCACCCGCGCAAAATGGATGTTGCCTTCCGGGCTGTCAAAAGCTTCGCACACGGAATATTGGCCGTTGGCCGTCTTGGAGCAATATACGGATCGGCGAGAGAGCAGGGCGGTCAGCTCGGTGATGGCGAGCCCGTAAAGCTGGTTTTTAAAAATGTGGTTGATCCGCGTCTGGCGATCGGGGATCTGCTTCTCCAGCCCTTTGTCCAGACGCCTGGCGATCTCCCGCAGAAACACGCCGGACTTGCAGCCGGGATCGAGGAAGGTGGCCTTTTTGTCGGACCAGAGTTTTGCCGGAAGCAGGTCGAGAATCCGGTTGGCCAGTTGCGGCGGCGTGAACACCTCGTCACTGGAGAGATTAGCGATGCAGGTGAGCACGTCGGGGTTGTAGCCGCTATTGTTGAGCATGGGCGATCTCCAGGAAGTGGACCGGGGGATATTCCCTGACGGGCTCGTTTAAATCGGCGACATTGCCCTCGTCGCTGAACAGCAGCATTTGGTGCTGTTTCTCCACCAGAAACGACAACATGAAATCCCGCCGCTTCAGCATGCTGCCGTTCACCGGCGACCACTCGCAGAACCGAATCGGCACCCGGGGCTCGTCTTTGGTTTTAAGATCGAGGGCGTCGCCCCAGATGATGTTTTTCTCTAAGATAAAACGCACCGCTTCCCGGCAATCATCGTTTGTCTTGTGCTTGAACAACCGCAGATAGACCAGATCAAATATTCCGAAAAGCCGTTGCCGGCAGTGCTCGACATTATCTTTGAGTATATCAACGCCATAGATGGAAGAAACGGCCAGAACAGCGTAACGCTCAAAGTCGTGTTGCGACTGGCCGTATCGCTTCTCGACCACCGAGAGCTTCCTTTCCAGGATCACGACCAAAAAGTTTCCGGTGCCGCAAGCCGGCTCAAGAAACCGCGATTCGATCCGCTCGGTTTCCTGCTTCACCAGGTCGAGCATGGCGTTGACCTCTCGGTTCCCGGTCAGCACCTCGCCATGATCAGCAACCCGTTTCTTTGATATGACCTGCGATTCCATTCGTTATTGTTTCTTTTCTCGGCCAACGGGGGCGTTGACCCGTGGCACACAGTTTGTGGGGCCAAAGACCATGCAAGCAAGTGACATCGGGCCCAATTTCCTGGTTGGCCCTTAACCAATCAATACAATTTGCCCGCCTTTAGCATTTCATCAAGTACTGCCTGCCTCTTCAATCTGTCACCAGATATTTCGCCAAGGGACGTCACTATTGTCACAGCCTTCTTAATAGGGGTTATTGCCGCAGTTCCATGTTTAGAGAGTGCATCAACAATTTTTTGGCAGTAAGGCTCAATCTTTCTTGCATTTAGGGCTGGCATTTCTTTTCCAGAGATAATTACTCTAAGAATCGCAAGAATATGCCACTTATACTTACGCATGTTTTGGGGAATTGTCCCATTTGAAATAAGAAGATGGATTCTATATAAAGCCAATGACGCGCAGTAAAAGAGAATTTCCTTGTTGTCATCTGCAAATATCTTCTCGCCAAGATCCTCATACATCTGTTTAGGATATCGGTATGAAAGCTCTGGCCGGTGAAGAAACATTGCTGATACGCACTTTGCGGCAGTGTTTACTGAGAAAACCCTAACGGCAGGAATATCTCTGCCCACAAACTGTTTGTCTCTGCGCTCAAAATACAAGCGACCGTCGCTATCCTCAAAAGAATCAAAATATTGCTCAACCCTCTTTACAATTGGCCTTAGTGAGAAAAATTGAGTGTCTTCAATTTTAGATTGACTGTTAGTTGCCCGGACAAGTTCTGCGAAAACATCTTCGTTGGAAGTCTCAATAATTTTTAAGTTAACCATTATTCGATCATTAAGATTCTTTCGATTCTCATAAAGAACATTTGACGTCTGGCAGCCATTTACAATTTGATAGTTTTCAAGATGAAGAATATTCCCTTGCACCCTTACATCCGGACTAACGATTGTTATTCCGTTATTCAGGACTGGAAATCTAGTTGACGCTTTAGCGTCATTGATTGTTTCAGCGATAGACTTGTTTACTGGATTATCTATCCCCAAAAACGATCTGACATTTTCTTCAAATACCTGCGTTCGTAAATTGCCATCATCATTTTCAAGAAGGTTTTCAACAACATCTTTAGCCTTTGCAACCACCAAATATGCTTCCTCAATTCCGGATATTTTAGGAAGCGGTGCATTGCTAAAAATCGGAAGTTGGGCTTGTATGCCAGCGTAAGTAGAAACCCAAAGATCGGTAAGCTCATCTCGACCAATGAATTTAACGTCAATGCCTGCAAAATATCCTGTTTCTTTTAAAGAGCGCTCTAGCTTTTTTTTGGCCTTCTCCAGTGCTTCTGGTTCTCGATAAACACCAGTTGCTATAAATCTTGCCGTGATTTGTGGCTTCCCTCCTCGGATTTTTGGAACATTTTTTAAACATACTTCGTAAATTTCATGGGCATTTATCTGAACGTCATCATTTACTGTAAAATTATCTGAATCGACAAAACGGATAATTGATTCTTTAAACTTCAAAAACTCTCCTAGATCAAACTGCTCACCTCGTTTTGCCTGTATGAACACAATTTCCACATCGTGATTTTTTTTGTCGGATTTGAATATGGTATTAGCGTCAGCATCTGATACGATGACCTCTTCGTCTATTAAAATCGCAACTCCATCCATGCCGTCATCGCTATTACTCGTGGTAATATCTTCAAGTTCGAACTCAGCACCTACTCGTGGAGTTATAACGGTGTAGTTTGCAAACATCTCGAATTGTGTATTCTCGTCAAGGTCGATTATCTCAAAGCTTTTTGAAAAATTATCTAAATGAGATTTTATTATCCGATGCATTAAAAGTATTCCTCCGTTTGCGACAGTCGTTGTCAAAAGATGAGGGCCAACGATCAAGCTCACCGGCAGTAATGGAGATTTGCGGTGGACCCTGTGCAGCGCCTTCGTTAGCCGATGGTGTACTCATCATTGCGTAAAACTGTCAAAGATTGCGATAATATCGTTAAAAGGGTTACTTATAGCGTCCGTTTCCATGGCTTTCCTAATGTAAAGTGTCTTGAGGCGGTCCTCGTTCAGCTTAGCCTTCTGTGCGAAAACACTCAGAACCTGCTTGCCTGGGATGTCTTTTTTCCATGTGCCACTTTTTATTGCCTCTGAAAACGCCTCGAAATACTCATGCGTCTTTCTAACGATGGCTTCTTCGCAAAGCGCAGACCGAACTCGAGTTAACTCCTCCTCTGCGCGCTTGGCAGTGGCATTTTGAAGTTGACCACAATCCATGCTCTGACACCCACTCACCATTAAATCTACATTCCCAACGGAATCTCTTATAAACTTTGAGACGGTTAAACCTACGGCATAGCCGATGCGAGATTGAGCAATTTGTCGTAACTCATCCATCAATTTCTGTGGATCCCTTAACCACGACCCATCATCCTCCATCTCCTCAAAGACCTTCGATAAAATCACTTCGTCTAAAAAGTAGTTCTCCAAATGGTATCTATCGAGACACCTAACTCTATTATGTAGCCCACTCGCATCGATCTTTGTCGCCAACTCATGAGGAAATACATCACGATCAGCAAGTAGAAAGAATTCCACGCCCCAGATGGTTCTCGACAGAACCGAGTCTGCAATATGACCGAATGATTGTATCGTATGTTTGCCTTCACACGGCACGAGAACGAGGTTCGGAAATCTCCCCTTAATGATCTGCAGATAAGTTTTTTTATCCAAAGAGGCCTTTGTCCCCTCAATGAGCACGATTTTCTTTCCCAGAGACACCACACCTATCGATTGCCCAATTGCCTTTAACGCATCATAAGTGTCATTCTCGATGCCTACAGCAACGGCCTGATTCTTAACCGCGTCTCCGTGCGGCTGGATAAAGATAACTGAGTTATCCAAGCTACCGGACAATAACTCCGCCGAGTGGGTGCAGAATATGAATTGATTTCCTTTCCCAACGGTCTTCAGTGTGGCTATAAGTTTGTTTGCCAGTTCTGGGTGTAGATGCAACTCAGGCTCATCAAAAAACACAATGCAGTCTGATGGCTGCCTCAGGATGAAGTCGAATACAATATTGAGAACCTCGCGCTCGCCTGAACTCAATGCCTTTTCTGTTATCTCAACTTCGCCGTCCTGAATTCGCAACGAATTATCCTGCATATTTACGCCCAGCAACTTCTTCGGTGACAGCAACTGCTCGAAAGCCTCGCGAAATGGATCGAGCGGGTCACTGAATGACAGATTCATTGAATCCTTGCCTTCACTCTTCAATTGAATCGCTCTGTTGGCGATGGATGTCTTTTGGCTTTGTATCTTCTTGAAGATGCTATGTATTGTATCCTGGGCACGACCTGTTAGTGGTCGGAAGGAGAAATCCCAACCTACCTGTTCCACGTATGGGTCTTTGTACTCCCAAGTGAATTGAAGAGGCTTCAGATTTGTAATCTGACGGTTGCTTTCATAATATAGGATGCTGCTGCAGAAATTCCTCCTGCTTTGGTTTTTCTGAAGTGTCTGCCGTAACTTCTGGCAATCCCCATTATCACTAAGATTGAGGGTGTTCTTGCTCCACTCGGTTTTCTCAGATTGTGATGTCGCTTCAACTATCATGTGCATGTTGGGATTCACCCTCGGATCACGTAAGTAGGCCAGAATTGCCTCAATCAGTCTAGATTTCCCGATTCCATTAGGACCTGCCAGAAAGACCATATCGGCAAGGTCATCGGCACCGAAGTTCCGCACCGGAACGATATTTTTGGCAGTGATTGACTTGATTCTCACCTAAATGACTCCGCTCTGTGGCTCTACTGTATTCTGGCTAAGGCCATGCTCATTAGCAGACAGGGCAATGCAGAATTTCAGACTGCTACGGCTACCCCGCCCTGGTTGTCTAATGAAGCTAAAGGTTCGACTTTCAGAAGTTATCCATTAAATACAATTCAATTTGTCCAATCGAATCTTCACTTAGTGCTGCATCTGTCAAATCATCTATTTTAACAAAAAATGGAATAATTCCTTTAGAATCTAAAACTTTTTTAAAATCATAGCATGATGAAGAATACTCACAATTAGAAACATACAAAATACAATTGCTTATTTCGGGGTTTGAAATATTTTTTTCAACCCCATAAAGAAAGGATGGGGTTATTACTCCTGTATCGCTGTATAATGGAACAAATAAAATTCTGTTTTTTATATTTCGGAATAGGGGAGTTTCAAGATTATGAATAAGCCAGGGCCTTTGTTTTCTATCCGTTTTGAATTCAAAACCTGGAATAATATGAAACGCTGCTTTCGCTGCTTCTGTAATTTTTTCAATACTATTTAAGCCGTCCATATCAGTTTCTTGAAGTAAATGAAGCTTAAAAAAATACATTAATAAATTATCACAATACTCAAATAAATTCTTAGCAAGATTGATTGCTATTTCAATATCCGTATCTTCGGAACTACTAGAAATTGATAACTGTTCACGAAGTAGTTTTACGCACCTATTAAATTCAATAATTGAAATACCTAAATTTCTTAAATCTGATTTAATATCTACTTGTTCAAAGCACGTTGCATCAATTGCCTTGTCCTGTTCTATCAATACTATAATGCGATGGAGAGTATGAAGGGGTGCTAAATAACCACACCCCATATATATACCGTAATATGCGAGAATGGCGGAGGAAGAATGGTGAACTGTTTCGCGAAATGAATATAAACAAGAGTCAATGATTCTCTTTTCATAATTATCTATCATATCCAAACAATGCTTTTTTGCCTTTTTATAATCATAATCAATAGATTCATAATCGAAAGCTGTTTCAACAAGCCAAGGATGCGGAGGTTGTAATGCTAATTCACGTGAAATTTTTATTAAACTCGAAAAATGTATGCGGTAAATCCCTAAGGATTTTACGGCTATTAAAATTTGATCTGCCATTTCATTTTTATCGTCTTGGCTAATAAACTTCCGAAGGTGCTCAAATTTGCCAGCACCCCAGATAGATTCAATTAAGTGGGGAATAATCACATTATGTATAAATTTATAATTTAATTCATGAAATCCGCCATCTTGTGAGATAACAATCAACTGCTGATTGGGTCGGCCATAAATTCTGACGTATTTATCTCCCCAAAATTGCCTTCTCCTATCACAATAGCCAGATGAATCGTAATGATAAAGTGAGTTTGCTACTGCCCATCTAATATCGTCGGTACTAATCTTTTTTTGATCCCGGCTTAATCTTGTAAGCTCATATTCTGTTCTTGCAATGCTATGTAATGCGACATTGATAGGAATGCCAAGCAACGTTAAAGATGTAAAAAGCTTTTCACTTGAAAAGGTAAGCCTTGTATTTCCAGAAGTTGCAGAGAATAACCCTTCTGGAAAAATATCTGCTATTCGTTGGTCAAAGTTATCAAAGGATGGTTTTAAAAGCTCGTCATAGATTTCATTGAATTTTTTCGATAAATTAACGGCATTGATTATTATATCCCTGCCCGCAACAATATGTTCTTTTCCTTTTACTTTTTGAACCATTTTATTGTGCCTTGATGTCTCTGCCCGCTGTTATGTTGCCTTCACCTTTAACCTTAAATGTATGAGAAATCTTTGTCACTTTATTGAAAATGAAAATAGAAACTAAAAAGGATAATATTGAGCACAAGCCAGCGATTATTGTAAAAATTTCCAAAAGACCCTCCTTTTTATATTCCAACATTAATATTATTGTGGTTCTTATTTTCCGCCCTGAAAAATATCCCCTGCCTTTGAATTTATCCTGACCGGAAACCCGCTGTCAACGGAAAATCAAAGAAAATAAGGATATTAACATATGATATGGATGATGATGATTCCTTTGCTCCACGGAATGTGATGCCGGGACGATTCACTCTTCTGATTTTTTGCCTGATTATAATTTGTTAGCACAGGGTTTCGGCAAAAAGGTTTTTCGTTCTTGCGGGATTTTGTGCCAACAGGAAGATTATCCCGCGTCAGGTTTTTTGCCGGAAAAATGGTTTCCGGCAATCGGTTAACTGGCGGCCTGAAGGCCGCTCCTACATGGTTTTTGACCACTCGACAGGTTGCAGGGATTGTGGGTTAGTATACGAATTTCCCTCGCTCGATGTGAAATTAATGGCACAAGATATTTATCACAGGCCCCCCCGGACAATTCCTCCATCAGGACAAAAGAGATGCGGGAAAAGAGTATCATGGCACCAAAATCTGGCCTGGCTGTTTCTCCTGCGTTTCCTGGTTATGCCATCAAAGATGGAGAGACCCGGCGGAGTTCGTAGATTTGTCCATGAGCCGCCGCGGACTTTAAATCACCATGGCGAAGAGCCTCCCGTACGTCATCAAGCTTGAAAGCATCTTCAACGCTGATATAAGGGGACCAACCCGTATCGTCTTCCAACAGCGCTACTTCGACTTCCGCCACATATCGGCCTTCATGCACATATTTCACTTTTTTTCGCTGTGCCATCGTTACAACCTCCGCGTAAATGTTTCATCCCACCGCTCCGAATCCGGGCGATAGGCCGTAACCAGAACGGCTGGTTTATTATAACCCTTTGGAATTCCCCAGACAACATGAATTGCCGATCCCATTCGGTCCCGCTGGAGCAGTAGAACACAGGGGCCTTTGGAATAGTCCGAATATTCCTCGACCACAACCGCTTCAGGCACACCGGAAATAACTTCCCTTGCAGTAAGCCCATCATCCGCCAGCTCATCGTATCCGTGTTCAGAGATCCGGATATCCTTATTACGGACCAAAATCTTTATGCGGTTAAGAAATTCGCTCAAGCCCTTTTCTCCATTTCAGGTTTGAAAATATTGAAGGCATCTATTCTTATTGTGATTCTTCTTTTCCGTCCCTAAAAATATCCCCTGTTTTTGAATTTATCCTGACCGGAAAACCGCTGTCAACGAAAAAGTCAAATAAAATAAGCATATTAACATACGATATGGCTAATGGTGTTTCCTTTGCTCCACGGAAGGTGATGCCGGGGTGATTCATTCTTCTGATTTGTGTTTTGATTATAATTTGTTAGCACGAGGTTTCGGCAAAAAGAGTCTTTCGTTCTGGCGGGATTTTGTGCCAATAGGAAGGTTATTCCGCATCCGCTTTTTTTTCGGAAAAATTGTTACCGGCAATCGGTTAACTGGCGGCCTGAAGGCCGCCCCTACATGTTACTTGGTTGACCCGACATTCTTGGCCGACCTTGCTCGTTTATGCGGATGCTGAAATCCGCTTTTCTACCTCAACGGACAGTTTCAGGCCGACACTACGAAGAACGGAGTTCAGGCTTTTTAATTTTGGATTTCCTTGCGTGGAAAGAATTCGATAAAGATTTTCGCGGTTGAGTTTCGTTTGCCGTGCTATTTCCGAAATGCCCTTGGCATTGGCAACGTCTTTTAAGGCCAATAAAAACACTTCCAGTGAACCATCCTCCAGCGCGGCGTTTAAATATTCGGCGGCTTCAACCGGATCACGAAGGTCTTCCTTGAGATTATTTTCGTATTTTTCCGTTGCTTTCCTCATTTCGTTCTCCGTTGGAAATCGGCCCAATATGCTTGAGCCAACTGAATATCTTTTGGCTGAGATTTTTTTGACCCCCCGCACAGTAACAGCACTATGGCCTTCTCCAGCTTTCCATAATAAACCCGGTATCCCGGACCATAATCCAGGCGTAACTCACTGACGCCTTTCCCTACAGGTTTGCAATCTCCAAAGTTTCCAAGCCTTACACGATTCAACCTGACGCGAATCCGCGCCCGTGCGGATCGATCTTTCAGGGAGTTTAGCCAGCCATGAAATGGATTATCGCCGTCTTCGGTTACATATTCGAGAAGTTCTATCTTTGAATCATCCATGATTACGATAATTTTGTAGCTTTAAAACAACTATGTCAAGCGTTTTGTTCCGGCGGGTCTGTTCAGAAAAATCGCCCGGAGCATCCTCCCTCATAGCTCCCCGAATTCCGTGCGGCTGATGATCTCATCCTGCAGCGGTTTGCCAAGGTCCGTTTCCAGGCAATGGCCAATTGCCGAACTTCCTTTTTAGAGCGTCGTCCGCCACGTCCAGAAAGGCTCTTAATTCTCATTCAAATCGCTTCCTGAATTCCCGCTTGGCTGTTTGTTAATCCTGCCTTAGTACATGATGGCTTAAATACGATGACGTATTTTTGTTGCTTTTATGAATGTAGTGCCAGCATACGAATTTCCCTCGCTCGATGTGAAATTAATGGCATAAGATATTTCTCACAGGCCCCCCCGGCCCGATTCCTCCATCAGGACAAAAGAGATACGAGAAAAGAGTATCATGGCACCGAAATCCAAGCCGTTCCCTCCGTAACATGTTAGCTGGCGGCCTGAAGGCCGACCCGACAGGTTGACCCGACATTGTTGGCCGACCCGACATTCTTGGCCGACCTTGCTCGTTTATGCGGATGCTGAAATCCGCTTTTCTGCCTCAACGGAGGGCCGCTCCATCAGCGCGAACACGCCCCAGCCCAGGTATTCACGCGTGTAGGCGGCGTAGCGCTCGGGTTCCGAGGTCAGTTTGGCTCGAACCTCTTTTGCCAACTCGTCGTCGGGATTGGCGTCAAGCCATCGGCGCATGGTGAGCCACTTGGCCGCCTCGTACCTGTCCCAGCCGTCCTGGTCCGCCAGAACCATTTCCACGACGTCGTAGCCGAGGCGGCCGAAAGACGCGAGAAGTTCCGGAAGCAGGAGAAAGTCGGAGATTGAGCCGGCCAGACACCCCCTGGCAACATCATCCGTCGGCGGTAACTGCCGCCAGTAGGGCTCGCCGATGAGGATGATCCCTCCTGGGCGGAGGCTCCGCGCCAGAAGCGCGATGGTGCCTACGACTCCCCCGGCGATCCAGGTGGCGCCGACACAGGCTGCCACACCGGCCTTCTCGTCGGAGACGAAGCCGGCGGCGTCGCCATGGATGAACTTGACTTGATCGGCGACACCGAGTTCTTCAGCACGCAGTTTTGCTTGCTCGGTGAACAACCGGCTCATGTCGATGCCGGTGCCGATGACGCCGTAATCGCGTGCCCAGGTGCACAGCATCTCCCCCGAACCGCTGCCGAGGTCGAGCACGCGGGTCCCCGTTTCCAAGCGCAGCGCCTCGCCGAGAGTGGCGAGCTTTTCGGGTGTGAACGGATTATGGATGCGGTGAGCACTTTCGGTGATGTTGAAGAGCCGTGGAATGTCCATTGCGGAAAAGCTCCTTCTTCCCTTATATCTCTCCGAATTCCGTGCGGCTGATGATCTCATCCTGCAGGGGCTTGCCCAGGTCCGTGAACAGGGCTGAATAGCCGGACACCCGCACGACCAGGTCTTTGTAGTCCTCGGGGTGAAGCTGGGCCTCTTTGAGGGTCCGGTTGGAGACCACGTTGGGCGAAAGCTCCATGCCGCCTTCGGTAAAATAGCCTTTGATCAGGGCCACCATCTTGTTGAGCCGCTCCTCGCCGGCAAACAGGGCCGGCGACAGCTTGATATTGACGGCCAGGCCGTTGGAAATCTTAGAGTGATCCAGCCGGGACACGGACCGCAGCACGCCGGTGGGCCCTTTTTTCTCCGTGCCGTTGGACGGGGAGAGGCTGTTGGAGACCGGCTCGCCGGCCTTGCGGCCGTTGGGCAAGGCGCCGATATAAAGGCCCTCCAGCACGTGCATGCCGTAAGAGAAAAAGCTCGGCCGGAAGGGACCGTTGCGGATGGAGCGTCTGGCCGTCACCTGGTCGCAGAAAAAAGCGCACACCTCGGCCGCGATAGCGTCGGCGCCCGGGTTGTCGGCGCCGTATTTGGGCGCCTGATGAAGCAGCCGCTGGCGGAACACCTCCTGGTTTTCAAAATTGGCGTCCAGCATGTCGAGCAGGGCCGGCATGGTAAGGAGTTTCCGGTCAAAGACCATGTCCCTGACCGCGGCCAGGGAATCCACGGCCGTGCCCAGGCCCCGGCCGCTGATGGAAGCAAAATTATATTTCGCCCCGCCGCGGGTCATGTCCCGGGCATTGTCCACGCACCCGGTCAGGGTGGCGGAAATATAGGGGTTGTGAAACTCCCTGCCGTACACCTCGTCCTTGAGGTTCACTGCCCGGGCCACGGTATCCACCATGAAGGCCACCTGCTGTTTGAAGGCGTTCATCAGGTCGTCAAAAGTCGTAAACTTTCTGGCATCGCCGGTGGCCGGGCCGATGCGCTTGCCCATGACCCGCAGCCGGCCGTTGTTCAAGGCCATTTCCACGGCCGCGGCCAGGGAGATGTCGTTGCCCGAGGTGCAGCCGAAAGTATCGCCGTCGCCGGTGGGCTCCACGCACCCGATAACACCATAATTGCGGGCCTCGGCGGTCGGCATGCCGCAGCATTCCAGGGCCCGGACCACCATTTCATCGTTGAACAGGGCCGCCCCGGAAGTGCGGCGAAAGGTGGCCAGGGCTTTTTTCCAGAACCAGTCCGGATTTTTTTCAGACAACCGGATGGTGAAGCTGTTGCCCAGGGATTTAACGTTGGCAAAGGCGTCCAGGATGATGCCGGACAGTTCGTTGGCCGCGTCCCGGCCGTCGGCATCCACGCCGCCCACGGTGGGTACGCAGCTGTCCGAGCCCAGCTCGTTGCCGGTATTCTTGCCGACATAAGGCAGAATCATGAGATTGGCGGCGCACTTGATCAGCAGCTCTTCCATGAGCCGGAGGGCCTGATCGCCGGTCAGCGTGCCGGCCGCCTTGTCCTGCGCGTACCAGGGATAAAGGTACTGGTCGAAACGGCCGATGGCCAGGATGCCGACCATGCCGTGGGACACCAGTCCGCCGACCAGGGTCAGCCACATGGCCTGCACCGCTTCATGAAAATTCCGGGGCGGATTCATGGGCACGTGCCGGCAGCGGTCGGCCATGGCCAGGAGCCGGGCTTTGTTTTCCGGGTCGGGGGACGCGGCTGCCTTGTCCGCGGCCAGGGCCGCGAAACGGTTGGCCAGGACCTCAATGGCTTCACAACTGATGATGACACCCTCCAGAAAACCGGCGCCGTCCGCGTCGTTTTCCCGCCGCGCCTGTTCCAGCCGCCGTTCGGCCCGGGCCTTTACCCCGGCAAACCCTTCGGCCAGAATATTGCGCAGTCCCAGAATCAGATGCCCCTGCACGTCAAACACGTTCATGACCATGGCCGGATTGTTGTGCAGCACTTCCTGCATTCCCTTCAGGGCGTATCCCAGACCCGTTCCCGGTACGCCGGTAAATTTTCTCAATCGGCCCAGGTTCAGGGCTTTTTTACGTTTGATGAGACTGAAAGGATTGATGGCCGGTTTGAAGTCCAGGCCGTTAACCTTCCAGGCGGTTTTCTTGCGGTCCCGAACGGTCCGGCCTTTCCAGTAGGGCAGGATGTCCTGCTCCAGAATTCTGCGGTCTTCGGGGTCGATGTGAAACGGCTGGCGATTGCGTTTGAGCAGCGGGTCCAGCTCCATGTCCAGAATGACGTTGACGTCCCCGCGCTCCACGGGCAAGACCACGCCCAGTGTTTTGCTGGAGCGGTTGCCCGCGATCTGCTCGCCGTCCAGGAGGTAGAGCGCCATATGCGACAGGGTGTGATGCAGGGCCCTGGCGGCCCTGATGGAGGGGTGTTGGCCTTCGGTTTGACGGAAACTTTCCGTGTAATATTTTGCCCGCTCAAGGCAGATTTCGTAGTCGGCGTTGAGGATCAGGTCTTTATAACATTGATTGAAAGGATGGATGTCGGTCATGGCGGCTTTCTTCTGCTGAAGGGATTCAAAACACATACATAATCATAATACCATGCCTGTTGATTTTGTTCCATTGCCATTCCCGGCGGATCAAAGATGAAAGGCGGAATCCGGCGCAAGGGTTTTGCGTTGACATTTTTTATTGTTCTGCCCTATAAAAATTATCGTACCGATATTGCAACGCTTTCAACCAGGCTGACGGCCATTTATTCAATAAGGAGGCCCCCTTATGGCAACGCTGTCCGATACCGCCCTGCAGGTTCGAAAAACCCTCATGGACCATATTCTGGCCCACGGCACCTGTCCTGCCGTGGCGGAGCTGAGCCGGCGGCACAATATGACCGTGGAGGCCATGTCCGCCATCCTTCATGACCTGGAAGCGGCCCTGGTCGTCGCCCTTCAGACCGAGGCCCACGCCCGGCAGGAGACGTTTCAGGACGAACCCGTGGACGGGGGGCTGCCCAAGGCCGGCGAAATTTTTTATGTGCGGCCGTTTGCCGCCTTTAAAAATCACTACCGGATCAGCGTGGACGGGGTGCAAAAATGGTACGGCGAATGCGCCGTGGAATGCTGCGGTATCTCATCCATGTTTCCGGGAAAAGAGGTCGTGGTGGAGTCGCGCTGCCGTCAGACCGGCGAGCCGGTCCGGCTGGTCGGCCGGGACGGAGCGCTGATCAATTTTTCGCCCGCCACCCTGGTGGTGCACTTCGGCTTTCCGTTGCGGAAGCTGCCCGATAATGTCGTGGGCTGGTGCGATTTTAACAGCTTTTTCGCTTCCGAAGCCGCGGCCCGGGATTGGCAGAACAATCATCCCGGCGTCAAAGGTGCCCTGCGGGACCCGGAAACCACCGCCCGGTTTGTCGGCATCGTGGCCGAGGGCCGGTTGGATTACGACTACAAGCTGACCCTGCCCCTGTCCAGGATGGTGTTTCAACCCCGCCGGCACGGATTCACCAAACAGATCCCCGGCCTGGGGTTCCATTTTTTCGATCCGTTTTTCCTGCCCACGCCGGGCATGCTGCTGTCCATGCGCCGCCACGGTCTGAAGCCGTTTATGCGCATCACCTTCTGATGCCGAATCAGGCGCCTTCGCCGACGGTCTTGAACTTCTCTTTGGGCGCGCCGCAGACCGGGCAGTTATCCGGCGCTTTCTTGTCGCTCACATACCCGCAGACCTGGCAGACATAATAGGCGCTGACCTTGTCCTTGATGACGTCGTAAATGGCCCGTTCATAAAGCTTGGCGTGATAGGACTCCGCGTCCCGGGCATGGCTGAACACCTGGGCCGCGACGGTTTCCCCTTCGTCCTCGGCGTCCTTGATGAAATCCGGATAAACGTTTTCGCTGACGGTTTTTTCCCGCTGAAAGGAATTTTCCAGGTTGGTATCCGTGTCCTTGACGACCAGGTCCTTGACCAGGGAAAGCTGTCGGGTGGCATGAACCCGCTCGGCTTCGGCAATGGCCCGGAACAGCAGGGCCATCTGGGGGATCTCTTCCTGCTCGGCTTTTTCGGCATAGGCGAGCAGCCGGAAATAGGCCTTGGCTTCGCCGACAAAGGCGGTATACACATTGCTTCTGGTTTTTTCTTTCATCGCGCCTCCTATGTTTTAGACCAACCGACCACGTATTCCTCGTAAGTGGCCGGTTCTTCCAACAGGATGTCCAGCTCGGCGTCCAGTTCCCGGCGGCGTTCGTTTTTTTGCCACTGGTGCCAGGAATCCAGACTCTGCCACGTTCCGATGACCAGCATCCGGCACGGATCACCCGGCCGGGTCAGGGTTTCACCGGATATGTAGCCGGGCTGGGTCAAGGCCGCCCCCCGCAGGTTGTGCAGCAATTCGATGACTTCCGGGGTGAACTCCTGTTTAAAATGCCTTTTGATGAGGATTTTCGCCAGCATGAAACACCTCCGTATTATAAGGTAACCTCGTTTCATGATCGTTTGAACCAACGGGCCGCTGAATATGTTTTAACAAAGGCCCCGCCGCGAATCAAGCAAAACGTCCCGGCCTCGTGTTTTGCGGAGGTTGAATTCTTTTGACATCATCGGCGGCCATGGATAAACTTTTTCATCAACCGGATATCTCCTTATCCGTTGCGGGGAGGCGGAAATGGCACGCATTGAAACCGATGTGGTCGTGGTCGGAACCGGGCCGGGCGGCGCTACCGTGGCCCGGCAACTGGCCGGACAGGGCAGGGACGTGGTGCTGGTGGAACGCGGCACCTGGAACCAGTGGGCGGTGGGCCGTTACGCCTCGCTGCTGACCATCAACAAACTGGTCCGGCCCAGGGGCGGCGGACTGATGGCCCGGGGCATCACCGTGGGCGGCTCGTCGGTGGTGTACAACGGCAACGCCTATGACCCGCCGTCTTGGCTGAAAACGGAACTGGGCATCGATCTTTCCGAGGAGACCCGCCAGACCAAGGAGGAGTTGATGATCGCGCCCCTGCCCGAATCGTTTTATAGAAAATGGCCCTGCACCCTGCGACTGGTGGAAGCGGCCGCGGACGTCGGCATTCAGCTCGTCCCCCAGCAGAAGTTCATCGATCCCGGCAAATGCCATCCTTCCTGCGACGACTGCATGCTGGGTTGCCGCCGCGGGGCCAAGTGGACGGCCCGGAGTTATGTGCAGGAGGGTGAACAAAACGGTGCCAGGCTGTTTACCGGCGCGTTCGTCGACAGGGTCATCATCGAAAACGGCGCCGCTCGTGGAATTTTCGTAAAATCCCCCCATGTGGATGAAATCCGCGCTAATAAAATCGTCATTTCCGCCGGCGGCATCGGCACCCCGGCCATCCTGCTTCGCTCCGGCATAAAAAAAGCGGGAGAAGGCTTTTTCATCGATCCCATGAACGTGGTCTACGCCATCGGCCGGGAGCTGGGGCCGAAAAACGAAATGACCTTCTGCTTTGCCTCGGAGCAGTTCGTGGAAACGGAAGGGTTCCTGGTGGGCACCATCGGCGCGCTGCCGGTCTTCGGCAACAAGATGCTGCGCCTGGCCAAATCCATGGGAACCGCTGCCGTCACCGGCAGGTTGCCCCGGGTCATGGGCATGTTTACCAAGATCGGGGACTCGCCCGGCGGAACCATCAGTATCAGGGAAAAAATCACCAAGCCTTATCTGCCCGAAGACCGGGAACGGTTTGTGCGGGGCACCGAAGCCTGTAAAAAAATCATGCTCAAAGCCGGGGCCGATCCGGACACCTTCATGGTCGATCACAATGTCGGCGGACACCCCGGCGGTACGGCCGCCATCGGGCGGGTGGTGGACGATCATCTGGAAGCGTTCGCGGCCAAAAATCTGTTTGTCTGCGACGCTTCGGTCTTTCCCCGTTCGCCGGGAAGGCCGCCCACCCTGACCCTTATCGCCCTGGCCAGGCATCTGGCCAAAACACTGTAATTTACCGGGGCGTTTTACTGCATCGGGCCGTTGCCGGGCGGGCCTGTTCCCTGGCCCTAAAAATCAATTACAGACCGCCGGCGGCCATTGTCGGAGGGGTGGCAAAAAACACCGGCGTGATGCACCATCTCCGGCAACTTCTGTCATCCGAAATCACCCCCCTGCCCGTGGACCCCGGAATCGTCGGCGCCATGGGCGCGGCCCTGCTGGCCCGAAATCCGCTATCAAAGTGAGCCGGCGGATTTTCGCCCGGATTCCAGCCAGTCATAAATGGTCGGCAGGACAATCAGCGTCAAAACCGTGGACGTGACCAGCCCGCCCATGACCACTACCGCCAGCGGCTTCTGAATATCCGCCCCCGATCCTGTCGCGTAAAGCATGGGAAGATGCCCGATGAAGCTGGTCAGGGCCGTCATCAGAAGCGGTCTGAAGCGTAAATCGCAGCCGATCCGGACCGTTTCAGCAACGCTTTTGCCGCTTTGACGGAGCTGGCTGAAAAAGGACATGAGTACCACGCCGTTCTGCACCGCGATGCCCAGCAGGACGATAAAGGAAACCGCGGCGGAAACGGAAAGCGGCATGCCGAAAACCCAGATTGCGATGACCCCCCCGACCAGGGCAAAGGGCAGGTTCAGAATCACCAGCAAAGAATCCCTGATCGATCCCAGCGCCAGATAAAGAAGCAGAAGGATCAGAACCAGCGCGATCGGCACCACGATGGCCAGACGTCGCATGGCCCGCTGCTGGTTTTCAAACTGGCCGCCATACTCCAGAAAATACCCGGCGGGAAGCTCCCGTTCCATGCCGGCCAGTTGTTCTTTTACTTCCGCCACAAATCCGCCCAGATCCCGGCCCCTGATATTGACCTCAACGGCTACCCGGCGCATGCCCTTTTCCCGGGTGATCTGGGCCGGGCCTTCCACTGTTGCGATATCGGCGATCCGGTTCAGCGGCACGCGCGCGCCACCGGCCCCGGGAACCATGAGGCCCGCGATGGCAGTCATGTCGTTGCGGACATGCTCCGGAAATTTTACCACGGCGGCGATTCGCTTCTGGCCTTCCGCGACTTGTGTGGCCACGCGTCCGGCCAGGGCGGTTTCCACGACTTCATTTATATCCGCCACATTAATCCCGAACCGGGCCATCTCCCGCCGGTTATAGGCGATCTCGATCTGTTCCATTCCCGAGACCTGCTCCACCCTGACATCCCGGGCACCGGGAACGGCGTTGAGTTTCCCGGCGATACGGTCTGAAAATCCCTTCAGTTTTTCCAGGTCCTCGCCATATATCTTTACCGCCAGATCGCTTTTCACGCCGGAGATCAGTTCGTTGACCCGCAGGGCAATGGGCTGCGAGAAGGAGAGACGGACACCGGGAACGGTCGACAGTTCCTTCTGGATTGCATCCACCAGCTCCGTTTTGGTCCTGCCCGTTTTCCATGCTTTCACGGGTTTTAACATGATGAAGAGATCGGTCTGTTCCGGTCCCATGGGATCTTCCGAAATTTCGGCCCGGCCGGTTTTGCTAATTACAGTTACGACTTCGGGAAAATTCTTCAGCAGCCGTTTTTCCATAAAAGTCGCCACATCCCTGGAACCGTCCAGTGAGGCATTGGGCAGGCGAACCACATTAACGGCAATGGCGCCTTCGTCCAGGTGGGGGATGAATTCCGTCCCGATCCGGGGGATGAGCAGCGCCGCGAAAAGAATGCTCAGCAGCGACAGTCCCACCGTCAGCTTTGTTTTTTTGCGGGCCGCGGTCAGCAGCCGCAGATAGCCGTTATGAAATTTCCGGATGAAAGAAAATTGCTTCTCCCTTTCCTGTTTCAACACCATTTCCGACAAAACCGGCACGATGGTCAGGGCCACCACCAGGGAAACCAGAATGGCGATAATCATGGTCAGCGTCAGCGGCAGAAACATTTTTCCCTCGATGCCCTGAAGCGTGAACAGGGGAACCAGCACGATCACGATGATCAAAATGGAAAAGGCCACCGGGCGCGCCACTTCCCGCAGGGCTTCCACAACGATCTGCCGGCGGAGACCGTTGTCGGTCTGTTCGGCAAAATGCCGCCGGATATTCTCGACGATGACAATGGAAGCATCCACCACCATGCCCACGGAGAAAGCCAGCCCGCCCAGGCTCATGAGATTGGAACTGATACCCGCCCAGCCCATGATGATAAAGGAGGCCAGAAAGGTGAGGGGAAGGGAGGCCACGACAATCAGGGCGGTCCGGAACTCGGCCACGAACAGGAACAGGATGAAAATGACAAAAACGGCGCCTTCGGTCAGCGCTTTCATGACGGTATGGATACAGGCTTCTATCAGGGCCGTGCGGTCGTAAAAGACGTTGATCCGGGCGCCCGCAGGAAGGCTGTTCTGGATTTCCGGAATGGCCGCCTTCACCCGGGCGACCACGTCCTTTGAATTTTCCCCGCGCAGCATGATGACCATGCCCGCCACCGCTTCGCCCTTGCCGTCCCGGGTCACCGCTCCCTGTCTGGGTTGCGGGCCGATTTCCACTGCCGCCACATCCCCGACATGAACCGGTATGCCGTCATGGGCGGAGATGACGATGCCGGCAATATCGCCGATACCGGTCAGCTGTCCGAGGCCCCGGATATAGGTCTGCTCGTCGCCGCGGACGATAACGCCTCCGGCGGCGTTGGCGTTATTGTTTCCCACCGCCTCCACCACGTCCCGCAGGGTCAGGTTATATTTGAGCAGGGCATCCGGATTCACCAGAACGTGATACTGACGGACAAAGCCGCCGAAGCTGTTGACCTCGTTGACTCCCCGGAGCGGCTTCAGGCGGGGGGCAACAAGAAAGTCCTGGAGGCTGCGCAATTCCATGGACGACAGGCTTTCGCTGTCCAGGGTGTACTGGAAGATCTCTCCAAGGCCGGTGCTGATGGGACCCAGCTCCGGTTCAACCGCCGGCGGCAGGCTGGACCGGGCCAGCTGAATCCGCTCGAATACCTGCTGCCGGGCAAAATAAATATCCACGTCATCTTCAAAAACCACCGATACCTGGGAAAGCCCGGCCTTGGAAAGAGAACGGACCGAAACCATGCCGGGGACGCCGCCCATCTGCTGTTCGATGGGATAGGTCACCTGTTGTTCGATATCAGCCGCCGACAATCCTTCGGCTTCCGTCAGGACCATGACCTGAACAGTGGTCACGTCCGGAAAAGCGTCGATGGGAAGCCTCGTCCAGGCGAGGGTCCCGACCAGAATGATCAGGCCGGTAACGGTCAGGGTCAGAAACCGGAACCGGAGAATTCCTTCAAATAGTTTCGTCATGTTTTTTCTCCTAATCCGCGCAGCCCGCGCCCATTTTTTCCCTGAGCACGTCCGATTTCAGCAGAAACGAACCGTCGGCGATCACTGCCTGATCCCTGGCAAGGCCCTGGCGGATCTCCGTGAAGCCCCCGGAACTGTCGCCGGTTTCCACCGGACGTCGGACCCAGTATTCGCCGTCCTTGTGGACAAAGACAAACGTCCGCCCTTCATCGGAAAGTACCGCCCTGTCCGGAACCGCCAGAACGGCAGTGCCGGCGGTCCGGGAGATTACGTCCACGTTGACGAACATACCGGGCCGCAGGCGTCCGTCGGGATTCTTCACGCTGACCCGCGCCCGGATGGTCCGCGTGGTTTCATCCATTTTTCCGGAAACCGCCTCCAGCGTTCCCGGCAGGACGACGCCGTTTCCTCCCGGCGATCGGATCTCACAGGGAATAGGGCCGCCGGAAAGCGAAAGGGACTGGGCATCGGCTTCCCGGATATCGGCGTTGATCCACACTTCGGATATGTCGGAAACGAGCATGACCTCCTGTCCGGCCTCCACCCGGTCTCCGGGGCCGGCAAACCGCTCCAGGACCATGCCGTCAATGGCCGCGGGTATCCGCAGAATGCCGTTGACGGCCGCCGGGCTGGCCGCGGCCAGGGATTCGATATCACCGGCAGATAGCCCCATCCGTTCCAGCCGGGAGCGCGAGCCGGCCAGTTCGATTTCCGCCTCCATCTGTCGGTTCCTGGCCTCCAGCACCTCCACTTCCGCGGCGATTTTTTTGGCAAACAGACCGGCTTCGCGTTCGGCGGTCCGGCCCGCCAGAGTCGCGGCGGCAGCTTTCTTCAGATAATCCGCCCTGGCTTCGGCCGCCTCCGGGCTGTCGATTTCAAAAAGCGCCTCTCCTCTGGATACCCGTCCGCCGATATCGGTCATGATCTTTCGAATGACGCCGGAAACCACGCTCGCCGCCCGTACGGATTTCAGGTCGTTGGTGACCACTTCGCCGGTCAGGGATAACGGCCGGCCCATGGTTCGTTCTTCCGGTAGGGCCGTGGACACAAGGCCGTCGCGGCCGTCCGCGAAAAAAATTTGGTCGGACAGCTTGACGACGCCCAGTTCATACCGGCACTCGTCACAGGTATAGTGGGGAATGTCATGTTCACAGACAGCGGCCCACAGGTCCTCCAGGGTTCGGTCAAGGTCAGATGTCTCGCCCGCAGCGCAGTGGTCATGGGTGTCGGCATGCTCGTGCGCGGCTTCCGCGTGTTCATCGGCCGGCCGGCCGGAAGAGGATTCGGCGTGGTTGTTTATTAATGAAAACCCGACACCCGCTGCCATCAGCAGGGCCAAAACCGCTATGATCAATGGTAGTTTTTTCATATGTTCTCCTTACCGGGGTAAATTGACGGATGAAGGTGGTTCATGTATTTCACGGCCGATCAGACGTTCGATGTCCGCTTTTGATTTATGATAGTCGGCAATGGCGGAGACATATTGCCGTCTGACTTCAACATAAGCTCTCCGGGTTTCCAGAACCGCGATATAATTGATCTTGCCCTCGCGGTATCCTTCCCTGGCCGCCGAAAACGCGGTCTCAGCCGCCGGAATTGCCGTTGTTGCGAGGGATTCAGCGGTTGAAAAGGAGGCTGTCAGGGTCTGGTACGCCTCACCCAGATCATTTTCCGCCTTCAGGATGGCGGCTTTCCGGCTCAGCCGGATTCCGGCCAGGTCCGATCGCGCTTCCCGGGTGGCTCCCTGATTACGATCGAATACCGGAACGGGCAGGGACAGGCTCATGACAAAGGCGGTATCGTCGGATTCATTAAAATAGCGGGGTCCGGCAGCGACCGTCAGATCGGGGATCCGCTCCGCGTCGGCCATCCGGATCCGCATCCGTTGGATTTCCTCTTCCGTATCCCAACGAACGATGTCCGGGTTCCGGATCATCTCCGCCGTCAGGCTGCCCAGGGGCGGTGGCGGCGCCGGGGTGGCAAGGTCGGCGACCGCTTTTTCAAATTCCGGCCGGGCGCGTCCCCAGGTCGCGGCCAGCCGTTTCCGGGCGGTTTCCAGCATCCGTTCCGCCTGCTCATGGTCGATCCGCGCGGTTGCCATGGTGACCTGCGCCTGGATCTCTTCGATGGGCGCTACTTTGCCCGACTTGACCCGTTCGGCCGCGACCTGATAAGCGTCCGCCGCAACCGCTGAGATTTCTCCGGCGATGGCGCAGTCTTCCTGGGCCGCGATAACGTCCCAGAAAGATTTGATGATACCGGCCTGTACCTCCAGGCGCCTGCTTTCGTACTCCTGCAGGGCGGTCTCTTTTTCGAGTTCCGCGGTCTGTTTTCTAACGGCGCGTTTTCCGCCCAGTTCGAATGTCTGGCGGATCTGAAGGGTGGTTTCCGCGCCGTCAAATTTTTCAAGCCCGTTGTCGCCACCGAAATTTTCAATGGCCGCCTCCAGTTCAGGGTTGGGCAGCAGGCCCGCCTGGATTCTTCTTGCCTCCGCCGCGCGTACCGTCCATGAACAGGAGGCCAGTTCGGGATTCTGCGAGAAGCCCAGGGCAAGAGCCCGTTCCAGCGTGATCACGCCGGTGGGGTTCTCGGCGGGCATTTCCTCCGGATCCGCGGGCGGAGAAGAAGAAAACGCGACTCCGGATAATGCCGGCAGAACCAGCAGGATAAACATGATCCATAGTCGTCTGTCTGAAAACATGAAGTTCTCCTGAAAATAATCGTTTGTAAAATACCGTCATGTCCGGCTCGCGGGCTTGTGCGCGAAAAACCGACGGACACTCCGGCAACAGGAACCTGACGGGTGGTGATTTATCCGGTGGTATGAAATTGGATTACTTCGGAAAACTTCAAATCAGCAAAACGGTAGTGCGGAGCGATTCGTGAACGGAGTGGGTGCAAAGAAAAAAGGAAGAGAAAAAAAATCCGCTGCCCGGACAAGGCGGGCAAACGACTCCGGAGGTGAGCGCGGAAAGGCAGGGGTCAGGCATGATCTGCCCGCTTCCGCTGCTTGGAATCGCGGCATGTTCCGTTGCTTCTCTGGACAGGGGAATATCCACGCAGTAACAGGAAGACGGGTCTTGCGGCTGTTCGCCGGGCCGGGTGCAGGAAGCGCATCCCTCCTGGCCTTTGAACTCAATTTCGACCTGTCCGGCACTCCGGTAACAGAGCACGAGGTCGCCCGCGTGGCTGACCGGCAGGGACAGGAAGAAGGCCTGCAGAATCAATAGAATGTAACCGGTCTGTTTATGTCGGATCCATTGTCTCATGTTTTTAAAATATAGCCGTGAAAGTTCCGTTGTCAACTAAGAAATGCCTCCGGGCAGGGACTCCCGGACAGCCTTTTCTTTTGTTTATCAGCCTTTCTCGCATGGTTATGTTGTGGGTCCTCTTGGCGTTGAGCCTGACCCAAAAACCCCCGGGGAGAAAACCCCGGGGGTTTTTTGGGTTTTGTTCATCGGTAATCTTAAGACTGGCTGCGTCCGTTTTAGAAGGTCACCTTGATCTCATTGGAGACCGCGAAGGTGGCATCCCCGTTACCCGCGGCCGGAAGGAGGGCGGTACCGGCCAAAATCTCGTCCCCTTCATCCAGATAACCGACATCAGCCAGGTAGACCAGGTTGTCCATGATCTTCCAGGTAAGGCCCAGGTCGACTTCAAAGCCTAGGTCATCATCGCCGCCGCTGTAATCGTCTTCATCGGTCCAGGCCTGGCCCAGAGCGCCCCGGAGGGTCAGCTTGTCGTTCAGCGGGAAGGAGGCGCCGGCATAGAGCAGGTTCACGCCGGAGAACATGGTGGTATAGCCGTTGTTGAGGGGCTGGCCGCCGGCATCGCCGGTCAGAATCATGAGCGGCCTGAAATCATCCCCGATTCCATGATACAGCAGGTTGCCGATGGTGATATCCCCGTCCGTTTTCAGCAGCTCACCGTAATCCTGGCCCTGGGCCGAAGCGTAACCCAGATTGAAAGCTGCTTTTTCCAAATCTGCGGACGCTTCCACCTTAAAGGTCAGGGCGTCAATGTCGCGATCATCAAAGGCAACCGGCTGCAGGTTGGCATCAAGAAAGGTAATCCCTCTGTTGGCGGCTTCGTATTCACCCATTTCATAAATGACTTCCGCTTCCAGGCCAATGACACCGAAAGAGGCTTTGACATAGGGCGCCAGGGCGTAGTTCTGCAGATTTTCATAGCTGTAGTAGATGCCGGAAATCCCGGAGGCCAGAGGCGTCGCCGGGACGGGGACGCCCGTACCGGGAGGCAGGCCGTTGGCCGCGCCGAGGGTCTGTCCCAACGGTGAGGTGGCGGGCACGCTCTGCCGCAGGTCCATGTAATAGGTTCCCGTCGGATAGCCCACCATTGGCGCCAGGGCGGAAATGTCGGTGCCGGCCGAATACAGATCAACGACTTCAATCAGGGGAAGGTTGTCCACCAGGTCGGCGACCTCATCCACATCCTGATACCGCAAGGCCATGCCGGCCTCCACTTTGTCTTTCTTAAGGACGCCCAGCACGTAGTAGGAATCGCAGTCCCCTTCATCGTCGACATCGCCCAGGGTGTTGTCCTCGACCAGTTTTTCATAAAGCGCGCCAAAAACAAGATCTTTTTCTTTGGTCGCCGCGAAATATTCGAGGCGGTCAAAGGAATAATCCACGCCGGTGTTGCCCAGGTCGGTTCCCCAGGCGCTGCCGCCGGGAATGCGGCCGCCCTTGAACAGGCCGATGGGAGACATGATGGTCATATAAACGGCGTCCACGTCAATGTCGTCATTATCCGCATGACCGTCGCCATCGAAAAAAAGGTCTTCATCGCCGAAAGTTTGATCGTCAAACACATCCGCGCGGGTGGTTATGGACACCTTGTCATTGGCGTTAAGGACAGCCTGCAGCCGGAAACGGTGATCCAGCCAGGAGGCGGAATCTTTTTCCCCGTCATCCTGCAAGGTGGGATTGTCGTTATAAAACCCTCTGATCCGGTACTCTCCGGAAAAGTCGACATCCACGGCCAGTGCCGGCAACGTCAGCACCAGAGCCAGGGATGCCAATACGCATACCACTAGCCATTTTTTCATGATACCTCTCCTTTTCTTTAAATATTACAAATGAAATGCTTAAAAACACGCACATCCTGATCAGCACATCGCTGCGCTGTTTGGAAAAACTAAGAGAGCATGGGTGTCAAACCCGTTGCCGTATGACAAGCATCCCTCCTTCCCGTTAGATTATGAACCAGGGTTGGAAATAATCCACAAGAGAGGAACCGTCATCGTTTTCCGTCCTTTAACTTCTAATGTTTTTTTTGTCAACCTTTTTTGCTAACCGTACGCTAATATTTCAGGGCAACGTTAAACACCAGGGTTAAACAATGCCTTATGACGCGATGCCGCGATTGCGCTCCATATTCAATCCGCGACATGCGCCCATTGACTACCTGCCGGTGAACACGGGCGGCCGCTTTTCCAGAAAAGCGGTCTGGCCTTCAGCCAGGTCCCGGCTGGCAAAAGACTCCTTGATAATGATTTCCGCCCGGGCCAGATCCTGCGGTTTGAATTCAGCCGACCGGGCCAGCATGTTCATGATCTCTTTCATCCCCTTTAAGGACAGCGGGGCATTACCGGCGATCTGACGCGCGATGTCGAACGTGATGGTACGCAGGTCGGTCGCCGGTGCCAGGCGATGAACGAATCCGGTTGCCAGCACTTCCGCGCCCTCATAGGTCCGGGCGGTAAAAAACACCTCCCGGGTAACCGCCGATCCCAGGACATCGGCGAACTGCTTCAATCCGTCGGGATGATAAACCAGCCCCAGCCGGGCCGGCGGCATGCCGACCTTGATCGTGTCCACGGCAATGCGGATGTCGCAGCAGATGGCGAGATTCAGCCCGGCGCCGAAGGCGTATCCGTTCATCATTGCGATGACCGGATAGGGGTAGTTGCGGACGCTGTCCAGGGCCAGGGTCAGGGGATTTTGTGTTTTCAGCAACTCGGCCATCTCGGGCGGAACATGGGTGGGAATGGCGGAGACATCATAGCCGGAAGAAAATGCTTTATCACTGCCGCCGCTGATGACTACCGCGCGGATGTCATCCGTCTGTGACCAGCGGGAAAGTGTCAGATGAATCATCACCAGCAATTCCGGAGAAAGAGCATTGCGTTTTTCCGGCCGGTTTATGGTCAGAAGACCGATGTGGTCTTTCACCTCTTCGAGCAGTATGGGCTTGTCCGTCATTGTCAGTTCCTTCATTTGTTGTTATGGTTCACCGCCAATTTTTTTGTGACAACCGTAAGGATATATGGTTATCCATAAATAACAAGCGGGAAGACATCTTTCTTGCTGTTGCTTCTTCGGTTCAAATCGGATAACTTTTTTTCGTGAAAAGCGGAACGTCCGGCCGGAACCGTATGGTCCGGACAACACCATATCAAGAGGAGCAGTCATGACATTCATCAGCACGGCCGTGGATAAAGACCGCTTCGCGGAAACGGTCGGCGTTCGCCTGCTTGAGGTGTCGGCGGGTTATGCGAAAGCGGAAATGACCATCGAAGAAAAACATCTCAACGGGCTGGACATGGCCCACGGCGGCGCCATCTTCACCGTGGCCGATCTGGCCTTTGCCGCGGCCTGCAATTCCCACGGCATTGACGCCGTGGCGGTGTCCGTCAGTGTTTCCTTTCTGAAAGCCGCCGCGGTCGGCGACCGCCTGACCGCCGAGGCCAGAGAAGTCTCCGTCAGCCGCAAACTGGGCACCTACCTGATGACGGTCGCCAACGACCGGGGCGAGACCGTGGCCTCCATGCAGGGCGTGGCCTTCCGCAAAACGCCGAAATAGGTAACCACGGGGAGATGATGGAACAGGCTTGCCCGCTTATACAAACCAGTTTTCCAGGGACAACTTCTTAAACAGCTTGAAGTCGTTCAGATTGCGGGTGACAAGGGTCAGGTTGTTGATCATGGCAATGGCCGCAATCTGACCGTCAACAAAGGAGGGCGTTTTCCCCGTTGCGGACAACCGGGCTCTTTCGGCGGCATGCAAAGCCGCCACGGTTGCATCATAAGGGAGGATCCCCATCGTCTGCCGAATGACGGTTTCAAGAAAGATCTCAAGCTGTTTCTTTCTGGATGAGGCCGGAAGCCGTTGACAGCCGAAGTTGAGTTCATGCCAGACCGGAGCAGCTGTGAAGAGTTTGTCCTGATGCAACTCAAGCTTATTCATCACGCCCGCGTTCGGCGTTTTTTTAACCATTTCCGAAATAATATTCGTATCCAGCAGAAACATTATTTGAATACCACTCTTCTACCCGCTGCCTTGTCCCGCAGGTTGTCAGGAAACTCATCTGTGGAAAAGTTACGGCGTTTTACTGTTTCTCGAAAAGCACAAAGGGCTTGCCAGAAAGAAGACCCCTGTTTTTTTGTTTTATTGTATTCATTGATCGATACCAGCACGGCAACCGGTTTGCCATGTCTTGTCAATTGAGCGGTTGCGCCAATTTCCACACGATGAATAATGGCAGGCAGTCGATTCTTTGCTTCTGAAATCGTATAGGTTTTTTTCATGGTCGCACCTCTATGCTGTCTCTAAACATTCACAATACCAGATTTGAAATGTAGCCTTTTTTCTGGCTATAATCAATAATTTCTTTTTAAAGATGCCCTCAACCCGGCCTTGTCGCGTCAAGCACAACCCGCCGCTGCTCTTCCGTCAGCCCCAGGACAGTCATGATCAAACCGTCAATGGCATCGCCGACGTCTTCACCGGCCATGGCCCGGTCCACCAGATCCGCCAGCCGCTTCAATTGAGTCGCGCCCAGAAGGGGAAGGGGAAGGGTCTCCAGATCGCCCCGCAGGATCTTGTGCGTATGGAATTTTTTTAAGAACACGAATCCGCATACCCGTGAATTCAACACCCCCAGAACGGCCTTTACCGGATAACCGACCAGTTTCGGAATAAGAATATTGGCGCTGTTGAGGGTAAGGGCACCGCTGTTGTCACAGGCAAAAATCAGCCGCCTTGAAATGAACCGGTAAACCAGTTTTTCTTTTGCCCGGTATTTTTGCTCCGGCGCGGTCTGCTGGAACCGCTCCGGTGTAAAACGAAGATAGGCACCGGGTTTTTTCAGGCGATAGGGCTCGATGTCCTTGCCCCGATATACGGGCTCCATGCCTTGACGGCATTTATCCGTCACGTATTTGCGGTTGTCGCCGGTGACAATGCCCAGGCCCCAGTCGGCCGCGCCGTTGAGCGTTACATGAGGAAAGTCGTATATTTTTTTTATCACGGCCGCCTCGGTTTCGGTCAGGCGGGCGTCAATCGTACGGTGTCCGTTTTTCAAAAACCGGGCTTGAGGCACGGCATGAACCCGCCCATTCTCGATGATCACGCGCGTCCGCGCCGTTTTCGCGGGGAGGTGTTTGCCGGCGTCAAGCCGGATCACCGGCGAAAGCACTCCCGAAAAGCGCCTTCCCAGAAATGTCACGCTGGTCAGGGAGGCGTGAGAGAGCAGGTGCTCCCGGATGTCATGGTGAGCCCGGATGTTCAGAAACGATTCCGGAAGAATGAAGGAGAGCCGGCCGTCTCTCTCCAGCGCCTCCAGGGCGGCGGCCAGAAAAAAGGAAAAAGACTCGCCGGAAGCGATAAAGGGATAAGCCTGCCTCAATTTTTTCCGCCGGGCCGGGGTGAAAACCGCCCCCCAGGGCGGATTGGTGGCGATCATTTCGAAACGCTGACCGCGGCAGGACGCCGCTTTTGGATCCAGAAAATCGGCGACAAAAATATGGGGCGAGAATTCCTGGTCGGCAAAGGCCAGCAGCAGGTTGATGCGGGCCAGGCGGACGGCGATAGGATCCAGGTCTAAGCCGTACAGGTCTTCCGGCCGATAGCCGCGCCCGGCGGCGTGGACCAGGAACTGACCAGTGCCGCAGCAGGGGTCCAGAAACCGGCCCCCGGAACAAGGGCCGTCAAAAACACCATCCAGCAGTTCCACCGGCGTGTAGTAAAGACCCTGGCCGGACCGGCGGCCTTCAAACAGCAGGGATTGATAAATAAAGCCAAGAAGGTCCGCGTGCCCGACCCGGTCCAAAGAACGGAATATGTCGGCGTACCCGGCACCCCGGCCGGTCGGCCGGCTTTTTAACTCCCGGAGCCAGTCCGTCATTTCCCGCTTAAGCGACAACCGACGCCAGTGCGTAAAGGCCCGGACGGAAAAAACATCGGCCCCGTTCCGTACCCGGACTTCGTTCTTTATCTCCAGCAGCCGGGCCGCCAGCACGAACAGGGTTTTTTCCAGATCAAGGCCCGCGCCGGCAAAGCGCCGGCAAAGCGCCTCTGCCATTCCAACCAGATCGGCGCTGCCGGCGTATTCGGAAGGCGTAATCGTTCGGCGCAGCCGGAGCTTGTTGGCCCGTTGGTTCAGCCGGTCGATGGATCCGGCGGCCAGTTGCTTTTTGAGGCGGATGACGTCGCTGTGCAAATACGCCTTGCGGGTGCCCGGCACACACGTCAGATATCCGTGCCGGACCCAGTTGCGCACCGTGGCCTCCGAGATATTCAGCAGCCGGGCCGCTTCCCCGGCCATGATGACGCGCCGTTCCGCCATCAGACCCTGGTGGCCGCTTTGTACTGTCGGACCCGTTCGGCCACAAGCTCCGGCAGGCCAGGGTTGTCCAGATTTTCCTCGATCAAACGCTCAAAAGCGCTGCCGATGACCACGCCGTCGGCCGCCTTTGATACCCGGGCCACATCGTCGGCGGTGGAGATGCCGAAGCCCACGCACACGGGCAGGGTCGTGGTTTTTCTGACCCGTAAGCAGAGATCGGCGATGGGATCGGTCTGCAGGCCGGCGGAGCCGGTAACACCGGTCATGGAGACCAGGTAGACAAATCCGCTGGCCGCGGTGGTGATGACGGCCACCCGCTCCGGCGGGGTGGTGGGCGCCACCAGCCGGATCAGGGAAAAACCCTTGCCGGTCCAGCAGGCGGTCAGTTCGTCGGACTCTTCCGGCGGCAGGTCCACCACCAGCACCCCGTCAGCGCCGGCGTCAACGGCGGCCCGGTAAAAAGATTCAACGCCGTAGGAAAAAATCGGGTTGTAATAAGAAAAGATGATGACGGGCACCTCGGTCTCTTTTCTCAAGTCGGCCGTCATGTCCAGCACGGTGGACAGGGTCGTCCCCTTTTTCAGGGCTCTTTCCGAGGAGCGCTGAATGACCGGCCCGTCGGCCGTGGGGTCGGAAAAGGGCACGCCCAGTTCCAGAATATCCAGGCCGGAGCGGCACATGGCGGATATGATCTGTTTCGATACGGCCGGATTCGGATCCCCGGCGGTCACAAAGCCCACCAGCGCCTTTTCCTTTTGCGCGGCCAGCCGTTGAAAGGTTTCGTTGATGCGGTCCATATATGCGTCTCCCGTTGCTCGGTCCCTTTTTTGTTCGTCATCACCCGGCTTGTCCGGGTGATCCAGTTTATAAAAGCCCTGTTTCCGCCGGCTCATCCGCCGTGGGCTTCGATTATGCCTAAGTCCTTATCCCCCCGTCCGGACAGGTTAACCACGATGATGCTGTCCGCCGGCATTTGCGGAGCCATGCGGATGGCGCCGGCCACGGCGTGGGCGCTCTCCAGTGCCGGAATAATGCCTTCCAGGGTGCACAGCCGGTGAAAGGCGGCCAGGGCTTCATCGTCGGTGGCGGTGAGGTAGCGCACCCGTTTCAGATCCTTGAGCAGGGAATGTTCCGGCCCCACGCCGGGATAATCCAGCCCCGCGGAAATGGAATGAACCGGCGCGATCTGGCCGTGCTCATCCTGCAGCACATAAGACTTGGAGCCGTGCAGGACGCCGGGGGTGCCGCGGTTGAGGGTGGCGGCATGGGCGGTAGTGTCCAGACCGTGGCCGCCGGCTTCCACGCCGATGATTTCCACCGGATCGTTTAAAAACGGATAAAACAGGCCCATGGCGTTGCTGCCGCCGCCCACACAGGCGATCAGCATATCCGGCAGCCGCCCCTCCAGTGCCATCATCTGGTCGCGGGTCTCCTCGCCGATGATTTTCTGAAAATCCCTGACCATGGCCGGGTAGGGGTGGGGGCCGGCCACGGAGCCGATGACGTAAAAGGTGTCCCGCACGGTGGAGACCCAGTGGCGCATGGCCTCGTTCATGGCGTCCTTGAGGGTGCCGGTGCCGGACTTGACCGGCGTGACGGTGGCGCCCAGAAGCTTCATGCGCTTGACGTTGGGCGCCTGGCGCTCGATGTCCTCCACGCCCATGAAGACCTGACAGGCCATGCCCAGCAGGGCGGCGGCCGTGGCCGTGGCCACGCCGTGCTGACCGGCGCCGGTTTCGGCGATGACCCGTTTTTTGCCCATCCATTTAGCCAGCAGGGCCTGGCCGATGGTGTTGTTGATTTTGTGGGCGCCGGTATGGGCCAGGTCTTCGCGCTTGAGATAAACGCGGCCGCCTTTTAAAAATTCCGTCAGGCGTTCGGCAAAATAAAGCGGGGTAGGCCGGCCCACGTAATCGGCCAGCAGGTGCTTGAGTTCCTGCTGAAAGACCTGATCGGGCATGATTTTCCGGCGCTTTTCATCCAGCTCCAGCACGGCCGGCATCAGGGTTTCGGCGATGTACATGCCGCCGTAAGCGCCGAAATGGCCGCGCTCGTCCGGATAAATCCCCACCGCCGGTATGACCTTATCAGATGGCGTTGTCATTAAAGATCCTCCTTATGGTCCGGCCGGCCGGATAAGCGTCGCTGCTTTGGCGGACGGACGTGATGAATGTTTCCACTTTTTTCAGGTCTTTTGTGCCGGGCGCGGCTTCCACTCCGGAGCTGACGTCCACGGCATCGGGCAGGGCCGCCTTTATGGCCGCGGCGATGTTTTCCGGGCTCAGCCCGCCGGCCAGAATCAAAGGCGATTTGGCCTCCAGGTCTCTTGCCTGGCGCCAGTCCCAGGTCTCGGCATTGCCGCCGGGAAGCTTGCCCTGGCCGCACTCCACCAGAAGGCCGTCGGCATTGTACCGGGCCGCGTCCTTGATAAACGGCGCCCGTTCGGCGAACAGGGCCTTGATCACCAGCACGCCGCTGTTCATGAGCAGGGTGACGTCATCCCGGGATTCCGTCCCGTGCAGTTGCGCGCCGGTCAGCCCGCAGGCATCCACGATTTCCATGACCGCCTCGGGTTTTTCATTGACGAACACCCCGATGACCTCCGCCCGGTCCCCGACGGCCGCGCAGATCTCCCTGGCCTGGTTCCGGCTGACATGGCGCGGGCTTTTGGCGAAAAACACGCAGCCGACGGCATCCGCCCCCAGCCGCACGCACGCCTCCGCCTCTTCGGCCGAAGTCAGCCCGCAGATTTTTATCTGGGGGGTATGCAGATCCTGTTGTGTTTGATTCATTTGGTTTCTCTTGGTCCTCTTGTCCGGAGCTGTAAAAACCCGCTTTGTTCGCTCACCCGATCATTTTGGGCGGGTTCAGCGCCCTTCGCTAAATTTCTCGAACTCGGGCTGCTCCCTCAAACAGCGAGAAATTTTTAACGCGAAGGACCTTGAACCCTTTTTCCCCAAAATGATCAACGTTCGCTCACAAAGGACTTTTTACGCGCCCGGCCTGGCATATAACTCCTTGGCATAAAGATCATTAAGAACATTTTCCCCATGCCCCGCGCTTGTTTCCCGGCCTTTCTTTGTTCGTCACCACCCGGCCTGACCGGGTGATCCAGAGTCAAAATGACCTTATTCCTTTTTCATAAATTTTCCCGTGGGGCCGGAGATGGTTTTTGGAGCGACGGTGATTGCTTTCGGGAAACAATTCAGCAAAACCCTGAGCGTTAAAAATTTCTCGCTGTTTGAGGGCGCAGCCCGAGTTCGAGAAATTTAGCGAAGGACTTTGCTGAATCCCGAAAGCGATCCGTCGCGAAAAAAACATCCCGGCCCCACTTCCTTCTTTTGCTCATGTAATCATATCGTTCAGCGCTCCATAAACACCAGCGGTGCTTTTCGCCGATCACCCCAGCCTTTACTTGATGTCGCAATCTGCGACTTCAAACTTTACATCTTCTCTGATTAGTTGAAAGTCTTTGTTATAATATGCCCCATAGTCTTGTAAGTTGCATTCGCATGCCACTCACGCCTACTCTTTTGAATCCTTTCCGATCCTGGCGATGGTGCCCTGGGCCACCGCGCACAAATTCTCTTTGCCTTCACTGTTCACGAAGATCTCACAGCGGCAAACCGCTTGAGTCTTACTGGAGTAGATGACTGTCGCTCTGGCGATCAACTTGTCGCCTATGGCCGGCCGCAGGTAGTTGATCTTGAACTCCGACGTCACCACCGCCGGCCCGAGCACGCTTCCGCCCACAAACGTCAGGGCGTTGTCGGCGGCGTAGCTGATCACGCCGCCGTGCACAAACCCGTGCTGCTGTTTCAATTGAGGCGTGACGGGAATAGTCAGTTCCGTCACCCCCGGCCCGAAGGCCGTCATCTCCGCACCGACCAGGACGCTGAACGGCTGCGTCGCCAGGACCTCTTTTCCCAGCTTCAAAAACTCATCCATGTCACTCCGCCCCCTTGATCAGCCCCCGCAAAAACCCCACGGTGTCCTCGGCCCGGACAATGCTCTCACCGATGAGAAAGATGTTGATGCCCGCCTTCCGGGTCGCGCGGATGTCATCGGCCGTGCTGATGCCGCTGGCCGCCACCGGAACCTGGCCGTCCCTAAACTGCGACACCAGCCGGGTGGCCACGGCAATGTCGGTCTTAAAGGTTTTCAAATCACGGTTGTTGATGCCGATCAGCTCGGCCCCGGCTGCCGTGGCCTTGTCCAGGTCGGCAGCGTCATGCACCTCCACCAGCGGGTCAAGCCGCAGTTCCCGGCACAGAGCCAGCAGATCAGTCAGTTGCTCCGAAGACAGCATGCGCACGATCAGCAGAGCCGCGTCCGCTCCGGCGGCCGCGGCTTCGTAAAACTGGTAGGGGTCAATCAGAAAGTCCTTACGCAGCACCGGCAGACTCACGGCCTTTCGCGCGGCGACCAGGTCGTCCAGGAAGCCTTTGAAAAACTGCTGGTCCGTAAGCACGGAAATGGCGGCGGCCCCGCCCGCCTCATACCGCCGGGCATAGTCGCCGGCGTCCATATCGCCGCGGATGATGCCCTTGGAGGGCGAGGCCCGCTTGATCTCGGCAATGATGCCGATGCCATTTTCATGGGCCTGACGCAGTCGGCCGATAAACGGACGTTGGCCCTCCCGCTGCTCGGCTCGGTTCCGCAGGGCACTCGCCGGTTCCCTTTTCCTGGCCGCCGCGATTTCTTCCTTTTTGGCGGCCGCTATTTTTTCTAAAATGTTTTCGGCCATGATCTTTTCCCGGGCTATCCGTTTCGCCGCGTAAAATCCACCAGTTGCTCCAGCTTGGCCAGAGCCTTGCCGCTTTCAATGATTTCATTGGCCAGCTGAACACCTTCAGCCAACTTGTCGGCCTTTCCCGCCGCCACCAGGGCCGCCCCGGCATTAATGGCCACGATGTTCCTCCGGGCGCCTCTTTCCCGTCCGCTTAAAATATTCAGCGTAATCTCCGCGTTCTCTTCCGGAGCGCCGCCGTTAAGATCATCCGGGCGAGCGGTTTCCCCGAAGAATTGCTCCGGAGAAATGTCGTAGGTGGTCACGGCCTTATCCTTCAGCTCCGAAACGCGGGTGGGGGCGCACACGGAGATTTCATCCAGCCCGTCGTGGCCATGAACCACAAAGGCCCGCCGGGTGCCCAGCAGGTTGAGGGAATTGGCCACCATCTCCGTGAGCTGGGGGGCGAACACGCCCAGCACCTGGCAGTTGGCGCCGGCCGGATTGGTCAACGGGCCCAGGATGTTAAAGATACTGCGCACACCCAGTTCCTTGCGGGGACCGGCGGCGAACTTCATGGCCCCGTGAAACAACGGCGCGAACAGAAAACCGATGTTGATTTCATTGATGGCCTCTTCGGCCACCTCCGGCTCGGTGTTCAGTTTCACGCCCAGGGCCTCCAGCACGTCGGCGCTGCCGCATTTGCTGGAAATGGAGCGGTTGCCGTGCTTGGCCACGGTGACGCCGGCGCCGGCCACGACAAAGGCGGCGGTGGTGGAAATGTTGAAGGTGCCGGACTTGTCGCCGCCGGTGCCGCAGGTGTCCACCACGATGGTCGACGAGGCCTGGACACGGGTGGCTTTCTGGCGCATGGCCTCGGCCGCTCCGGCCAGCTCTTCAAAAGTTTCGCCCTTGGCGGCCAGGGTCGCGATAAAGGCGCCGATCTGGGCATCGGTCAGGTTTCCGGAAAAAATTTCGGAAAACACGGCCGCGATCTCTTCCCGGGCCAGATTCTGCCGGGCAATGAGTTTGGTTAGTATCTGTGAAAACATTTTCCCCTCCTAATTAATTATCCCCTTTTTATTCATAATTCAGCCGCCTTATACTGTCAACCGCAGGAAATTTTTAATGATTCTTTTCCCCTTGGGCGTCATGATCGACTCGGGGTGGAACTGAATACCCTCGGTAGGATGAGTCCGGTGCCGGATGCCCATGATTTCGCCGTCGGCCGTCTCGGCCGTGATTTCCAGGCAGTCCGGCATGGTCTCCCGGACCACCGCCAGGGAGTGATAGCGCATGGCATCAAACGGCGAGGGAATGCCTTCGAAAATGGTTTTCCCGTCGGTGGTCACGGCCGAGGTCTTGCCGTGCATGATGGACTTGGCCAGGTCCACCTTGCCGCCGAAGGCCTCGGCAATGGCCTGGTGTCCCAGACAGACACCGAGAATCGGGATCTTTCCGGACAGGGCCCGGATCAGCTCCATGGATATACCCGCTTCCGCCGGCCGCCCCGGCCCGGGCGAGATGACCAGATGCGACGGCGTCATCCCGCATACTTCGGCCACGGTCCGGTCGTCGTTGCGAATGACCGCGACATCGGCCGACAGCATCCGCAGATACTGGACCAGGTTGTAAGTAAAGGAATCGTAATTGTCTATCATCAGGATCATGGCAAGCTCCTTCTTTTATTTTCCCCGGCTGTTTCCGCCGATTCCGGCCAGTTGCAGGGCCTTTTGAATGGCCATGGCCTTGTTGACCGTTTCCACCCGCTCCTTTTCCGGGTCGGAGTCGGCCACGATGCCGGCCCCGGCCCGAACCGTCAGCCGGCCGTGTTCCACCGCGGCCGTGCGGATGGTAATGGCCAGATCCATGTTGCCGGAAAAGGAAACGTATCCGACCGCTCCGCCGTAGGGCCCCCGCGGATCTTCCTCCAGTTCGCTGATGATTTCCATGGCCCGGATCTTGGGCGCGCCGGAAAGGGTCCCGGCCGGAAAGGTGGCCGCCAGCAGATCCCAGGCGTCGTATTCCTCTTTCAGGCCGCAGCAGATGTTGGAGACCAGGTGCATGACGTGGGAGTAACGTTCCACCACCATCAGGTCGGTCACCTGGACCGTGCCGGTTTCCGCCACCCGCCCGAGATCGTTGCGGCCCAGATCCACCAGCATCAGGTGTTCGGCCCGCTCCTTTTCATCCTTGAGCAGTTCGTCGGCCATGGCCCGATCCTCCTGTTCGGTTTTGCCCCGGGGCCGGGTGCCGGCGATGGGCCGCAGAATGGCCGTGCGGTTTTCCAGGCGCACCATGGTTTCCGGCGAGGAGCCGATCAGGGCCATATCGCCCAGATGGAGAAAGTATAGATAGGGCGAGGGATTGATATAGCGCTGGGCCCGATAGAGGGTCCACAGGTCCGGCGCCGGTGAGCAGGAAAAGGGCTGGGAGATGACCGCCTGAATGATGTCACCCTGGCGGATGTGTTCCTTGGTGACGCGGACTTTTTCCCGGTAGGCCTCGTCATTGTATTCAGGGGCGATGGCGCACGGCGCGGCCGGGCGACTGGTTTCAGTTCCTTCCGGCATGGGGCCCTCGATGATGGCCAGCATGGCCTCCAACCGCGCCACGGCCCGGCTGTAAACCGCCCGCAGCCGCGCCGAGGCGTGGTCCCCGGCCGCGTCCTCCGTAAAGGCGATGACCAGGGCCACCAGGGTATGCCGGATATTGTCGAAGATGATCAGTTCCTCGGGGATCATAAAATCAGCCAGGGGCTTGTCCTCCGGCCAGCGGTTGGCAATGGCCTCGAAAAACGAAACGGTTTCATAGGTGAAATACCCCACCAGCCCGCCCCAGAAACGCGGCAGCTCCGGCACGGCCGCGGGCCTGTACCGGGCCATGACCGACCGCAGCACCGGCAGGGGTCGCCCGTCATGGGGCAGAACATCCGTCCGGCCGTGTTCCTCCACCTCCACCCGCTGCCGGAAAACCCGGACCCGGACCCGGGCCGACGTGCCCAGAAAACTGTACCGGCCCCAGCGCTCACCGCCCTCGGCGCTTTCAAAAAGAAAAACCGGTCCGCTGGTTTTGTAGAATTTTTTCAGCAGGGACACCGGGGTTTCGGTATCGGCCAGAATTTCAGCGCAGATCGGCACCACGTTGGCGTTCTTCGCCAGGGCCAGGAAGGTTTCTTCTTCCGGAAAACGGTTAAGCAGCATAGTCTCTCCTTGTCATAAAATACAACAGGCCGCGGGTTGTCTTGCCGCGGCCTGTTCCAAAACAAAAAACCGCGGACATCATTTTGCGATTGCCCACGGTTTTGATTTTTTCGTTTTATTTGTTGATTCGGCTGATCAGACTCCGTCGGCAGACCGCAAACGCCAGGCCCGCCACCACCAGTTGCCGTTGTAATTAATTCTGACTTTTTTTGCCTGTTGAATATTCATTCGAATTTCCATAAAAACAATTTGTATGGGCTTTTTAATATGGTATTGAAAACCAGTTGTCAATAACATTTTTAAGGCGTGTTCCTATGCGTGCTGAAATCCTGGCCACCGGCAACGAGGTGCTGACCGGAACCATCGTCGACAGCAACTCCGCCTTTATCGCGGCGGCCCTGGAAGAGACCGGCATCGAGGTCCGGCGCCACACCTGCGTGGGCGACGATATTGAGCTGATCGCCGCCGCCGTGCGGGAAATCGCCGGCCGGGCCGACGTGGCCCTGATCACCGGCGGGCTGGGGCCGACCGGCGACGACCTGACGGCCGAGGCCGTGGCCCGGGCCGCCGGCGTGAGACTGGCCTTTGACGAAACAGCCGGTGCCTCGGTGCGGCGGTTCTTTGAAGAACGCGGCATGAAAATGCGGGAAACCGATCCCAAGCAAACCCTGCTTCCCGAAGGAGCGGTCTGCATCCCCAACAGCGTCGGTTCAGCGCCCGGCTTTTCTCTGAATGTGGGCAGGTGCCGGGTGTATGTGATGCCGGGTGTGCCCTTTGAAATGGAAATCATGATGACCGCCTCCGTGCTGCCGGATATCGTTTCCCGCCAGGCCGGAGGGAACCTTCATGCAGCCGGCCGGACCCTGTCGGTGTTCGGTCTTCCGGAATCCGAGGTGGGGCGCCTGATCGCCGGCATCCCGGAGCGGTTTCCCGGCGCGCGCTACGGCATCCGTGTCTCTTTCCCGGAAATGTTCGTCAGGATCTCCACCCGCGACCAGCGCAAGGACGCCGCTGAAGCTTTGGTGGAAAAGGCCGCCCGCTGGACGCAGGAGACCATCGGCGAGTGCGTTTTTTCCGGGCAGGGGCTGTCCCTTCCGGCCGAGGTGGGCCGGCTGCTGGCGGAAAAGAAGAAAACCGTGGCCGTAGCGGAAAGCTGCACCGGCGGCCTGGTGGGCCACCTGCTGACCAACAATCCCGGCAGTTCCGATTATTTTCTGCTTTCCGCGGTCACCTATGCCAACACGGCCAAGACGGCCGTGATCGGGGTCCCGCAGGAAACCATCGACCGGTATGGCGCCGTCTCCGAAGAAACCGCCCGGGCCATGGCCGCCGGCGTCCGCCGCCTGACCGGCGCCGACTACGGGCTGGCCATAAGCGGCATTGCCGGTCCGTCCGGCGGATCCACCGACAAGCCCGTCGGCACCGTCTGCATCGGCCTGGCCGCGCCCGAAGGAGAATTCGGACGTACGCTGAAACTTTCCTTTCAGAACCGGTCCATGAACAAGCGGATTTTCGCCTTCGCCGCCCTGGAAATGCTGCGCAGGCAGCTCCGGTAGTGCGGACCCTGTTTCCTTGATGACAGCAAAACTTCCGGATAGGACTTTGTTGCCTGAAGGGTTCAAGGGTCCGAGGATTCAAGGGGTCGAGGGTAAGGAATTTTTTATAGTAGATTATAGCTCAAGGTTGGATAATCAATGAACAGGGTTGACTAATGGCTGTAAAATTGGACGCAAGGCTGGATGGATTGAGAGCTTCTATAATCCCTTGACCCCTTGAATCCTCTACCCCTAGAACCCTTTTTGCAAGCGAAAGTATAGCCAGTGACACCCAGTCTTAACTATATCAGCAACGCCATCGTCAAGGCCGGCTCCCTTATCAACGGCATGGGCAGCCCGGTGAGAATCAGTGTTTTTCTGCATATTGAAAACGGTCGCATCGCGGCCATATCCGGTATCCGGCCGAATGTTGACCTGCCGCTGGTGGATCTGGGCGGCTGCACGATTCTGCCCGGTTTTATCGACTGCCATGTGCATCTGTTCATGAACGCCGAAACTTCCGGAGAAACCCGCGCCAACCTTTTTTCGGCGGATTACGACACCCTCCGGCCGGTCATCCGCCGGAATGTCGATCGGCTGGCAGCGCGTGGCGTGGCGGCCGTCCGGGACGGGGGAGATCCCGGCGCCCATGCCGTCCGCTATAAAAACGAATTCCTCAGCGGCGAAAACACCCCCCTGCGCGTCATGGCCGCGGGCCGGGCCTTCTACAAGCCGGGCCGTTACGGAAAAATCGTCGGTGGTCCGGCCGTCAACGGCAACCGGCTGCTGGCCGCCGTCGGCCGCAGTATGGAAACCGCCGACCACGTCAAGCTGATCAACTCCGGCATCAACAGCCTGAAGATATTCGGCGAGCAGACCGAGCCGCAATTCCTCGTCGATGAACTCAAGGCCGTGGTCCGCCTGGCCAGGAAGAACAGGAAGAAGATCATGGTTCACGCCAACGGTGAGGTTCCGGTCAAAGAAGCCGTTGAGGCCGGGGTCGATTCCATCGAACACGGATATTTCATGGGCCGGGACAACCTGGAGCGCATGGCGGAAAAAGGCGTCTTCTGGGTGCCCACCGCCAGCCCCATGCAGGCTTTCGCCCAGATGGGCCAGGAAGGCGGCGACGTGGCTGCCCGGAACCTGGAAAGCCAGATGGAACAGATTGCGTTTGCCAGACGAATCGGGGTACAGATCGCCCTGGGAACCGACGCGGGCAGTCCCGGCGTCTACCATGGCGACAGCGTCATTAAGGAACTGAGCCTGCTGCTGGACGCGGGCTATTCCGTGGAACAAGCGGTTCATTGCGCGACTTCAAACGGGGCCGAGTTGCTGGGATTGACCAATCTCGGCTGCCTGGCGCCCGGTCTGCCGGCTTTTTTTATCGCCGTCCCGGGCTCTGTTGAAAACATCCCCAAAAGCTTAAAGCAGATTCAGGTGTTCCGGCCGGCCGACGGAGAAGGGTAGCTACCGGATCTCTCCTGGCGTCGCTGGATTTTTGGCGGCAACTGCGATATGGTCGATGTGTTAAAAATTCAGGACCATTGATATGAACCGCACCCGCTGGCTTGTTTTTTCCATCAGCGTTTTTGTGTTTTCCACCATCGCCCTGGGCATCTCCCTGTGGCTGTTTATTTACTGGTACATCAAGGTCAGGAGCGGGCTCCAGTCTTTGATGATCCGGTTTAACATCAGCCAGACGGACGTGGCCTCGGTTCACACCTGGGTGGTCATCACCGTGCTCTCCATCCTGGTGGGGCTGATTCTGATCGGGCTCTTCCTCATCTTTTATTATAACCTGAAAGCCTTTCAGCTCTTCCGCATGCAGAAGAACTTCATCGACAACTTCACCCATGAACTGAAAACGCCGGTCACCTCCCTGCGGCTTTTTCTGGAAACCTTTCTGCGGCACGATCTCAAAAGAGAGGAGCAGGTCAAGTACCTGAATGCCATGATCGAGGACGTCAACCGCCTCTCCTCGACCATCGGCAGCATCCTTAACCTGGCCGAGATCCAGGGAAAAACCTACGCCGGCCACTTTGAGGTCCGGGACATTGTCTCCTTTACCTCCCGGTTTATCGAAAAAAACCGGCATGTGTTTAAAAACGCCGTCATCCGCATGGACAACCGGACCAGCGATCCCTGCTGTTTCTGCCGCATCAACGACAACCTGTTTGAAATGCTGCTGATGAACCTGCTGACCAATGCCGTTAAATACAACACCTCCCGAACCCCCCGGGTCGATATTCTTTTTGAACAGCAGAACAACAAATATATTGTCCGCTTCATCGACAACGGCATCGGCATTCCCCGGTCCGAACGGAAAAAAATATTCAAAAAATTCTACCAGGCCGGCGATGCCCAGACGCGGTCGGCCAAGGGCAACGGCCTGGGCCTCTATCTGGTCGCCGGCATCGTCAAGGTTCACCGCGGAACCATTCAGGTAGAGGCCGCTCCCGGCGACAGCGGTACGGATTTTACGGTGACCCTGCCGGCTGCCGAAACGCCGGCGGCAGGAGAAGAGGAGGGCCGGACATGAACCACTCAAGCGCCAGACGGATTCTGATCATCGAGGATGAAAGCCATATCGCCGAGGCATTGAAACTGAACCTGTCCATGAAGGACTATGAGGTGATCTGGGCGCCGGACGGTATGTCCGGCCTGGATCTATGGAAAAAGGAAAATCCGGACCTGATCGTGCTGGATATCATGCTGCCGGGCATCGACGGTTTTTCGGTTCTCCAGCGCATCCGCCTGGAGGACGAAAAGCTGCCGGTTCTGATCCTGTCGGCCAAAACGGAACCGGCCGACAAGGTAAAAGGCCTGTCCTGCGGGGTGGACGACTACCTGACCAAACCCTTTGACCTGGAGGAATTCCTGCTGCGGGTGGAGCGCCTGCTGACCCGGTCCGCCTGGAGCAAGCAGCAGATGCCCGCGGCTTCGGTTCCATCCGTTTATTCCTTCGGCGGCAACACCATCAATTTTGACACCCTCCAGGCCGACTGTCGCATGGGCCTGATCACCCTGACCGAGCAGGAGGCCACGCTCTTAAAGCTTTTCATCGCCAACCAGGGAAAGAATCTTTCGCGCAAGCAACTGCTGGAAATCGGCTGGGGATACACCGGCGGCACCACCACCCGGACCATCGACAACTTTATCGTGCGGCTGCGCAAGTATTTTGAGAAGAACCCGAAAAAACCCCGGCACTTTCAAAGCGTCCGGGCCGTGGGTTATCTGTTCGATCCTGATCCGGGAAAGTAAGACTGCTATAGCCGCCGCAGATCCCTGACCTTTTCCGCCGGGTCAAAGGCCGTCCGCTCCACCATGCGGATGGTTACGTCCCAGCCCAGAAACTCGCTGACCGCCTGATGCAGCTTTTCAACATACTCCCGCTGCCTGCCCATCTCGTCAAAAAAAGTCTTGTCGCTGATCTGAATCAGCACCGTCAACTGGTCCTGACCGTGCCGGTTTTCCACCAGCAGCTGATAGGCCGGCATATGGCCGCCTTCGGAAGCCAGCAGCGCGCCGATCTGGTCGGGCACGATGCTGCCGCCCCGCATGACGATGGTGCCGTCACAGCGCTTGAATATCCGGGCAAGGCGGCAATGGGTGCGGCCGCAGGCGCAGGGTTGGAAATCAAGGCGGGTCAGGTCGCCGGTGCGGAACCGGATCAGGGGATAGGCCTCCTTGGTCAGGGTAGTGATGACCAGTTCGCCTTCGCTGCCCGGGGGCAGGGGCTGGAGGGTTTGCGGATCGATGATTTCCGGAATGAAATGGTCCTCGAACAGGTGCAGACCGTTTTTGGCCGGGCATTCCCAGGCCAGACCCGGACCGAAGACCTCCTTGAGGCCGTAAATATCCGTGGCCGTTATCCGCAGGGCCGACTCCAGGGTCTCCCGGGTCGACTCGGACCAGGGTTCCGAACCGAACAGGCCGTGTTTTAAAGACAGGTCCATGACGCGGATATTCTGTTTTTCCATGGCGTCGATCAGGCGCAGGGCAAAGGAAGGGGTGGAGACAAAAGCCGTGGCCCGGAAATCCCGCATGATCCTGGCCTGGCTGGCCATGCGCCCCACCGACATGGGAATGGCCGAAGCCCCGATCTGCTCGGTGCCCAGTTGAAAACCGAAGGGACCGATCAGCTTGCCGGGGACCAGGGCCACCTGGACCACGTCCTCGTTGTTGACGCCGACGGCGGACAGGCCCCGGGCCATGAGCATGCCCCAGTTTTTCAGATCGTTTTTGGTGAATCCCACCACCTGGGGCTTGTCCATGGTCAGGGCCGGCGCGTGCAGCCGGACAACCTCCCGCAGGGGAACGGCGAACATATCGTAAGGATAGTTTTCCCGCAGGATATCGCGGGTGGTAAAGGGCAGCTTTTTCAGGTCATCCAGGCCGGTCAGATCGTCCGGCATGAAATCGATGCCGCGAAACGTCTGATGATAATGGCGGACGTTCTTGTAGACCCGGTGCAGGGTGGCCTGAAGCCGTTCCAGCTGAACCTGCCGGATCTCCTCCCGGTCCAGGCATTCGTTCCGTTGATCCCAGAATTTGCTCATCTGGCTCCTCCGGTTAGTTTTATCATTCCCATATTTCCCGCTGATCCTTCCCCAGATACGCCCGCTTGACCTCCTGGTTGGCCAGCAGGGCCTGGGCCGAATCCTCCAGGATGATCCGCCCGGTTTCCATTACATACCCGCGGTCAGCCACACTCAGGGCGGCCCGGGCGTTCTGTTCCACCAGCAGCACGGTCAGATCGGTTTCCTTTTTCAGGCGGTCGATGATCTGGAATATCTCTCTTACGATCAGCGGCGCCAGGCCCATGGACGGCTCGTCCAGCAGCAGAAGCCGGGGCCGGATCATCAGCGCCATGGCAATGGCCAGCATCTGCTGCTCGCCGCCGCTTAAAGACCCGGCGTACTGTTTTTTCCGCTGCCGTAAAATCGGAAACAGGTCGAGCATTTCGTCTATGGTCGCGTCCAGTTGCTTGCGGCCGCGCATTTTGTAAACCAGAAAACCGCCCATCTCCAGGTTTTCAAACACCGTCATGGGCCAGAAGATCTGCCGGCCCTCGGGCACCTGGGCGATCCCCAGGCGGACCTTTTTTTCCACCGGCAGTCCGGTGATATCGCGGCCTTCAAAGGAAATAGATCCCTCGCGGATAGGCTGCAGCCCGCTGATGGACCGCAGCAGGGTGGTCTTGCCGGCGCCGTTGGCGCCGATCAGCGTGACGGTCTCGCCCTTGTTGATATGAAGCGACACGTTTTTGAGCACGTGGGCCAGGCCGTAGTAGCTGTTGATATTCTGAATCCGAAGCATGGCCGACATGCGTGGCGCTGCCTTTCTTAAAAAAGTCCGTCATTCGCCCAGGTAGGCGGCGATCACTTCCGGGTTGAGTTGCACTTCCCGGGGGGTGCCCCGGGCGATCAGGCTGCCGAAATTGATCACGTTGATCTGCTCGGAAATGTCCATGACCAGTTCCATATCGTGCTCGACCAGCACCACCGTGATCCCCATATCCCGGATCTTCCGGATCAGTTCGCCCATGGCCAGGGTTTCGCGCGCGTTCAACCCCGAGGCCGGCTCATCGAGCAGAATCATGCGGGGCTCCATGGCCAGTCCCCGGGCGATCTCCAGAATCCGCTGGCTGCCCAGGGGCAGGCTGGCCGCCGACAGCCGCGCCAGCTCTCCCAGGCCGGCAAAATCCAGCCAGTGGGCGGCCTTTTCCCGGATCTCTTTTTCCTCGCGCCGGAAAAACGGCGGAATCAGCAGCGAGGCCAGGAACCCGGACCGGGACTGCAGGTGACGGCCGACCATGACGTTTTCCAGCACGCTCAGGTTGGGAAAGATCTGAACGTTCTGAAACGTGCGGGCGATCCCCATTTCGGCGATGGCGTATACCGGACTGGACTGGATCTCCCGGTCGCCGAAGCGGATGGCGCCCCGGGTCGGCCGGATAAAGCCGGTGATCATGTTGAACACCGTGGTTTTTCCGGCGCCGTTGGGTCCGATGATGGCGGTGATGCTGCCCTGGGCCACCGCCAGGTCCAGTTCGTTGACCGCCACGACCCCGCCAAAAACCTTGCACAGGGACCGGATTTCCAGAATCAGCCCGCTCACTTTTCCGTCCCGGCTCCCCGTGAATCCATGATTTTTCTCGTTTTTTCCGCCAGATCGGCCAGCCCGCCGGCGATCCCTTCCGGCAGAAACAGCATGACCAGCAGGAGGATGGCCCCGTAAATCAGGGTGTCGTAATCCGACTGGTATTGGATGCCGGTATCTTCAAAATATTCGGACAGAAGGGAAAGCAGTTCCGGCAGCAGGGACAGGAACACCGCGCCGCCGACCGCGCCCCAGATGTAATGCATGCCGCCCACCGCCACCATGGTGACCAGCAGCACCGAATGCATGACCCCGAAAGGCCCGGGATCGATGTAGTTGACGTAATGGGCGTAAAGGCTTCCGGCGATGCCGGCGTAGATGGCGCTTAACACGAATACCTGGATCTTGTAGCGGGCGGTGTTGACCCCCAGGGAACCGGCCGCGTCCTCGCTGCCGTGGACCGCCATCAACCCCCGCCCCACCCGGGAGTGGATGAGGTTTAAGGCGAAAAACAGGCCGGCAAAGACCAGCGCCCAGGTGAAATAAAAAAACCGGGTGTCCGAATCCAGCGCCAGGCCGAACAGCCGCAGCCGGGGGATGTTGTTGATTCCTTCCGGCCCGCCGGTGATGCCGGTGGCCGCCACGGCCACAATATAGAGGATTTCACCAAAGCCGAGGGTGGCCATGGCCAGATAGTGGCCCTTGAGCTTCAAGGCGGGAATGCCGATGACCAGGGCCATCAAAACGCAGCCACCCACGCCGGCAGCCATGGCCGGCCAGATTCCCACGCCCATTTTTACGGTCAGGTACCCGGAGACATAGGCGCCGATGCCGATGAAGGCCGCGTGGCCCAGGGAGATCTGCCCGGCGTAGCCCATGAGCAGGGACAGGCCGATGCAGGCCAGACAGTTGATGCCGGCGAACACCAGCATGCCCAGGTAGTAGTCGTTGCCCACGGCCTGAGGCGTGACCAGGATCAGCAGCAGCAGCACCACCAGTCCAATATAGTGTTTCGCACCCATGGTCAGAACTCTTTGAACCGCGCCGCTTCACGGTCCCCGAAGATGCCGCTGGGCCGGACGAAGAGAACGATCAGCAGAATCAGCAGGGCCACGGCGTCCATGTAATGGGAGGAAATGTATCCCGCGGCCATGGCCTCGATCACGCCCAGGATCAGGCCCGCCGCCACGGCGCCGAAGCTGTTGCCCAGTCCCCCGACCACGGCCGCGCCGAAGCCTTTCAGGCCCAGTAGCGCCCCCCGGCCGTAATCCATTTGAATGACCGGCGTGATGATGATGCCGGCAATGGCGCCGATGGCGGCCGACAGGGCGAAGGACAGCATGATCAGGTTGCGGTCGTTGATGCCCGCCAGCCGGGCGGCGTCCCGGTTGATGGCGCAGGCGCGCATACTTTTACCGGTCATGGTGTAATTGAAGAAGTAAACAAACAGGCCCACCGTCAGGACCAGGGCGCCGATGATCCAGAGGGTCTGGGGAAGAATAGTGGCGCCCAGCACATGAAGGCTTTCTTCACCGGAGAAATGCCGCATGTGGCGGGACTCCTTACCCCAGAAAAGCATGGCCAGCCCCTTTATCAATATGGATACCGCGATGGTGATGATGATCAGCCGCAGCACCGAGGGGTTTTTCACCGGGTTGATGGTGGCGCGCTCCATCAGCACGCCCACGGCCATGACAAAGGCCGCCGTCAGCATAAAGGCGACGGGCAGGGGCAGGGGCAGGACCATGGTCAGGGTGACCATCATCAGCCCGCCCAGGACCACGAACTCGCCCTGGGCGAAATTGATGATGCCGGTGGCGTTGTAGATGATGTTGAACCCCATGGCCACCATGGCGTAGATGCAGCCCCGCTGGATGCCCATGAACAGGAACTGCAGGAAATCGGAAAACTGGCCGCCGCTATCCATTATGGTTTTTCTGCCTATAATTATAAAGACGCGTGGGGGGAGCGTATTCCCCCCACGCGTCTTATTCTTGCCGCAGAAACGGCGATCAGTCTTCCAGCACCACGAACTTTCCACCCTTGACGGTCAGCATTTCAAAGGCGTTCTTGTCCAGCCCGCTGTGATCCTGGGCCGACATCTTGAACGCGCCGCCGGTGCCCGTGAACTCGGTGGTTTCAATGGCGTCGCGCAGTTTGGCCGGGTCATCGCCGACTTTCTTGAGGGCGTTGACGACAATGTGCAGGGCGTCAAAGGCATGTCCGCCGAAGGTGCTGACCGGCTCGTTGAACTTGGCTTCATATTTGGTTTTGTATTCGGTCAGAACCGCCTTCTGGGGATGATCGGCGGCCAGGGTATCGACAGCCAGGAGCCGGCCGGCCGGGAAAATAATTCCTTCGCCGGCTTCGCCGGCTGCTTCCGCGTATTTGATGTTACCGAAGCCGTGGCTCTGATACAGCGGGATCGTCAGATTCAGCTGTTTCATGTTTTTGGGAACAATGGCCTGGGCCGGCTCGATGGACCAGTTGATGACGGCCTGGGCATTGGCTTTACGGATGTTGACCAGCTGGGCGGTCATGTCCGTGTCGGTGGGCGCGTAGGTTTCGTCGGCCACGAGATTGATCTTGTATTCCGCGGCCAGGGCCTTGAGCTGGGTGCGGCCGGCATCGCCAAAGCCGCTGGTGGCGGTGATCAGGCCCACGTCCTTGATGCCCTTGGAGATCATGTGCTCGTAAATCCGGCGGACGGCGTCGCTGTCCTTCTGGGGGGTCTTGAAAATCCAGTATCTTTCCGCCACGGGTTCAACAATGGCGGCGGCGGCGGCACAGGAGACCAGCGGAATCTTGGCTTCCTGCATGATCGGGATAATGGCCATGGTGGTGCCGGTAACCGACGGTCCGATGATGGCGCAGACCTTGTCCTTCTCGATCAGCTTCTTGACGGCGGTGACCGCCCGGGTATTGTCGGCCTGATCGTCTTCAATGATGAGTTTGATCTTGCGGCCGTTAATGCCACCAGCGGCGTTGATTTCATCGGCCAGCATTTCGGCGGTTTTCTTTTCCGGTTCACCCAGCCAGGCCGCTTTGCCGGTCACGGCAAACAGGCAGCCGATCCGGATTTCTTCGGTTTCGGCATAAACCATTCCACCCCAAACGGTTAAAAGAACCAATCCTACTGCCAATGCCAGAACTGTTTTTTTCATTCCCTTCCTCCCTTTTATCGTTATTATGGTTTCACCCGGGGCCGCCCCGCCGGGAAAGCCCTTTTTTCAAGAGCTATCCGCGTTCGCGAGGTTTTTACTCCAGCATCCGGATGTTGGCTCCCTTGAGAAGCGCGATGGCCCGATCCACGTCGTCAAAGCGGAAAATCAGCATGGCCGATTCCCCCGGCTTTTCGATGAACGCGTACAGGTACTCGATATTCAGGCCCTGCTCCTCGATCCCGGCCAAGGTCCGGCCCAGGGCCCCGGCCTCATCCGGAACCTGCACGGCCACCACTTCGTTCTGCTTGACGATAAAGCCCCGCTCCTTCAATGCGGCCAGGGCTTTTTCGTTGTCGTTCACTATCAGTCGGAGAATACCGAAATCGGAGCTGTCCGCCAGGGCCATGGCCCGGATATTCACACCGGCCTCTCCCAGCGCGGTGGCAATATGGGCGATCCGGCCGGACCGGTTTTCCAGAAACACGGAAAGCTGGGTAATCCTGTTGTGGGCAGTCAAAATAATCGTCCTTATCCGTTCAGGGGTAAAAGGTCAGCAGGCGCTGTCCATCCCCCGGACTGTTTGAAATGTTTAGTTATAATGATAAAGACACTGCTTTTATACCCTTTGCCTATAACAGGATCGGTCAGTCCTGTCAATATTTTACAGTTTTTTTCAAGGAGGATCCGGAAGGAGAACCCGTTTTTATTGTTGACAATCAAAAAACCAGGTTGTATTTTGTCGACAATCGACTGTTGACAGTCAAAAGAAAAGGCTGCTTCAATGACATTCATGGCCGCACAAAGTTTGCCGGAACAGATTGCCGACCACATCCGGGAAAAAATCATCCGGTTTGAGCTCAAACCGGGCGAAAACATTCGTGAAGCGCAACTGGCCGCCGATCTCCAGGTCAGCCGCAGCCCGGTCCGCGAGGCACTGAAGTTACTGGAAAAGCAGCGGCTGGTGGAACAGACCCCGCGCAAGGGAACCAAGGTCACCGGCCTTTCCAGTGAATACATCACCTCTCTTTACAATATTACCGGCGCCCTGATTATGCTGGCCGCCAAAGAGTGTACGGAAAAAAGCACACCGGAGGACCTGCGAAAGATCAACCAGACCGTCCTTGACGCGGCCGACGCCGTGCGCCGTAAGGATATTCACGCTTATTACACGGCCTTTTTCGATTTCAGCCTGGCCTGTCTGAAGGCCGCCCGGGACCCGCTGCTGGAGGAAATGATTCTGGATCTGCTGCCGGGTGTCCGCCGCATGCAATATCTGACGTTTACGCTGCGTAGAGAAAGCCTGTATGAAAACCTGGCGGTTATCGAAAGAGGCAACGGCTATCTGCAGCAGGGAAACAGCAACATGGCCGTGGAAACGGTTTTTGAATACATCACCAAGGAAAAAGAGGTCGCCCTGAAAACACTGGAAACCGGACTTCAGATTATCAAGGACCTGCCGGTCAGCACCGTCAGGGAACCTGCCGTCAAATCAAACGAACACCGGGAGCAATTATAACATTATGGAAAAACAAGAAAAATTCTCTTTACCATCAGGGGCAACGGAAAACCCGGCTTTTCGGGAACTGCTGGAGCAGATCAGCAACACCAGAGAAATGCGGTTGCTGGCCGGAAACCTTATCCCCGAGCTGATCCGCCTGTGGGCGGTCAGCGGAACCGGCGCGGGCATGGCCAGAAGCACCTTCCGGAAAAGCGTCGCGGCTGCTGCCGGCGGTAGCATCAGAAACGCCATGCTGGATGAACAAGGGCTGGCCCAGGCGCCGGAACTGCATACGCTTGCGGGCGATCCGGGGTTCGCACGCCGGGCCTCCGCCCAGGCCGGGGAAATGGCCGGCAGCGTGCTGGCCGTGCTGACGAAAACCGCCGGAGTGATCGAAAGCCTTGACGTGAACGTGAAAAAGGAGCTGATCGAAACGATCATCCGCGATCTTTCCACCGGCAAAAGCGCCACCCTGATCACCTCCTGCCTGCGCGCCGTAAACGACATTCATAAAAACGAACCCGGGTTCCTGGCCCGCGTTCTGGCCCCGGAGTTTGAAAAATGGCTCCGTAACATGGACTTCGGCGAACTAAAAGAGGTCCTCGAATCCAGCACCCCGGGAATTTCCACACTGGTCCAGATGATCAATACGACCCTGTGGAAATACCCTGCCAAGGTGATCTCGCTGGTGGTTCTGCTGCCCTCCTTCATTAATATAGCCCTGGACGCCATCGCCCAAACAGCCGGCTCCTTCAACGAAAAAGGCACTCCCGACATGGTGGCCGACGTCCTGCTCTCCGTTTTAAAAGAAACGGACGCCCGGGCGGTGGCCCGGCTGATTAACGAACAGGCCGAAATGATCCGGGGCTTTCATGTGGGCTGCGCCCTGATCGGCGAGCCCGGCTCACCCCAGTTGCCCAACGATCTGTCCACCGTGCTCGATGCCGTTTTCAAAGGAATAAACCGTGACGTGCTGTGGAAAGCCAGGGGCGCGCTGGCGGATTTGAAAAGCCAGGCCAGTTGCGCTCTCACGGATGTCCTGGCGGACAATCCGGACATACTGACCGGCATCCTGGCCTCGAACAGCGCGGTTCACAATGCCCGCATCCGGGCCATCAGCCACCGGCTGTCCACCCTGGAGGGGTTTGTTCCCGAGGCCATCACCGGCGCGATGGGTCATTCCCTGGCCGGACTGGATGTTCAGGAAGGCGCCAGTATTATAAATTCCGCGGCCGCGCTCCTGACCCGGCTGCTTGACGCCCGGCCTGAAGAAATCAAAGACAAGGCCAAAGCCCTGGTTGACGCCCTGGATCTCTACGGTGTTTCGCAGCTCATGGAAACAACCGGAGCGGTGGTCGGCCAGGCCCTTCGGCCGCTGGCCCGGGCCGTCGTCCCCGGTCTGGCGCGGGGGCTCTTCAGTGCCCTGACGGCCGAGGATGACGAATTCGAGGATACCGCTGAAGCCGCACGGAAGACGCTGGCTGATTTACTCAAGTAAAGGGAGGCTGAATATAATGTTTGATTCTTTTTACGAGGCCACGACCACCATTTTCAACCAGTCGATTCAGGCCTGGAAGGAAAGCGGTAAAAAAGTCGTCGGCTACACCTGTTCCTATGTGCCGGCGGAAATTTTCTTCGCCGCCGATATTCTGCCGGTCCGCATCCGGGGCATTGAAACCGAAGGCATGGATATCGGCGACGCCTACTTCGGCCCCTTTATCTGCTCTTTTCCCAAATGCATCCTGCAGCTGGCCGGCAAGGGCAAATACCGCTTTCTGGACGGCGCCATCATTACCCCCGGCTGCGACGCCATGCGCCGGCTGGACGAATGCTGGCGGAAGGCCGGGGAGGATTACCAGGGAATCGTGCCGCCGTTTTTCTATTATTTTGACGTACCCCATAAGACCCTGCCCCACGGCATGAAATGGTTCCAGGAGGAAATCCGGTATCTGATCGATTTCGTGCAAAAGCACTTCGGTCTCTCCATCAGCGACGAGGCCCTGCGAAAAGCCATCGCGCTTTACAACCAGGGCCGGCAGATGCTCCGGGAGCTGGAGGAGATCCGTACCCGGGCCGACGTGCCCATTACCGGGACCGAGGCGTTTGCCGTGACCGTGGCCGGCACGGTCATGCCCCGGGACGTGTACACGGAAAAACTGGGCCGGCTCCTGGAAAGCCTCAAGACCCGACCGCCGGTTTCGGCCGGAAAAAAGCGGCTCATGGTCATCGGCAGCATCAGCGACGACATTGAGATCGTCGAGCTGATCGAAAAAAATCCCAACGCCCTGGTGGTGGCCGAAAACCTCTGCTTCGGCGTGCGCTACGAGGGAAACCTGGTGGCGGAAACCGGCGATCCGGTCATGGCCATGGCCGAGAGCTATCTGGGCGAGTGTACCTGCCCCCGGATGTTCGGCAAGTACCCGGAGCGACTGGAAATCCTCAAGGAAAAAATCGCCGCTGCCGCCATCGACGGCGTCATCATGCAGAACATCCGTTTCTGTGACCTGCACGGATCGGAACACGGTCTGCTGGAGCGGGACCTGGAAAAAGCGGGCATTCCCTGCCTGAAAATCGAACGGGAATACGGCCCGCTGACGGACACCGGCCGCATGCAGATGAGAATTCAGGCCTTTCTGGAGAGAATCTCCAAATAGAACCTACCGAAATTCAGGAGGACGGGTATGAGAGCGGAAGTAAAGGAATATAATTTTGACTGGATGATGAACCGCGGCGTCGCGGCGGCTTCTCTGGCCGCGGACGGTACGGTCAAGGAAAGGGATCTTTTGCTGCGGTATGTGCCCTACTTCAAAGGCCCCCTGGAGGCCATTCTGGGGGAAGGCGAGCCGGGCGCGGAGTTTCTGAAAATGATGGCCAAATTCTTCGATAACCTGCTGACGGCCCACCAGAAAGGGAAAAAAATCGCCGCCACCACCTTTTGCTTTTCCCCGGCGATCCTTTATGCCGTGGACGCCGTGCCGGTGACCTTTGAAATCCTCACCGCCCTGGCCAGCATGATGTGGAAACGCGGCGCCTTCGACTACCTGGATTTCGCCTGCGAGGCCGGCCTGACGGAAACCTCCTGTTCCTCGCAGAGAGGCGCCATCGGCGCCTATTTCGCGGGGCTGGGAGAAGAACCCGACTTCATGGTCTGCGACACGCCCGGCGTCTGCGACACCAACGCCAATGCCTTTGCCTTTGCCTCCAACTACCTCAACAAACCCTTCTTCCAGCTCAACTATCCCCAGCGACTCAATGACGGCCGCACCAGCCAGTATCATATCGACGATTTCAAGGCGCTGATCACGTTCCTGGAGGAGCAGACCGGCAACAAGATGGATTACGACCGGCTCAAACGCGTTCTCCTGGAAGTGGAAAAGCAGGACACCATCATCGCCGACATGGAAGACATGCAGATGGCCGTTCCCAGTCCGGTGCCGCCCCTGTACAACATGTTCATCTACGCCGGCCGCTTCATCTGCTCCGGCCTGCCCGAGTACACCACGGCCCTTGAAAAAATGCGGACTGCCGTCCGGCGGAACCTGGAGAACGGAATCTGCGGCCTGAAATCAGGGGTCGAGAAAAAGCGGTTGTTCATGTGTTATATCGATCACTACACCGTGGACATGACCTTCTGGAAATGGCTCGACTACAAAGGACTCTCTCACCTGGGTTCCATCCTGTCCAAAACCTTCATGGAAGGCACGGGCTATACCAAAGACATCGACGGGTCGGCCTATAAAATGGACACCAGTTCCGAGGAGGCCATGCTCAACAGCATCGCCCAGCTCAACGCCCGCCTGCCCATGGTCCGTTCCATCCGCGGTCCTTATGACCAGCCCAACATGTGGCTGGACGAAACCCTGGCCGTGGCCCGGGCCTACAAGGCGGATTGCATCATCTACAACGGCACGCCGGGCTGCCGCAACACCTGGGGCATGGTCAAACCGTTTGCCCGGGATCTTGAAAAAATGGGATATCCGACTTTTATCATGTATGACGACGCTTTTGACGATCGGGTGGAATCGTGGGAAAACACCAGAGCCCGGCTGGAAGAATTTTTTACCGTAAGGGGGTTGCTATGAGTATTGTCGCCGGATGCGATGTCGGTTCGCTGACATCCAAGGCCGTTATCATGAACGGCCAGAAAATTATCGGATCAGCTATCATCCGCTCCAAGGCCCGGCCCGAGGAGTCGGCCATGGCGGCCATGGATGAGGCCCTGGGGTCGGCCGCAAAGGCGGCGGCCATGGACAAACCCCTGGCGGCGGCCGGGACAACACTGAACCAGATCGCCTATTCCGTCGGTACCGGATACGGCCGGGATAAAATACCCTTCATCAACGAAACCCGCTCGGAAATCGCCTGCCACGGCAAAGGCGCCCGCTGGATGGTGCCGACGGTGAGAACCGTGATCGACATCGGCGGTCAGGACTGCAAGGCCATCAAGTTAAATGACGCCGGCGAAGTGGAAAATTTCATCACCAACGACAAATGCGCCTCGGGCACCGGCCGCTTTCTGGAGGTCATGGCCGATGTCCTGAATGTGGGCATCCATGAGCTGGGAGAAATGTCCGCCCGGGCGCGTTCCCCGATCATGCTGGCCTCCACCTGTACGGTCTGGGCCCAGGCGGATGTCATCAAGTACCTGAACTCGGGGTACCTGCTGGAAGATATCGGCGCCGGCATCAACAGCGCCATGGCCAAGCGGGTGGCCATCCTGGCCAACACCATCAAGGTGGAAAAAGAGATCTGCATGACCGGCGGCGTGGCCAAAAACAGCGGCGTGGTCGCCACCCTGGAAAAGATTCTCGGGCACCGCATCCGGAAAATCAGGCGGGCCGATCCCCAACTGGCGGGCGCCATTGGAGCGGCGGTATTCGCGTTTGAAAAACTCAATGGGCAGCAGGGAGAAAAGATATGATTACAGCAGGCTGTGATATCGGTTCGCTGACCGCCAAGGCCGTTATATTAAAAGACAATAAAATAATCGGCCAGGAAGTGATCCGCGTCAAAACCAATCCGGCGGAATCCGCCAACGAGGTCCTGCGGCTGGCCCTTGAAAAGGCCGGGGTTTCCCAGTCGGATATCCGGGCCGCGGTCGGTACCGGTTACGGCAAGGATCATATCTCCTTTGCCGCTTCGACCCAGTCCGAAATCTCCTGCCACGCCAAGGGCGCCTGGTGGAACCTGCCGTCAGTCCGCACCATCATCGACATCGGCGGTCAGGACGCCAAGGCCATCCGCATCGATGAAAAAGGCAACGTCGCCCGCTATATTTATAATGACAAATGCGCTGCCGGCACCGGCCGTTTTCTTGAGGTCATGGCCAGGGCGATGGAAGTGAAGCTGGAAGAGATGGGCGCTCTTTCCGCGCAGGCAAAGGAAAAAATCCGGATTTCCAACCAGTGCGTCATCTTCGCCGAAACCGAGGTGGTCTCGCTGATCAACGAAGGACGGGATGTCCGCGATATCATCAACGGCCTGCACCATGCCATGGCCAACCGGGTGGCATCCCTGGCCAAAAGCATCGAGGTTCACGAAGACGTGGTCATGACCGGCGGCGTGGCCAAAAACAGCGGCATGTTCAACGCCCTGTCCGAAGGACTGGGGGTTCCGGTCAAGGCCCTGCCCATCGATCCGCAGATCAACGGCGCCCTGGGCGCCGCCCTGTTCGCCGCGGAACTGGCGGCCGGAAAGTGACGTCCGCACATGGGCCTGTTTGATCATCACCTGGAGCAGATCAGGGCGTTTCTTGGCACCCGGACCGGACAATCGCCGGAAATGGTGTTTACCGCCGCGCCCGACCCGGACTGGCCTTCCGGCGGTAACAGCAATCTGGTGCTGTCGGCCGACACGGCCGTGGAGCTGGGCAGCCCTAAAACCGCCGCCACCTCGTTTCTGCTGTGGACGGACCGCCCCGCCGCCGTCGATCACGGCAAAATCCACCTGATCGGACCGGACATCTTCCGGGAAACCCGGCCGCTGACCCCTTTTGGTAAAGCGGTTCTGGTGGAGGTTTCCGGTTTTGACGAAACCAACAGCTACGATCGCTGGCGGGAGATGGAACTGGCCAAGTACGATGTCAGCCTGGCCGGCTACATGATGCGGGCGGTATCCCAGTACCAGCGGGAGTGGAGCCGGATCAGCCGGAAAGCGGTGGCTGACGGCTTTTCCCTTGCCCTGCTGGGCGGCTCCCTAATCCGGGAGTTGAGGAAAAAGCCCTATGTCCGGGGCGTGGAAATCGTTTTTGTCACCTCGACCGAAGCGGATGTGCTGGCCCTGAAGACCATCGGCGACGGCGTGGCGGAAATCACCGGCGCCATGAACAAAATGGTCGAGGAGATGGATTTTGATTGTTCGTCCTGCGAATTCAAGCCGGTCTGTGACGATGTGTCGGAACTGCGCAGCATGCGCAAGGCCATGAAGGAAAAAACAAAAACCAGCGGATGAAAGTGTCGGATGAAAACCAACCTGTTTGACCCTTTTCTGGAAGAACCCGCCGGCCCCCTGGTCCAGCAGGCCATGGAAAACGGCGGCATCGCCGTCGGCTACACGTGCAGCTACGTCCCGTCCGTGCTGCTGTCAATTCCGCCGCTGTTTCCTGTCCGAATGCGGGCTCCGGGAGCGTCCGGAACGGAACTGGCCGATATTTATCTGTCCAAGCTGACCTGCTCCTACACCCGCAGCCTGCTGGAATTTTCCATGGATTTTCGCTATGACTTTCTGGGCGGCTGGGTCCATGCCGCCAGCTGCGACCACCTGCGGCGGCTGAACGACAACATGACCTACCTGCTGTCCCCGGATTTTTCCCACATCATCGACGTGCCGCACCGGGCCGGAAAAGAAGGGTTGGACTGGTTCCTGGAGGAGCTGAAAATTCTGATCGGGCGGCTTGAAACTCACTTTGGCCTGACCATCTCCGACGACGATCTTGCCCGGGCCATTGCCGATTACAATAACTTTGTCGGGCTGCTGACCTCCGTTGCCGAGCGCCGCAAAGAAGACCTTCCGCCGCTGTCAGGAACGGAATTTCATAAAATGATGCTGGCGGCTTTCACCTCTCCCCGCCATCTGATCCGGAAACCCATCGAAACCTTTCGGGACAGCGTCCGGGAACGGAAAAACATCAAGGCCCCGCGGGCCCGGCTGATGCTGGTCGGCGGGCAGATGGACGATCCCCGCTATATCGATACCATCGAATCCACCGGCGCCGTGGTGGTGGCCGACCGGTTCTGCACCGGCTCCATCCCCGGGCTGGATCCCATTGGTCCGGCGGAATCTCCGCTTCGCGCCATCGCGGAGCACACGCTGCTGGCCCCCTCCTGCCCGCGCATGATGGAGGATTTTGACCGGCGGCTGAAACAGATCGTGGACACGGCCGCGGCCTACCGAGTGGACGGCATCCTTCTGGAGTTTATCAAATTCTGCGACACCTGGGGCGTCGAGTCAGCCTCGCTGGTGGCCGCCTTGCGGGAATCCGGTCTCCGGGTTTTATCTCTGGAACGGGAATACAGCGGCACCGGCCTGGGACAGCTTCAGACCCGGGTACAGGCCTTTCTGGAAAGCATGGGAAAATAATAATGAACCTTGTCCGCTCGACGCTATATGCCAAACACGTGATTTCGAACTGGACGGCCATCGCCGGCATGGGCTGGCGCAACGGTCCGATAAAAACCCTTCGCAATCTTGAGCGTTATCCCTGGATGAAGGTCTTGCTGCGGGCCAACCTGCTAAACGAAAAATTCGGAAAAAACCGGGATGACGCTTATTATGAAGCCACCCTGCTGGTGATTTCCTATGTGGTCAAGGGGTTTGTCGAAATTCTGGACGACATGTTCCTGCGGGGCGAACGGCTGATCATTCACGAGGACATGGTTCCGCCGGAAATTTTTCGGGCCATGGGGCTGACGCCGTTCATGGCCGAACTCCTGGGCATCGCCCTGCCCATGATCGATCCCCATGCCGTGGAACCATACATCGACCGCTCGGAAAACGCGGGCGTGCCGCCGGATGTCTGCAGTCTGCCCAAGAGCACCATGGGTTTCGTCCTGGCCGGTGAGCTACCCCCGGGCCTGGCGCTGATCTCCTCCAACCTGCCCTGCGACGGCGGCATGTCGTCCTATACCCTGATTGAGCGCACCCTTAACCTGCCAACGTTCCGACTGGACATTCCCCATCATTTCTACAACGACCGGGCGAGAGACTATTTTACGGAAGAACTGCGGCGGCTTATCCGCTGGCTGGAGACCCACACCCCGGGAAAAATGAACTGGGACAGGCTGGCCGCCATCTGCAATGAACGGAACCGCATGGTGGAGCAGGAACTGGAGCTTTGGGACATGCTCAAAACCCGGCCGGCGCCGCTGGCCGCCGAACCGATTTATTTGAGCCATCTCTGGGGCGCCAACGTGTCTCCGGGAAAGCCACAAACCACCCTGCTGTTCAAACGCCTGTGCGATCTGGCCCGGAAAAACCTTCAGTCCGGAAAAGGCGCCCTTCCCAATGAAAAGTACCGGGCTTTGCTGTGGAACCCGCCGCTGCTGCATGCCGTGGACCTGTTTAACTGGGCGGAAACCGCCTACGGCGTATCGCTGATTATCGACAGCATGTCTTACAATCGCCGGGAACCCTATATCGACACCTCCTCCGAAGAGACCATGCTGCGGGGCCTGGGCATGAACATCATGGAGGGTCCCATGGCCCGTCACACCCGCGGTCCGGCCCAGAACTATCTGGATGATATTTTCGACATGATCAAGCAGTTCGACATTGACATGCTCTGGGTGGCCGGCCACGTAGGCTGTAAAAACACGGCCGCCTTAAACGGCGTGCTGCGGGAAAAATGCCGGGAACACAAACTGCCCCTGCTGATCATCAACTACGATTTGAGCGACCCGCGCATCGTCTCCAGAGACGGCATTCTGGAGCAGGTCAACCATTTCATGGAAAACATCATGAAGGCCCGGCGCCTGGATATATGACGGGAGAAAAAATGAGTTCTGAAAACGGTTTCTACGCCGGCTGCGACGTGGGCTCCACCACCGGCAAAGCGGTCATCATTAAAGAAAACAAAATCGTCGGGTCGGCCATCATGCCCGGGGAGATCGATCCCGGGGAAACCGCCTCCCGCGTGCTGGAAATGGCCTGCCGGCAGGTTGCGGGCCTGTCGGGCATCAGCGGCCTCACCCGGCTGATCGGAACCGGATACGGCCGCAACGAAGTCCCCTTTGCCCATGATAATATCTCGGAAATCACCTGCCATGCGTCCGGCGTCTTTTTCTGCAAACCGGACGTTCGCACCGTCCTGGATATCGGCGGCCAGGACGTCAAAGCCATCGCCATGGACGAAAACGGCCGGGTCCGCGAGTTTGTCATGAACGACAAGTGCGCCGCCGGCACCGGCCGTTTTCTGGAAATGATGAGCCGAATCTTCAAAATGGACCTGGACCAGTTTTCCGATCTCTCCCTCCAGGCCCGAGCCGTCATTCCCATCACCTCCCAATGCAGCGTTTTTGCTGAAACCGAGGTCATCAGCCTGCTCAGCAAAAAAAAGCCCGCCGCCGACATCGCCGCCGGCATCCAGGCATCCATTGCCAAACGCAGCTTCACGCTTTTAAAACGGGTCGGCATCCAGCCCAAAGTGACCGTTACCGGCGGCTGCTCCAAAAGCAAGGGGCTGATCATACACCTGGCCCGCCTGTTGAGAATGGAACCGGAACCGCTGCCCGTCGATCCCCAGTTGATGGGCGCCCTGGGCGCCGCGGCCGAAGCCCGAAAGCAGGCCACCGGTAATAGATAATATCAAAGCCAAAAAGAGAATAACCGGTTTTAGCCACTCCCGAGGCGGAGGAAAAGCACCGGCATACACGCCGTTTTTTTGCGTGGTCCGGAAGGTATGTCCAAAAAATATTGACTTCTGTTGCCCCTTCAGGTGTATAATAAATCCGCTTTCATGATGTTCTTTTGTCTTTTGTCTTTATTTTTGTCTTTACCGTTGTCTTGGTTTTTGTCCCTAATTAACTCTTTTTCAGGAGGGCTTATGAAACACAAAACATCACACCAACGTTTCCCCTGGTTGTTTTCAAAAGGATTTCTTTTGGTTGCGGCGGTTCTCTTATCCGGCGCACTAAATCCGGCGTCCGCTTTCCAGTTTGAAAAAGGCGACCTGAGGGGCAGTCTGGACACGACGCTATCTTATGGCCTGCAATGGCGTGTCCAGTCTCAGGATGATTCCATTATCGGCCTGACCAACGGCGGGAAGGCTTATTCCGTCAACGGCGACAACGGCAATTTGAACTTTGATAAAGGTCTGGTCAGCAATGTACCCAAAATTTCATCCGAACTGGAGCTGAAGTATAAGAATTTCGGTGCGTTTGCCAGAGGCTGGGCCTTTTATGACTTTGCGGTGGAAAACCACCATATGGACAAAGCCGAGCTGACGAATGATGCCCTTGACCTGGTGGGCAGTGATGTCAAGCTTCTGGACGCGTATGTTTCGGGAAATTTTGACATCGCCGACAAGCCGCTTGGCATTCGCGTGGGAGACCAGGTGGTCAGCTGGGGGGAGGGAACCTTTTTTACGGGTGGCATTAACACCATCAACCCCATGGATGTCAGCGCCATCCGGCTTCCCGGCGCCGAATTGAAGGAAGCCCTTATCCCCGAAGGAATGGTTGTCGCCTCCATGGGGATTTCGAGCAACGCCTCTTTTGAAGGCCTCTATCTGTATGACTGGGACTACACCGACATTGATCCGTCCGGATCTCTTTTTTCCACTTCAGACTCCGTCGGCGAGGGCGGTGAAAAGGTGGTGCTGGCGTTTGGATCCATTTCCGATGAAGGCACCGATCTGGGCTCCATGGGATTTGATCCGGACTTTCTGATGGTATCGCGGGGCCCCTCCGACAAGGCGGATGATAACGGGCAATATGGCCTGGCCTTCCGGTATTTAGCGGAAGCCATGAACGACACGGAGTTCGGTCTTTATTATGTGAATTACCACAGCCGCCTGCCCATATTAAGTACCCGGACGGGAACCGCCACGGGCGTGGCGTCAGCGTCAGCCGCTGCCTTCAACCAGACGGTAACGGCCATAACGCAACAGCTGATGGCCGCCGGAATGGATGCCGCGACCGCGCAGGCCACGGCCGTATCAAAAAGCGCCCCTTTGCTGGTCGATGCCTACGCTCAAACCGGTTATTATTATACCGAATATCCGGAAGACATCCCCATGTGCGGCCTGAGTTTCAATACCAGCCTCGGCTCAACCGGAGTCGCCCTGCAGGGTGAAGTCTCCTATCGTAATGACATGCCGCTGCAGATCGATGACGTGGAGATGGTTCTGGCCTACCTGTCACCCATTGAATTCAATCCCTCGTACAAGGACAACCAGGTCGGCATCTTCGGCGCTGATGAGATCATTCACGGCTATATTGAAAAGGACGTTATCCAGACACAGGTAACCGCTACCCAGGTCTTCGGGCCGACCCTGGGCTCGAACAGCTTTACGCTGCTCGGTGAAGTCGGTTACACCCGCGTGCAAGACATGCCGGATAAAAGCGAACTGCGCCTGGAATCCGCCGGTACCTATACCTCCGGTAACCCCTCTCAGGCGGTTCTGCCGCAGACGGATCCCACCAAGCCCTTTGGCGGCGCCCATTACGGGAAGGCGGCCGAATCGTCCGACCATTTCGCCGACGCCGATTCGTGGGGATACCGGTTGATGGCCAAACTCAACTACGAGAACGCCATCGGCCCGGTGGGACTGTCCCCATATTGCGCCTGGCAGCATGATGTTGCGGGAAACTCGCCCGCGCCCGGCGGCAATTTCATCGAGGACCGCAAGGCGGTTACGGTAGGCCTGACGGGGCTTTATTTAAGCGCCTGGTCGGTGGATGTAAGCTATACGAACTTTTTCGGCGCCGACCGGTACAACCTGATTAACGATCGTGACTTTATTCAAACCAACATCAAGTATTCATTCTAACCAAAAGAATAGGAGATCGATTATGCTGAAAAAAACGCTTTTACCCATAGGTCTTTTGCTGTTGTTCGCCATGGTCGCTTCTTCAGCCTGGGCCGTGTTATCTTCCGAGGAAATCGCCCGGCTGGGCAAGGATCTGACGCCGCTGGGAGGCGAAAAGGCCGGGAATGCCGCCGGCACCATTCCCGCCTGGGACGGGGGCATTACCACGCCGCCGGCCGAGTATAAGCCCGGCATGCATTATCCGGACCCCTATGCCGGCGACAAAAGCCTGGTTACCATTACCAAGAGCAATATGAGCCAGTACGCCGATAAACTGACAGCCGCCCACAAAGCCATGCTGGAACAGTATGATACGTTTAAAATGAACGTCTACCCGACCCACCGGAGCGCCGCCTGCCCGGAACGGATTTACGAGGCCACCAAAAAATCCGCGGCTACGGCCGAGCTGCTGGACAATGGCTACGGCGTAAAGAATACCGCTATCGGTATTCCCTTCCCCATTCCCAAAACCGGACTGGATGTGATCTGGAACCACATCCTGCGGTATCGCTGCGATAGAGCTGCCCGCTCCATCGCTCAGGCGGTGCTGACCCGGGGGGGCGAGTACACCCTGGTCGAAATGAAAGACGAGTTTGACATGCTTTACGCCCATGAAGGGATGACCCCGGAAACACTGGGGAATGTAATCACTTATTTTAAACAGGAAGTGGTCGCGCCGGCGCGTCTGGCCGGCGGCATCCTGCTGGTACATGAAACCATGGACCAGGTCAAGGAACCCCGGTCGGCCTGGATTTACAACCCGGGCCAGCGCCGGGTCCGGAGAGCGCCCAATGTCGCCTATGACAATCCCGGGACGGCTTCCGACGGCGTCAGAACGACGGACCAGTTTGACATGTTCAGCGGGGCCACGGACCGCTATGACTGGAAACTGGTGGGAAAAAAGGAAATCTACGTTCCTTATAACGCCTACAAGCTTCACAGCGACAAGCTGACCTACAAGGAAATCCTGACCCCCCTGCACATCAATCCCGATGTCTGCCGGTACGAGCTTCACCGGGTCTGGGTCGTGGAAGCCACCTTGAAGGACGGCAGCCGTCATATTTATAAGCGCCGGACGTTCTATGTGGATGAAGACTCCTGGCAGATTGTTTTCTCCGATATCTATGATAATCGGGATCAGCTCTGGCGTTTTTCCGAAGGCCATGTCATCAACTACTATAACGTGCCGTCCTTATGGACGACCCTGGAAGTCCACGGCGATCTTCAGTCCGGCCGATATCTCGCCCTGGGTCTGTATAATGAAAGCAGTGTGTATGATTTTGACATCAAACGGACCAAGGAAGACTATATGCCGGCCGCCTTACGGCGCGAAGGCACCAGGTAGTCAAAGGAGCGCTGCTTCATTGTTGTAAATCACCGAACCGGGAGGGCAGATGCCCTCCCGGTTTTATCCTTCAATTTGACGACAGGACCTTTTTTAATGAACCGGTTATCCTTTTCCCCTCTTTTTACGAGATTTTCCAGAAAAAAGACTGCTGCCGCTGTTCTTCTTGTTGTTTCTGTTTTCTTTTCCTCTTTTCTTCCTGCTGCCGAACCTCCGCCGGAATACGCCGCCATAGAGCCACTGGCGTCCAAATCGCTTCTACTGTCCGCCTGCCTTGCTGATGGCCGGATGGTCGTTGTCGGCGAACGGGGCCACATTCTCTATTCCGACGACAAGGGGTCTTCCTGGACTCAGGCTAACGTCCAGACGATCGCCACGCTTACCGGTGTTTATTTTCATGATAAAAACCTGGGCTGGGCCGTCGGCCATGACGCGGTTATTTTAAAGACCGCCGATGGCGGAAAAACCTGGTCCCGGGTTTATTCAGCTCCCGAAGAAGAACGGCCGCTGCTTGATGTCTGGTTTAAAGACGCTGAGCAGGGTGTGGCGGTGGGCGCCTACGGCTTGTTTATGACGACGGAGGACGGCGGGCTTAACTGGTCCGAAAATCCGATCGGCGAGGAGGACTGGCATTTGAACCAGATCAGACGATCGGACAGTGGAAGACTCTATATCGCCGGAGAGGCGGGAAACATCTGCCGGTCGGATGATAATGGCCAAACCTGGACGGTGCTGCCGTCGCCGTATGCGGGCTCTTTCTTCGGCGTCCTGCCCCTTGAGGGCGATACGGTTCTGGTGTTCGGCTTGAGAGGGCACCTTTACCGTTCGGAAGATGCCGGTGACAACTGGCAGCCGATCGAGTCTCACACGCAAGCCATGCTGACCGGCGGCGCCAGGATGCCGGACGGCCGCCTTGTTGTGGTGGGGCTCAGCGGGACCGTTCTGGTCAGCGACGATAACGGAAAAAGTTTCAGTCTGCTTCAACAGCCGGATCGAATGGCGATAATGTCGGCCTTACCGGTTGAAGGCGGCAAAGTCCTACTTATCGGCGATGGAGGAACAAAAGAACTGTCAATAGCCGTTAAGGAGTAGCTCTTTCCGTATCTCCGCAACCACACCTTTTTTTCCGTTTATTAACCCTCCCAAATGGATTCTGTTATGATGAAGAATGCTTCCCTCCAGTCCCGGTTTGAAGACTTGATTTTCAACAATCGCGCGCTGGTCATCGCTTTTTTTGTCCTTGTCACGGTTTTCATGGTTTTTTCCGTTACCCGCCTGCGTATCGATGCCGGCTTCAACAAGATGCTGCCCCTGGAACATGAGTACATGAAAACCTATGTCCAGTATCGTCAGGAGTTCGGCGGCGCCAACCGGGTGCTGATCGCCGTAATGACGAAAAAGGGGGATATCTTTACGCCGGAGTTCTTTGATCTTCTCAAAAACGTTACCGACGACGTGTTCTTTCTCCCGGGGGTCGATCGTGCGCTGGTGCAGTCCATTTTTACCCCCAATGTGCGCTATACGGAGGTGGTCGAAGACGGCATCGCCGGAGGCAACGTGATCCCCGACGATTTCCGCCCGACGCCCGAGGGGCTGGCGCGTGTCAGGGAAAATATCATTAAAGCCGGCATTCTCGGCCGGCTGATTGCCAACGACTTTTCCGGCGCCATCGTCAGCGCCCAGTTAATGGAGATTGATCCCAATACCGGCCAGCGGCTGGACTATGTCGACGTGGCCCATCGCCTGGAAAAAGAGATCCGGGAAAAATACGACCAGCAAGACGTCAATGACCTTTACGATATCCACATCATCGGCTTTGCCAAGGTGATCGGCGATATCGCCGACGGGGTCGCCCGGGTGGTGCTGTTCTTCGGCGTTACCTTCCTGCTGACGGCCGTATTGATCTATCTGTATACCCTTTCGTTCAAGCTTTCGCTGATCCCCCTGTTTTCTTCTCTGATTGTGGTTCTCTGGCAGCTGGGCTTGCTGACGGTCCTGGGCTTCGGCATCGATCCCATGGGCATTCTGGTGCCGTTTCTGGTTTTCGCCATCAGCGTCAGCCATGGCGTCCAGATGGTCAGCGTGGTCAAAACCGAAATCCTGTATGGCGCCAGCGGCATGGATGCCGCGAGGGAAAGCTTCCGGCGGCTCCTTATCCCCGGAAGCACCGCCCTGCTCACCGATGTCATCGGGTTTATCACCATATACTTTATCAAGATCCGTATCATTCAGGAGCTGGCCATAACGGCCAGCATCGGTGTGGCCGTCATTCTGTTGACCAACCTGATCCTGATCCCGGTACTCATGTCCTATCTGCGGCATGATGAAAAAATTCGCCACCGTATCAACGCCCAGCACCGCTTTCTCCGCCCCCTGTGGAACGGCCTGGCCAAAGTCACCAACCCCAAAGCCGCCGGCATAACCATTCTGATTGCCGTTTTACTCCTGGTGCTGGGCTGGCAGAGAGCCATGGACGTTAAAATCGGAGACCTGCACCGGGGCGTGCCTGAACTGCGGGCCCAGTCCCGGTATAACCTTGACAGCGAAATTATCAGCCGCCGCTTTTCCATCGGTGTGGACATCCTGACGGTAATTGTGGAGACGATTTCGGAAGGGTGCATTGACTACGACGTGATGGAAACCATCGATCGTTTCGGGTGGCACATGAGAAACGTGCCGGGGGTTCAGTCCGTGATCAACCTGGCGGATATTTCCAAGATCATCAATTCCGGCTGGAATGAGGGAAGCCCGAAATGGCGGGTGTTGCCGAGAAACAAGGACGTGATGATTCAGTCGGTCGCCTATGTTCCCACCAGCAGCGGCCTTGCCAATGCCTGCGGCAGCGCCATGCCGGTCATGCTTTTCACGGAAGACCACAAGGCCGAAACCATCGACCGGATTGTCGCGGAAGTCAAAAACTTCCGTGAAAAATACGAAACCGACAAGGTAAAATTCCGCCTGGCCACCGGTAGCGTCGGGGTCATGGCGGCCACAAACGAAGAGGTCGCCGCCGAGCAGTTCCCGATCCTCCTCTATGTTTTTGCATCGGTCATCCTGCTGTGCGTGATTTCCTTCCGTTCCATCCGGGGAATGCTGTGTGTCATCCTGCCCCTGGGGCTGGTTTCGATTCTGGCCTATACGGTGATGAACCTGCTGGAAATCGGCCTCAAGGTCTCGACCCTTCCGGTGGCGGCCCTGGGAGTCGGGGTTGGCGTTGATTACGGCATTTATATTTTCAGCCGCCTTAAGGCCTTTTTATCCGAGGGTGTCTCCCTTAACGAGGCCTATAAAAACACCCTCGGTGTTAACGGTATCGGCGTTCTGTTTACCGGGATAACGCTGGCCGCGGGCGTGGGCACCTGGATCTTTTCTCCGCTTAAATTCCAGGCGGACATGGGCATCCTGCTGACCTTCCTGTTTTTTGTGAATATGCTGGGCGCGCTGTTTTTGTTGCCCGCTCTGGCCCGATTCCTGGTAAAACCGAAAACCGTGAGTTAAGCGCCTTTCTTAAAAGAAACGACTTATTAAGGCCAGCGCTGAAAAATTCGCATGTCGGGAACGCGAACCAGAAGGCTTGTTTTCAGCGCTGGCCTTAATCCTTTACGGAAAGCTCTTCTTTTAACAGGCAGCAGGCAACCCTGTATTCCGGCCGGCCCTTGTCGTCATAAGACAGATTATCCGGTTGAATCAGCTTGTTCATGACGCAGCCTTCCGGGATCGACAGACGGAAAAAATCCGTTTCGTTCAGGGGCGGGGTTTTTTTCAACCGGTCGTTTTCAAAGACCAGGCTGTGGAAGGGATAATCCTCGCACAGGGGACATCGATAGACCCGGCCGTTGGGAAAAATAAAATAGTTGTCCGCTACCAGGCCTGCGCATTCAAACGTTTCGCCGGTCGACAGATACACTCTGGGGTAAGTTACCGTAATTCCCTCCCGCGCGATCGCTTCGGCCGCGGCGGGAACCACCGCCTGCCACTGGCCTGGCGATACCTGCAGCGGCGCTTTTCCGTCAAACCCTTTTATCGCGGATTTTCCCCTGATACCGATGACCTGGATAAAAAAACGGTCTGTTTTCAGATCCGCCAGCAGCGGCCGCATTTTTTCCAGTTCATGTATGTTGGCGGCGCTGACGGTATAGATCAGACTGGTTTTAAATCCCCCGGCCACCGACCGGCGGATTCCCGAGAGACACTGGTCATAACTTCCCCGGCCGCGAATGGCGTCGTTGGTCGTCCGGGTGGCGCCGTCCAGGCTGAAGCTGACGTAGTCCACTTCATCGGGCGAGACCCGGGAAAGGATATCGTTAAAGAGATAACCGTTGGTGTCGATGGTGATGGAGTGGTAGCCGATTTGCCGGGCGTATCGTACCGCCTCGGAAAGTTCGGGGTGCAGGGTCGGCTCCCCCCCCAGAAAGATCACGTTGGCGACGGCGGCCTTTTCAATAAAGGCATCCAGCCATCGCCGAATGACGTTGATCGACAGTGTCTGCTTTCCGTGCTGGTCGGGATTGATATAGCAGTGGGTGCAGTGAAGGTTGCAGCGTGTCAGAATATGGAAAAAAACATTGACCGCATTTTTCGAAAAACAAACGGTTCGTCCGGTCATGCCCTGGTTACTTTGTCTGATCTTTTACTGCTTTTAATTTTTTCTTTGCTTTAACCAGTTCGTCGTTGGTAATCCGGAGACGGGCGCTCATGTATTCCGCGAAAATCTTGTAGAGCATCAGAACAAATTCCACGGCGTCCTCTTTTTCCCCCTTGCCGTGAGCCATGAGCCGCTGCTGGGCGGTGGTATTGACGGCCAGGCAGATGGTTCGTCCATCGGCGACCACCGAAGCGGATCGGGCCTTGTCGTCCACGATTCTCATTTCACCGAAAATCTCACCGGTGGTGGAAATACAGGTGATTTCTTCTCCGCCTTTCTGGACCCGGACCTGACCGGAAAGAAGAAAATAAAGCCAGGGATCGATATCCCCTTCTTTAATGATAATCTCTCCGTCCTCATATTCCCGGATTTTGCTCAAGCGCAGGATTTTGGAAAGGTTTCTGGTCTCAAAGGACTTTAAAGCCGGAATCGACATCAGGCGCTGAATGTTCTGGATATTATCCTTCAGATATTTTGATTCTAACATTAGCGGAATTCCTTTATCTGTTTTTCGATAATAACGAACCCTTCTTTGTTCGCCGGATTTTGGGAAAATACCCTATCATTGAACAAAAAAAATCGCAACCCTTACGTTTTTCCCGGCTTTTTTAAAAAGCGCCTTTTTCCTCTTTGCCGAAACGCATCACCCTCCCAGGGTCGCATGATACTCCTGCAGAGACCGGGTCGTATATTCACCTTCCCTCCGGGCCTTGATGCCCTTGGCCGCGGAAATGGCGGCGGCGGTGGTCGTTATATAAGGAACCTTGTAGTTAATGGCCGCTTTGCGGATATAGGAGTCATCCTCCTGACTTTCCTTGCCGCTGGGCGTATTAAAAACCAGCTGCACCTTCCCGCCCTTGATTTCATCGACGATATCCGGATGACCGTGGCCTCTTTTGGTGACCGCTATCGAAGGAATACCGTTTTCCCCCAGAAACTGTCGGGTCCCCGGCGTGGCCATGATGGTGAAGTTCATGTCGTGGAAAAGGCGCGCCGGCTCCAGCATCCGGGTTTTATCGTCTTCCGCCACCGTAATCAGAACCGTCCCCCCCAGGGGCAGCGAGGTTTTGGTGGCTTCCTGGGCCTTGAAATAAGCCAATCCGAAGGAATCGGCCATGCCCAGCACCTCTCCGGTCGACCTCATTTCCGGGCCCAGCACGGGATCTACTTCGGGGAACATATTGAAGGGGAACACCGCCTCCTTGACCCCGAAGTGGGGAATGGCCCGCTTGGACAGCCGGCAGTCGGACAGTTTCTTTCCGAGCAGGATCCGGGTAGCGATGCGGGCCATGGACACGTTACAGACCTTTGACACTATCGGTACGGTCCGGGAGGCCCGGGGGTTGGCCTCGAGAATATAAACCGTATCGCGGGCAATGGCATACTGGACGTTCATCAGACCAACCACGCCTAGCTGCAGGGCGATCTTGCGGGTGTACTCATTGATGGTGTCCACGTGCTTGACCGGAATGCTCACCGGCGGAATCACGCAGGCCGAATCGCCGGAATGAATTCCGGCCAGCTCGATATGCTCCATGACCGCCGGCACAAACGCGTCTGTCCCGTCGGAAATGGCGTCCGCTTCGGCTTCAATGGCGTCCTCCAGAAACTTGTCGATCATTATGGGGCGCTCCGGCGACACGTCAACAGCGCGGTCCATATAGAATTTCAGCATCTCTTCGTCATAGACGATCATCATGGCCCGGCCTCCCAGAACAAAGGATGGCCGCACCATCAGGGGATATCCTATCCGGGTGGCAGCGGTCAGGGCCTCCTCCACCGAGTGGGCCATATCCGACGCCGGCTGCGGGATGCCCAGGTGGCTGATGACCCGGCGGAAGCGGTCTCTGTCTTCGGCCTGCTCGATGGTTTCCGGAGACGTCCCCAGGACGTTTACTCCGGCCTCCGCCAGTTCGGCGGCGATGTTTAACGGCGTCTGTCCGCCGAACTGGACGATAACGCCTTCGGGTCTTTCCTTTTCATAAATGCTGAGCACATCTTCTACGGTCAACGGTTCAAAATAAAGCTTATCAGAGGTGTCGTAATCCGTGGATACGGTTTCCGGGTTGCAGTTGACCATGATGGATTCATAACCGGCCTCGCGGATGGCGAGGGCCGCGTGAACGCAACAATAATCAAATTCTATTCCCTGACCGATACGGTTGGGGCCACCGCCCAGCACCATAATTTTTTTCCTGTCGCTGACGGCCACCTTATCCTTCGCGTTATAAGTGGAATAGTAGTAAAAGGCATTTTTCACGCCGCTGACCGGAACCGCGTCCCAGGCCTCAACCACCCCTATTCTTTTTCGCTGATTTCGTATATCTTTTTCTGGTGTGCCGGTCAAAAGGCAAAGATATTTGTCCGAGAAGCCGTCCTGCTTGGCTCTTTTCAAAAGATCATCCGGCAGCGCTCCTTTTGTGCCCGCGGCCGCGAGAATCTCTTCTTCCAGCTCCACCAATTCTTTCATTTGCCGGATAAACCATGGTTTGATGTGCGTTTGCCGGTACAGTTCTTCAATATCCGCGCCCTTCCGTAGCGCTTCGTACATGATGAACTGGCGTTCGCTGGTGGGTGTCTGCAGAAGATTCATTAATTCCGGCAGCTTCTTTTTATTAAAGTCAGCTACAAAACCCAGACCGTAACGATCTTTTTCAAGGGATCGAATGGCTTTCTGCAGGGCTTCTTTATAATTTTTTCCAAGACTCATCACCTCGCCTACGGCGCGCATCTGAGTTCCCAGCCTGTCTTCGACCCCTTCAAATTTTTCAAAAGCCCAGCGGGCGAACTTCACCACCACGTAATCCCCTCCGGGCGTATATTTTTCTAACGAGCCCTCTTTCCAATAGGGAAGCTCGTCCAGGGTTAGCCCGCCCGCGAGTAAAGCGGAAACATAGGCTATGGGAAATCCGGTCGCTTTGGACGCCAGGGCCGAAGATCTGGATGTCCGGGGATTGATTTCAATAACCACCACTCTTCCGGTAACGGGATCATGAGCAAACTGGATGTTGGTGCCGCCGATGACTTCGATGGCCTCCACTATGGAATAAGAATAATCCTGGAGTTTTTTCTGCAGTTTTTCATCAATGGTCAGCATGGGCGCCGTGCAGTACGAATCCCCGGTATGAACGCCCATGGCATCGACATTTTCAATAAAACACACGGTGACCATCTGGTTTTTAGCGTCGCGGACGACTTCCAGCTCAAGCTCTTCCCAGCCGAGAACGGATTCTTCCACCAGCACCTGATGAACCAGACTGGCGTCCAATCCCCTGGCGGCAATAATCCTTAATTCATCCACATTATAAACCAGTCCTCCGCCTGTTCCTCCCATTGTATAGGCCGGCCTGATAACAACCGGAAAGCCTATTTCCGTGGCCACTTTTTCGGCGTCTTCAACACTGTTTACGGCTTTGCTCCTGGGCATTTCTATTCCCAGTCGGGTCATTGTTTCCTTAAAAGCCGTTCGGTCTTCTCCTTTTTTAATCGCCCCTATGTTAACGCCTATTATTTTAACTTTATACTTATCCAGAATCCCGGCTTCATATAATTCGGACGTTAAATTCAAACCGGACTGTCCTCCCAGATTAGGAAGAAGAGCGTCCGGTCTTTCTTTTTCTATTATTTTTTCCATGGCCTTTATATTTAAAGGTTCAATATATGTTATATCGGCCATCTCCGGATCCGTCATAATTGTGGCCGGGTTTGAATTAACCAGAATTATTTTATATCCAAGAGAGCGAAGGGCTTTACAGGCCTGTGTTCCGGAATAATCAAATTCACAGGCCTGACCGATAATGATGGGTCCGGATCCGATAATCATCACTTTATTTATATTTTCTATTTTGGGCATATTTCCTTCCTTTTATTTTTAATAACATGGTCCATTTCTTGTTTATATATCAAAAGTTATCGACACTTTTTTTATAATTTTTTAAATTATTCTTAAACTGTTTTTATAAAATATTTTTATAATAAAAAAAACTATAATAAAAATAAAAAGTTAAATTTTTATTAGTGTTATCAACAGCCTTTATTTATCTTTTATAATTTTATAAAAATAATAATATATTGATCTTTTCATCAAACCGGATTAATCTCATTCTTATTTCTGAATCATTAAATAAAAAAATTATATAAGGACATTATTATGAAATGTTCAATCAAAAAGACAGATATACTTACCATGCTGGCCAATATTCAAGGAATAACAGGTAAAAAATCCTCCCTGGCCATAACTGAAAATATTTTAATAAAAACAATTAATAAAGGAATTTCTGTTTCCGCAACGGATATTGAAACCGGTTTTGAAGGCATTTATCCGGCGACGGTGCAGACAGATGGAGAAATAGCTGTAAATGCAAGGGATTTTTTTGATATTGTTAAAAAATCAGGGAAAGAAAAAATTTATATAAGCGAAAATAAGAAACAATGGATAGAAATTACCGATTCGAAAGATGCCGGCAGTCTCAAATACAATATAGTAGGTGCTAATACCCTTGAATTTCCAGAACTTCCAAAAATAAAAGATGTTTCATATTTTGAGATTGAAGCGGATGTATTTAAAAAAATGATTTCCTGGGCTGTAATGGTGATGTACAGCGGTGATGAAAAGAGAGTTCATATTCTGGGCGCTGATTTGGAATGTCAGGAAACAGATGATGGCTATAAACTGATGATGATATCCACGGATGGAAAAAGACTAACAAAAACAGAAACGATAATAAAAAACAAAAACAACAAAGGAATAGAATCAGGTCAGCAGATTATCATACCGAAAAAAGCATTAAATGAAGTTCAGAAGTTCCTGTATGACAAGGGAAAAATTGGTGTTGGTGTGAAGGAAAATTATTTTATTGTTAAAAAAGATAATGAAATTATATATATAAATCTTTTCAGTGGAAATTTTCCTGATCTTAAAGGACTATTTGTCGATCAAGACAGGATGGTGCTTGAAATAGATAAAAAAGAGTTCAAGGATATGCTGGAAAGAATGTCAATATTAACGTCCGATGATTACAAGGGAGTTATTTTCAGATTTGAAAACAACAAACTGACCGTTAATGCCGCCAATCCGGAACGGGGAGAATCTTCTGAATTCATGAATATATCATTTGATAAAAAAGCAATTGAAACCATGTTTAACCCTCATTATTTTATTGACGCCTTAAATGTTATAGATGAAAGTAAAGTTTATTTAAAAATAAAAGATGAACAGACCCCCTGTATAATTTGCGGAAAAGATTCGGAAACTAATTTTAACATTATCATGCCCATGAAAATATAATCTATGGAAAATAAATATAACGAAAACAGCATCAGTGTATTGGAAGGACTTGAACCCGTCAGGCTCAGGCCATCCATGTATATTGGAAATGTATATAGTGAAGGCCTTCATCATCTGGTTTATGAAGTGGTGGACAACAGTATTGATGAAGCCATGGCAGGTTATTGCACGAGTATTCTCGTTATTATTAATAAAGATAACAGCGTCAGTGTGGAAGATAATGGACGGGGAATTCCGGTAGGAATACATGAAAAAGAAAAAGTGCCGGCAGTTGAAGTCGTATTAACCAAACTTCATGCCGGAGGAAAATTTGATAATGATTTTTACAAGGTTTCCGGCGGTCTTCACGGCGTTGGAATTTCCGTGGTTAACGCCCTGTCTGTTTTTCTTGAGGTAAATGTTTTTAATGAAGGAAAAATATATAAACAGACCTTTTCAAAAGGGAAAAAAACAAGCGAACTTGAAATAGTCGGAACAACCAAGAAAAGAGGAACAAAGGTTATTTTTAAGCCGGATACTGAAATTATGAAGGATGATAATTTCAGTTTTGAAATTTTAAGTCGCAGGTTAAGAGAACTGGCTTACTTAAATAAAGGAATAACCATCCGATTAGACGATGAAAGAACGGATGAATCGGCTTCATATTGTTATGAGGGTGGAATTGTCTCTTTTATTGAATATCTCAACAGGGCCCATAATACCCTGCATAAACCAATCTATATTTCTGGCGAGAAAAAAGACGTACAAATTGAAGTAGCCATTCAGTATAACGACAGTTATACGGAGAAAATATATTCTTTTGCCAATAATATCAACACATCTGAAGGCGGTTTTCATCTTATCGGATTCAAGGGAGCGCTGACCCGATCCGTTAACCAGTATTTAACGACTATGTCGACCGCCAAGAAAAACGGAGACAAAATAAATGGGGATGACGTCCGAGAAGGATTATCGGCGATCATCAGCGTTAAAATAAGAAACCCGCAGTTTGAAGGACAGACTAAAACCAAACTGGGAAACAGTGAAGTAAAAGGATATGTGGATTCTCTGGTTTATGAAAAATTAAATGTTTTTCTGGAAGAGAACCCCTCCATCGGAAAAACAATTGTAAACAAGGCAATGGAAGCGGCCAGAGCAAGAAACGCCGCTAAAAAAGCAAGGGATATTGCCAGAAGCCAGGGAGCGTTGCTGGACGCGACGCTTCCGGGAAAAATGGCTGAATGTCAGTCAACGGACCCGAAAGAGAGAGAGCTTTTTCTGGTAGAGGGAGATTCCGCCGGCGGCTCAGCCAAGCAGGGCAGGGACAGGCGGTTTCAGGCTATTCTTCCTTTAAAAGGAAAAATATTGAATGTTGAAAAAGCCCGGTTTGATAAAATTTTAAAAAGTGAGGAAATAAAGAATATCATTACCGTACTGGGAACAGGAGCCGGCAGCGAAGAATACCGCGCCGAAAATATCAGATATCACAAAGTTATTATCATGACAGACGCGGATGTGGATGGTGCTCATATCCGAACCCTGCTGCTGACCTTTTTTTTCAGGCAGATGCGGGAACTGATCGAAAATGGTTTTGTTTATATTGCTCAACCGCCGCTGTTTAAAGTTGGTAAGGGAAAAAATGAACAGTATATTGATAAAGAGACACAACTAAATGATTTTTTTATTAAAAACACTTGCGAAAAAAAATATATCCTGGCCGGAGACATGCGGCTGGAAGATTATGATCTGTCTGTTTTTCTGGGCCACGTGTTTGATTACCTGAAGGAAATCGCTGAATTGAAAAAAAGAGGGTATAACGCGAAACTTCTGGAACTGTTGCTTCGTCATAACGTAACGGATAAACAGGTGTTAAACGACCGGGAAAAAATGGAGGCGGTCAGAAAAACCTTGTCGGAAAACGACTTTATTGTGGATGAACTGGTTTTAAATGAAGAAAAAAATATTTATGAATTTTTTATTACCATCCCGGTTAAAGACGATGAGGAAGAATTCATAACCGGTAAGACCATGACCGACATAAAGCCGGTAAAAATAGGAAGAAGCTTAATTTATTCATCCCGATATCAGAACATGGCGGTGCTGGCCAGAAAAATAGAAAAACACAACAAACCACCCTTTAGAATATTTAATAAAGAAACGAATAAAGAAGAAGCTTCTTTTGAAACAATAAAAAAGATGTATCTTTATATGGAGGATGCGGGGAAAAAAGGCGTTGTTTTTCAACGGTACAAAGGTCTCGGAGAAATGAATCCCGAGCAGCTCTGGAAAACGACCATGGATCCGGCGACCAGAAGGCTGCTGAAAGTAAAAATTGAGGATGCCGCCGAAGCGGATGAAACCTTTACCGTGCTGATGGGCGATGATGTTGAGCCGAGAAAAAAATTTATCAATGAAAACGCGCTGGAAGTGGAAATGCTCGATTTTTGATTTTTAATAGAATAAACGTAAAAATATCTGTAAAAAAGTCCTTTCAAGAAGGCCTCCTTTTTTAACCAAATAACCGCGCGCCGTTACTGATCATAGAGCCTCCCGCCTCATTTGATCCGGAGTGTTTCTTTTTTTTGCTATTATGAAAGATAAAATTTTTTCAGAGGTTTTACCGTTTGTAAAAAAACCCAGCAGCTATATGGGCGGTGAAATCAACGCCGTCCGTCCGGACAAACCCTGCCGCGCGTCCTTTGCGCTATGCTTTCCCGACTTATACGAAGTCGGGACAGCCCATTTCGGCCAGCAGATTCTGTATCATCTGCTTAACCAAATGGATGGAATCCTGGCTGAACGCGTGTTCGCGCCGGCTCTGGACATGGCCCGGCAGCTGAAAGCCACCGGGCTGCCCCTGTTTTCTCTGGAAACCAAAAGGCCCCTGGGTGACTTCGATGTGGTCGGCTTTTCCCTTCTGTATGAATTAAACTACACCAATGTGCTGCTGATGATGGATCTTTCCGGGATTCCTTTTTACGCCACACAGCGGGACGAGTCCTATCCCCTGGTCATTGCCGGCGGCCCCTGCATGTTTAATCCCGAACCGGTAGCGGATTTTTTTGACGCCATCGTTGTGGGAGACGGGGAAGAGGCGGTGGTTGAAATGGCCGAGGCGATGATATCACTGCAGCGGGAAGGCGGAAAACCGGATAAAAAGGAGTTGTTGAAACGATGGTCAACAATAAAAGGGGTGTATATTCCGCAACTCTATGACGCGCGGTACGATGACAATGGGTTGCAGCACCTGGTTCCAAAAGAAGGTGCACCGGAAAGGGTTGAACGGGCGGTTTTGTCTTGTTTAAGGAGTGTGGACTTTCCCGACGAGCCGGTTCTTCCTTTTGGTAAACCGATACACGACCGGTTGCGGCTGGAAATTGCCCGGGGCTGCTCGCGGGGCTGCCGGTTCTGTCAGGCCGGCATGATTTACCGGCCGGTTCGAGAGCGTTCGGTGGAGGCCGTTCTGGCCCTGGCCGAAGCCGCGCTAAAGGCCACCGGGTATGAAGATCTCTCTCTGCTGTCGTTAAGCACCGGTGATTACAGCGGCTTGAATTGCCTGATGGAACAACTGGTGAACCGATACGGCGGGAAAAACATTTCGATTTCCGTACCGTCTTTCCGGGCCGGGTCGTTGAATCCGGGCGCCATGAAACTGATTCAAAGCGTCAGAAAAACGGGCTTTACCATCGCCCCGGAAGCGGGTAGCCAGCGGTTGCGGGACGTGATCAATAAAAATGTCACCGAGGAAGAGATTACCAAAACCATTCAGGACGCCTTCGGGCTGGGGTGGAACCTGGTCAAGCTTTATTTCATGATCGGCCTGCCGACGGAGACGGAACAGGACGTGGAAGAAATGATTTCGCTGGTTCGGCGTCTGTCCAGGCTTGGCGGAAGACCGGGGCGAAAAGAGAACCTTCATGTCAGCGTAGCGACCTTTGTTCCCAAAGCCCATACGCCTTTTCAGTGGGAGCGGCAAATACCTATTGAAAAAGCAAAAGAAACGCTTTTTTTTCTCAACAAGAAACTGAACGGCCGGCAGATTGGTTTTAAATGGCAGAACCCGGAAGTCAGTTTTCTCGAGGGGGTTTTTGCCCGCGGTGACCGGCGCCTGTCGAAACTGATAAAAGCCGCTTATGACAAAGGCTGCCGGTTCGACGGCTGGACGGATTGTTTTGCTTTCAAGAACTGGATGGCGGCGGCGGAAGAAGCGGCCATCAATCTTGATTTTTATACCCGGCGGGTAAGAGATGTTGGTGAACCCCTGCCGTGGGACCTTGTTTCAAGCGGTATCTCAAGGGAGTTTTTAATTAAAGAGCGGTCTCGGGCCTATAACCAGGAGCGGACGCCGGATTGTCGGGATGGTATCTGCAACCAGTGTGGCATCTGTGATTTTGCAGCGATTGCTCCCCGCCTGAATCGGCCGGGAAAAGATAGCCTGGAAGGCGGCTCTTTTTTTCAGACGGACTCAAAAAAACCCGAAACCCGGCGAAAAATGGAACTGGTGTATTCAAAAACAGGACCGGCCAGATTTTTCGGTCATCTGGAACTGATGAATATATTGATCCGGGCGATGAACCGGGCCGGTATCCCGGTCGTCTATTCACAGGGATTTCATCCCATGCCCAGGATCGCCTTTCCCGAGCCGTTGCCGGTAGGCCTTGAAAGCGAAGGGGAAACACTGGTGATGACCGTAACCGACGATGCCGGGCCGATGGAACACCTTCAGGCAGAATTGAACCGGCAGCTTCCGGAAGGGATAAGGATAAAAGCCTGCCGCTTGATATCGGATGCCGGACGGAAGCCAGGATCGGAAAAGAAAAAGATTTTATACGGGATGGACTGTACCAAGGCGGTTTTTGATAATGAAAAGGCGACTCTTTTTTCCTTGTCCGGCCGAGTCCTGCTTGAAAAAAAGAATAAAGACGGTTTGATTAAAACCGTAGACCTCAAGGAAATCGTTGACCGCCTGACCGTTATCGACTCGATGCATGCGCAGCTTGAGGTAAACGACCTGCCGGGGAAAAAAGCACGTCCGGCCGATATCATCGGTGTTATTTTCGGACTGGATGAGGTCACGGTAAAGAAAGTAAGGATTGTTAAAGTTTTAACGGCATAATAAAATAAAAGGCTATCTCTTAAAAAACCAGACAGGAGACAGCGGATGTCAAAGGAACTGATCATAAACGCCACGGAAAATGAAACCCGGGTGGCCCTTCTTGAGGACGGGACCGTGGTGGAATTTTTTATGGAGCGGGGCGATCATTTTAATATTTCCGGCAATATTTACAAGGCCCGGGTTCAGCGGGTTCTGCCGGGAATGCAGGCGGCTTTTGTTGATCTGGGCATGGAACAGGCGGCGTTTATCTATGTCAATGATGTTATCACCGGAGCCCCCTGGGATTTGGATGAGATGTTTTCCGGTACAGTATATAATGAGAACACGGAAAACAATACGGAAAACAACGGCGGCTCAACATACAACGAGACGCCGCCGCCGCCGCGGTCGGTTAATATCAGCGAATTGATCATGGATGGGCAGGAGCTTCTGGTCCAGGTGTCCAAATCGGCCATCGGCAGCAAGGGCGCGCGGATCACAACGCGCATTTCTCTTCCCGGACGTTTTCTGGTGATGATGCCGACGGTGGAGCACGTCGGGGTTTCCAAGCGGATTATCGATGAAAAAGAAAGAACACGGTTAAAGGATCTGATTCTTTCCATGCAGCAGGAAAGTTTCGGTTTTATCGTCCGAACCGCGGCGGAAAACATCGACGAACAGACATTGAAAAAGGAAATGAATTTTCTGGTAAATCTCTGGAAGAAAATTCAGGACCGTTACGGCAAGGTTTCCGCGCCCAGTCTTCTGCACCGGGAAATGTCGGTTTCCCTGCGGGCGGTCCGTGACTATTTAACCCACGAGGCGGACTGCGTGATCGTTGATTCCGACGCGGTTTACAACGAAATCATCGCTTTTCTGGATGAAGTCATGCCGCAGATGAAGGTGTCTGTTGAACGGTATTCCGGAAACGAACCGCTTTTTGATGCCTATAACATTGAAGGGGATCTTTCCCGGGCGCTGAAAAACAAGGTCTGGCTGAAGTCCGGCGGCTATATTATCATTGACCAGACGGAAGCGCTGGTGGTGATTGACGTGAATACCGGCCGATACGTGGGTAAGCACAATTTTGAAGAGACGGTGTTTAAAACCAACCTGGAAGCGGCCCGGGAGATTGCCTACCAGATCCGGCTGCGCAACCTGGGCGGCATTATCATCATCGACTTTATTGATATGGCCAAGGAGGCCAACCGGGACAAGGTATTCAGTACCCTGAAGGAATACCTGGACAAGGATAAAAACAAGACAACGGTTCTTCCCTTTTCGGAACTGGGCCTGATTCAAATGACCCGGAAAAGAACCAGAAACTCCGTTGCCAGCATGCTGTGTGAGCCCTGTTTTTATTGTGAAGGTAACGGCTACCTGCTATCCAAACAGACCATTTGCAATAACATTTATCGAGAAGCCCTCAGGGGCGCCAGTGATATTACCGGAGAGAAAGTGACCATCAAGGTTCATCCGTACATCGCCGAAGTGCTTCACGGAGAGGAGAGTCAACTGGTCAATTCCCTGGAGCGATTACTGGGCCGGCAGATCATTATTTATCCCATGCCCAAGTTTCACCTGGAGCAATTTGAAATAGAGGAAATCATGCCGGCTATCCGGTAGTTTTGTTTTGATTTTATTGGATATTTATAAGCCTTGACTTTTGGTTTTGCCGGTCATATATATGAAAAACTGTTTTTTGGGTTGATGATCATGATAGAGAGGATGTTGAACGATGAAACGTACTTATCAGCCGAGTCGCATCAAGCGGGCGAGAACGCATGGGTTTAGAAAACGACTATCCACCAAGCAGGGGAGAAATATTCTTAAAAGGAGGAGAGCAAAAGGAAGAAAACGGCTTTCTGTTTAATGAACTGGTATGGAAAAGGAAAAATACGCAACCATTAAGAATAAAAACAATAAAACACCATTTTGATTCGATTCGATATGGATGGTGGCGGTTGCAATAAAACAGTTGCTGGCTCTGTTGACAGATTTTATCTTTTCAAAACAATACAGGCTGTTAGATCAGGCCGATTTTATTCTGCTGAAGAATACCGGTAAAAAAATACATTCGGATTGTTTTGTTGCCCAAATCAGAAAAAACGATTTACCCAACAGCCGGTTGGGATTAACCATATCCAAAAAAGCAGCAGGTAAGGCCGTCACTCGCAATCGTTTGAAGCGATTGATTCGAGAGAATTTCAGAGCAAAAAGGCACATGCTTTCCGGTTTCTGGGATATAAACATAATTGCCAAAAAAAATGTCACGCAATGCTCTTCGGAACAGGTTTTTGCATCACTGGATAAAATATTTGCTTCTATTGCAAGCAAGTTTAATTAGAAAAAGCCTTCTTCTGACAATAAGGGCTTATCAAACATGCCTATCCCCTTTTTTGGGGCCAGCCTGTCGATTTTATCCTACCTGTTCGGACTATGCTTACGAAGCTGTTCGTCGTCATGGCATCATAAAGGGTGTCAGGCTTTCCGTCATCAGGCTTTTAAAGTGTCAGCCATTTCATCCCGGTGGTTATGATCCTGTCCCATAGGCCGCAAACAAGCCGTCTGTCTTTTTTCCAGTCATTTTTATTCCGGACATGATTTTAAACGGTCTTTGCCCGGAGCCTTTTGTTGCCGTTAAATGCGGATACCCCGTGATGGGGTTACCGGTTTGCCGTCGATGTGGAGACGTATTTTACACAACAGGAAAAAAGGGTCTGTTTTAAAAATGGAACAACAGTTTCGAATTATTCTTGCCGTAATATTATCGCTTATTATTTTGCTGGCCTGGCAGTATTTTTTTATACCGGAAACACCGCCGCAACCTGTTTCGCAGCAACCCCGGGAAGCTGTTGAGCCGACCAATAAGCAACCGGTTGAGGAGGCAAGGCAAGACGTGCCTCTTTCTGTTGGGCCTACGGCAACCATACAGGAGAACCTTGTCAGCGAGGAAACGGCGCCGACCTTTCTTGTGGAAACAACGTTGTATTCGGCACGGCTGTCTGGCCGGGGGGGCTGTTTCACGGAGTTTGACTTAAAAAAATATCGGGAAACACCGGAAGAGGGGGCGCCCCTTAAACGCCTGGTTTCAGAAAAAAACGGCCAGGGAACCGGATGTGTCTCGTTTGCCGGAGCCGGGGCGGCCGGGGACCGGGTTGGCGTTTATACTTCGGATCAGACTTCGGGAAGACTTGAGGTGATCGGATCCCCCCAGACGCTCTCTTTTTACCGACAGGTGAACGATTCCGTGGTGATTGAAAAAACGTATACCTTTCATCCGGATTCCTATGCCATTGACCTTGAGGTGGTGATCAGGAACGGTTCGTCCTCCCCGATAAACGGAAATATCGGCGTTTCTCTGAACCAGAATTTTTCCGAGAAAGCGAGCCAGTTTTTGTTTGAAGGACCCTGTGCCCTTAAGGACGGCCGCCTGGAAGAAGTGAAGCTGGAAGATATCAAGGAAGCGGGAACGCTTTCAGGGCGCATACCCTGGATCGCCATCCAGACCCGATATTTTATGAGCGCTGTTATCGACAAGCAGAGCCAGGAGGCGAGCATGGTGCTTGCCTATGGGGACGACGGCGTGGTAACCGCGGAATACCGGCCGGTCTTTCAGACCGTTTTACCGCAGACTATGGCCACATATCGTTTTACACTATACCTGGGCCCGAAAGATCTCGGCGTGCTTTCGTCCATCGGCAGCGATCTGGACAAAGCCGTTGATTTCGGCTGGTTTGATGTCATCGCCATTCCCTGCCTGTGGTTGATGAACCAAATATACCGCCTGATTCCCAACTACGGGATTTCCATTATGCTGGTGACGATCATCATTAAGCTTATTTTGTGGCCCCTGGGGACAAAAAGCTACAAATCCATGGGGGAGATGAAGAAGATACAACCGTTAATGGCTGAAATCAGAGATAAATATAAGAACGACCGAAAGAAAATGAACGAGGAGATGATGGGGCTGTATAAGACCTACAAGGTGAACCCCCTGGGCGGCTGCCTGCCCATGCTGGCTCAGATACCGGTCTTTATCGCCTTCTACCGGATGCTTTATCAGGCCATAGAGCTCCGGCACGCCCCGTTTTTGCTCTGGATCAAGGATCTGTCGGCGCCGGAACGGCTTTTTTCCGTCGACGTGTCCATACCGTTCATGCAACCCCCGGCGGGTATTCCCGTGCTGACCATTATCATGGGCGCGACCATGTTTTTACAGCAGAAAATGCAACCGCCGCCCGGGGATCCGGCTCAGGCAAAAATGATGATGCTGATGCCGATCTTTTTAACGGTAATTTTTATTAATTTTCCTTCCGGACTGGTGCTGTACTTTATTGTAAACAACCTTTTTTCCATCTTCCAGCAGCATTATGTTACCCGGAAGACTTAAGCGAGGAGGTAACCGATGACTTCCTGGTCGTTTTTTGAAGGAAAGACCGTTGATGTTGCTTTAAAAAATGCCGCCAGGGAACTGGGTGTTCCCATAGAAAAGCTGGAATACGAAATCGTCTTTGCGGGCGCCAGCGGAATTTTCGGGCTGGTGGGAGCCAAGAACGCCAAGATCCGCGTGGCCGCACCGCCTTCGGATGCGACAACCTCTGCCAAACACACAACGGAACGGCAGGAGATTCTTTCTTTAGTTGATGAAACCTTCGCGGAAGCCGGCAGCGCCCGGAAAGAGCACAAAGAGCACAAAGAACAGAAAGAGCACAAAGAGCCTAGAGAACCTAAACCGCATAAGGCGCATAAACCATCAAAACGCGGGGAATCGGCGAGGTCGACTAAGCCGGTGGAGGCGATAGCGGCGCAGGAGGCTGAAGAACCGCAGGAGGCTGAAGAACCGCAGGAGCCGGCTGAACCGGATGCGGTGGAAACAGAACCGGAAAGAGTTTATACCGAGGCGGATTTTGAGGCAGGAAACACAGCGCTTACCAGAATTGTCGAAAGCGTTGTCGACGACGCTGCCATCTCCGTGCAGATAAAGAAGAACCAGGTTCTTTTTAATATTGAAGGGGGTAATGCCGCCGTGCTGATAGGAAAGCACGGGCAGACCCTCAAGGCCATGCAGCATCTTGTGGAAAAAATCATTCACAAATCCTGTGGGGAGAGAATCAGGGTTCTGGTGGATGTGGAACAATATATGGAAAAAAGGCGAGCGTCATTAAAATCACTGGCCACGAAACTGGCGGACAAGGCCAAGCAGACGGGAAAACCCACCACGATCAACCGGATGGATGCTTTTGAACGAAAGATTATTCACGACACACTGAGAAAAGACCGTCATGTTAAGACCCGAAGTGCGGGAGGCGGTGAAATCCGGAATATCGTTATTCATCCCGGGAAAAAAGGCGGACGACCGAAAAAAGCGTCCGGCAAGTAAGCGAAGTTCTGGCTGAATGGAAAACACCACCATCGCCGCCATTGCCACGCCCGTCGCCGCGGGAGGCGTGGGGGTTATACGGGTGTCCGGACCGCGGGCGATGGATATTCTTGTCCATGTATTCCGCCAAATTCCAGCGACCGGTCAGAACGGAAAAAAGACGGCCGCGGTTCCTGTGATTGCCGAAAACCTGACCTCCCACCGGTTTTATCACGGCTTTATTACGGATGGTGATCAGCCGCTGGACGAAGTGCTGGTGGTTTTCATGCGGGGCCCCCGATCCTATACCGGAGAGGATGTGGTCGAAATCCATGCCCACAGCGGGCCCCTGGTGCTGCGCACTATTCTTCAGCTGCTGCTCAACTCCGGTGCCAGGCTGGCCGAGCCTGGTGAATTTACCCGCCGGGCGGTGATAAACGGCAGAATGGATCTGACCCAGGCGGAAGCAGTGGCCGATATCATTGAGGCCCGATCGATCCAGTCGCTTTCTTCCGCTGTTTATCAGGCCACCGGAATGATGCGGCGGGAGATCGAGGCCCTTTTAAATGAGTTGACCGGTATTCTGGCGGAGCTCGAGGCGGCCATTGATTTTTCGGATCAGGTACCGGTCCCGGTATGCCTGGCAGATGTTCAGCGCCGCCTGAAAACAACTGTCGCCGGCCCCATTCGGCGGTTGATCAGCCGGCATGACGAATATGTATGGCTGAAAACCGGTGTGACGGTTGCCTTGGCAGGGATTCCCAATGTCGGAAAATCCACCCTGCTAAATAGCCTTTTGGACCGGCCCCGGGCAATTGTTTCCGCCATACCGGGAACAACCCGGGACTTTATTGAAGAAACGGTTTTGCTGGAAGGGATTCCTTTTGTTTTCACGGATACGGCCGGGTTGAGACGGTCGGCGACTGATGAAGTTGAAAAAATCGGGATCCAGCGGACCCGCGATATTCTTTCACAGGCAGATACCGTTGTTTTCATGGTGGATGCGGATACAGGCGTGTTACCGGAAGAGCTGACGCTGCTGGAGACACTGAAACCGTGCAACGTCATTCTTGTGGCCAACAAGGGCGATCTTCCCGGAGCCAGAACCTTTTCGTTCCCTCCGGAATGGAAGGAGGCTTTTCCCGGTGTTATTATTTCCGCTTTGACGGGAGAAGGACTCCCTGTGCTGAAAGAAATGCTGGTGGCCAGGTATCGGAAGCGGCTTGACAGGCAGGAGGGCGATGTCTTGATTCCCAACCTTCGCCAGAAAATTGCCCTGGAGGAATCTCTTGAGGCGGTTTCTTCCGCCCTGGGCGCCATCGACAGCCATTATCCGGAAGATCTGGTCGCGATAGATTTACGAAGGGCCGTTGATGCGTTATACAAAGTAACCGGCCGCAACACCGGGTGGGACGTTCTGGATGATATTTTTAACCGGTTCTGTGTCGGAAAATAAAATGGATCCGAATGTTTCACGTGAAACATTAACAGGAAAAAATTAAAGAAGAGGGTGCCATATGGATTTTGATTTGACGCCATATTTTAAGAAATATGAAGCGCTGGCCAAACAGGCGGACCAGATTTTTGATCGAGTAAAAAACGAGTATCCCGCCTGCGTCAACTGCAAAAAAGGATGCACCGACTGTTGTTATGCCCTTTTTGACCTTACCCTGGTGGAGGCCCTCTATATTAACCACCATTTTAAAAAAACTTTCGGGGCCGACGCGGAACTGATGGAAAAGGCAAATAAAGCGGACCGGGCGATTTTTCGCCTAAAAAAAAGGGCCTACCGGGACGTGAAAGAAAACAACAAGGACGAAGTGGCGGTTTTATACGAACTGGGACGGGAGCGGATTCGCTGTCCGTTTCTCAACGAAAGAGAGCTGTGCGCTCTGTATGAACACCGGCCGATTACCTGCCGGCTGTATGGAATTCCCACCGCTATTCAGGGCATGGGGCACACGTGCGGAAAAAGCGGATTCAATGAAGGCGAAAAATATCCCATGGTCAATATGGACAGGATTTTTGATCAACTGAAGGCCATTTCCTCGGAAATCGTTGCCGATATCAAAACGCCGCACACGCGGCTGGACGAATTGCTGGTACCCTTGTCCATGGCGATTCTGACCGATTATGATGACGTTTTCTTCGGATTTGCCGAAGAAAAGGAAAAAGAAGAAGAAAAAGGGCAGTCGTAAAGGGAGTGGGGCGATGACAGCAAAAGTTTTTTCTGAAGAAGCGGAAAAACAAAAAAAGGCCATTTTTGACAGCATGGCGGAGAGAAGCCGGAAGCGAATTCTGAAAATGGGATACGCCGCCTGGAATCCCTTTGAAGAGCCCAAGGATCCCATTGATATCCGCAAGGATGTGACCAAACGCACCAGCCAGGCCTTGATCAGCGAATTTCTGCAGAGCCGGAACATGGAGACATACAGCAACCAGTACGGCCGGGGCGTGGTGGAAATCTGTCTCGGCCTGATCAACAAGGAAGACCGTTTCCTGGCCATGTTCGAGTTTTCCTGCTGGTACAAAGAACTGCTGGAAAAAGAAGGTGCGACGCTTCGCTGAACCAAATTTTTTAGAAGAAATCACCAAAGAGATCCTTTCCCTCCTGGAATCTTCCCACGGCCGTATTGCCTGTTGCCAGGCGGTGAAACTGGCGGCGGACAAATCAGGCGCAAATATCCGGACGGCCGGGGCGGTCATTAACCGCCTGGTTACCGCTGGTAATTTTCGCTATGTTTATGAATATGGCCAGAGCTACCTTGAAAAAAGCTTTGCCGGTCTGGTTCGCCTGTCCGACAAGGTTATGGTCGCTCCTCCGGGGTATGATGTTGCAATTCCGGTAGGGATGGTTATGTTACGAATCAACCCGGGCGCCGCTTTTGGTGACTGCCGCCACCCGACCACGCGCCTGTCCGTCCGGGCCGTTGATTTTGTCTTTGCGGGCGGCCGGGGCGGCCGCTACGGTCTGGATATCGGCACCGGCTCGGGTATTCTGGCCATGGCCGCGGCGGCTTTGGGAATGAGCCGGGTTCTGGCAACTGACATCGATTCCTGCGCCAGACAAGAGGCAAGAGAGAATATACGGATAAACCGGCTGGCTAACAGGATTGAAGTAAGCGACCAGCCTTTGGAAAAAATATCCGGACGGTTTGATTTAACGATAGCAAACTTAAGACCGCCGACACTGATCCGATACGCAAAGCGTATCGCCGCGAAGACGGAACCGGGCGGTGCTGCTGTGCTTTCCGGCATGAAGGAAGAAGAGGTTGCCGGGGTGCTGGCGGCGTTTCAGCCGTTTTTTGACGTTGTCTGGAACGCGACGGAAGGTGGATGGTGTGCTGTCGTTCTGCAAAGAAAAGAGGAAAATAATGGTAATTGAGACCAAAGAACAGTTTCTGGAAAAAATGCTGGCCCGCAAAAGGCCCCAATGTCCGGCCTGTCATCAGGATATGGAAATATGGGAAATCCCCCCCATGACCTTCAGCGACGGACTGGGGTGGGGCGTGCCATATCTGTTTGTCTGCTTCAATGAAGAGTGTCCTACTTATAAGCAGGGCTGGGATCATTTCGGCGGATCGTATGGACACACCGCCTCCTGCCGGAATGTCTGTTATCCGGACTCGGACACGTTTGAGTGTATGCCGGTCTTCAGCCCCCAGGGCGGGACCGGTCAGATCGTGACCGAAGACGTGCTGGCCGAGGAAGACCGCATCCGGGAGGCGACCAAACAGGGATTTTATCTGCTGGCCGGGTTTTACACGGAAAAGCGCTGGATAGAGGTGCTGCGGCTGCTGGTGGATGTGGCCCAGCCCGCCCGTGTCCGGCTCAAGGCCGCGGAAATGATGGGAGACATCGGGGATCCGGAAGCCGTTGAGCCGTTACGCAATTTTACCAGCGGCAACAACGCCATCGATACCAAGGTCGGTCAGTCCATTGACAAAATTCACGAGCGGAATTTTACCATGGACTGCCCGTATTGCGCCGAAATCATCAAAAAGCGGGCCAAGGTGTGCAAGCACTGCGGTAAGGAATTAGGGCAGAGCTGAACGCCCGTCGCTTTATTCGATCAGGGAGGCCCCGGTCATTTCCGCCGGCTTGGCGAGATCCATGAGAGACAGGATCGTCGGTGCGATATCGCCAAGCCGTCCTTTCCGTAAAACCGCTTTTTTACGGCTGTCGTCCACCAGAATCAGCGGCACCGGATTGACGGTGTGGGCCGTGTGGGGCGCGCCGTTCTCGTCCATCATCTGTTCGGCGTTGCCGTGATCGGCGGTGATCAGGGCGATGCCGTTTTTTGCGGAAAACTCGCTCATCACCATTCCCACGCATCGGTCCACTTCTTCGCAGGCGGTCACGGCGGCCTCAAAGACGCCGGTATGCCCGACCATGTCCAGGTTGGCGAAATTGACGACGATCAGGTCGTGTTTGTCCTGCCTGATCTGCTCCACCAGGGCTCCGGCCACGGCCGCGGCGCTCATCTCCGGTTTCAGATCATAGGTGGCGACGTCCCGGGGGGAGGGGATCAGAACCCGTTCTTCCCCGGCAAACGGGGTTTCCACGCCGCCGTTGAAAAAATAGGTGACATGGGCGTATTTTTCCGTTTCCGCGATGCGCAACTGGGCATAGTTTAAATGGGCCATGGTTTCACCCAGGGTGTGGGTGAGATAAACCGGCGGAAAGGCCACCGGCAGGGCCATGGTTTTATCATACTGAGTCATGCAGACCAGGTCGCAAAGCCGGGGGATAACCGCCCGAGAAAATCCGGAGAATTCTTTTTCTGTAAAGGCGCGGACAATCTGCCGGGCCCGGTCGGAACGGAAATTAAAGAAGATCAGACCGTCTTTTTCGGCCAGAACACCGGCGGGAGAACTCGAGGCGCCGGGGATGGTCACCGGGACGACAAACTCGTCGGTTTCACCCCGGTTGTAGGCGTTTGCAATGGCGGTTACCGGATCGGATTCGACTATTCCTTCTCCGGTGGTATAGAGCCGAAAGGCTTTTTCCGTGCGGTCCCAGCGGGTATCACGGTCCATGGCGTAAAAGCGGCCGCAGATGGTGGCGATCCGGGCCTGGGGGAAAGACGCCAGAAATTCCTGCAGGTTGGCCAGGTAGGTTTTGCCGCTGTCCGGCGGGGTATCCCGGCCGTCCAGGATGGCGTGGATAAGAACCGGTATTTTTCTTGCCGCGGCCATTTTCACCAGCGCCTGAAGATGGTCCACGTGGCTGTGAACCCCGCCGTCGGAAAGCAGGCCCATCAGATGGAGAGAGGTGTTCCGGGCTTTAATGGAGTCCATTAAGGAACCGAAGACCCGGTTGTTGAAAAAAGAACCGTCCCGTATGGACAGGTTGATGCGCATCAGGTCCTGGTAAACCACTCTACCCGCGCCGAGATTGAGATGACCGACCTCGGAGTTGCCCATATAACCCTCGGGCAGGCCGACCGCCTCTCCGGAACAGAGCAGTTGCGTGTGGGCGTATTCGGAAAAAAGCCGGTCCAGGTTCGGCGTTCTGGCGGCGGCTATGGCGTTTCCTTCCCGGGAGGGGTTGATGCCCCATCCGTCCAGTATCATCAGCATCAGGGGTCGTTTTGTTTTTAACATGAGCGGCAGTTCCCTTCTTAACCGTCCAGATCAGCCGGCAATGTCGATTCGCCTGGCATCCGACCAGAGACCTTCTATATCATAGAAAGCGCGGACGGACTCATAAAAAACGTGAATAATCACGTGGCCGTAATCAAGCAGCGCCCAGCGGCCGTCCTCCAGCCCTTCGCTGGAAAGGGGACGAATGCCCTGTTTTTTCAGCGTGGTAACAATGTGGTCCGCCAGGGCGGTAACTTGTCGGCTGGAGTTTCCGCAGCAGATGATGAAGGCATCGGCGATGCTGGTGAGTCCCCTCACGTCGAGCAGCACCACGTTTTCGGCTTTTTTTCCGGTAACCGCGGCGATATAGGGTTCAACCTCCGCGAGAATATCCGTCGTCATTGATATAAGCCCTTTTTCTTAATGAATTGTTCAACGGAATCCGGCACCATCCCGCGGATGGGGCGTCCCTGTTTCAGACGCTCGCGGATTTCCGTGGAAGAAATGTGAATGGCCGGCCTTTCATAAAGAAAAACCGGCCGCAATGTTTCGTGCTCATAGCAGGCCTTGTCCGGAGAAAAGGTGTACCGGTCGGAGATTTTCAAAGACAGAAACGTTTTCAGCGCTTCTTTTTCCGGCGAATCCGGCACAGGCCGCGTGATGACGATAAAAGGAATGGTTTCCATTAACGCCAGGTAGTCTTTCCAGGTGTCCAGCTCCAGGAACGCGTCCAGCCCGGCGATAAAGAACAGGTCGGTTCCGGCGGGCAGGGTTTTCCGGAAATGATTCACCGTGTCAATCGTGTAGGAGCGGCCGACGCGCCGGGTCTCGATGTCCGACACGGTGCAGCCCGGCTGACCGTTAAAGGCCAGCCGCGTCATCTCCAGCCGCAGGGAAATGTCCGCCATGAACTCGGCTGTTTTGTGGGGCGGTGAGGCGGCGGGAATAATGATGATGCCGTCCAGGGCAAAACAGGAGAGGATATCGGTTGCGATCATCACATGTCCGGAATGAACCGGATTAAAGGTTCCGCCGAAAAGGCCTGTTTTCATGGAGCGCCTTTATTCTCTAATCTGCCCGTCGCCCAGCACCACGAATTTGGCGGTCGTCAGTTCGTCCACGCCCATGGGGCCGAAGGCGTGAAGCTTGGAGGTGCTGATGCCGATTTCCGCCCCAAGACCCAGCTGACCGCCGTCGTTAAACCGCGTAGATGCATTGACCAGCACCACCGACGAGTCGGCTTCCCGTAAAAAGCGCCGGGATCTTTCATAGTTGCGGGTGACAATGGCTTCGGTGTGCGAGGAACCGTATCTGGCGATATGGGCCAGGGCTTCGTCCATGTCCCGGACGACGCGGATGGCCAGGATCAGATCCAGGTATTCCGCGTACCAGTCCTCTTCGGTGGCAATCTCGGCGGTCGGGATGATTTCCCGGGTGGCGGGACAGCCCCTCAGGACAACGCCGGCCGCGGCAAACTGATTGGCCATTTCCGGCAGAAACGCCCGGGCAACGCCTTCATGGACCAGCAGGGTTTCCATGGCGTTGCACACGCCCGGTCGCTGGACCTTGGCGTTTATGCAGATCGCCCGGGCCATGGCCAGGTCGGCGTCTTCATCCACATAGACATGACAGACGCCTTTGTAGTGTTTTAAGACCGGGATGGCCGAATGCCGGACCACGAACCGGATCAACCCTTCTCCGCCCCGGGGAATGATCAGGTCGATGTACTCCTCCAGGGACAGCAGATGGGTGACCGCTTCCCGGTCCGTTACCGGAACGACCTGGACCGCCGCCTCCGGCAGGCCGGCTTCGGCCAGGGCCAGGCGAATGCTTTCCGCCAGGGCCCGGTTGGAGTGCAGGGCTTCCGATCCGCCGCGTAAGATAACGGCATTTCCGGCCTTCAGGCAGAGTCCGGCGGCGTCCACGGTGACATTGGGCCGGGATTCGTAAATAATGCCGATGACCCCGAGAGGAATCCGCATCCGCGCCACTTCCAGTCCGTTGGGCCGGCGCCAGGAGGCGCTGAAGGACCCGACCGGATCATTCAGGGCGGCGACTTCCAGAAGGCCGGCGGCCATGGACTGGATGACCTTATCGGTGACCCGCAGGCGGTCGATCATGGCCGCCGAAAGACCGCTTTGCTCGGCCAGACGGATGTCCTTTTCATTTTCCTGTTTGATGCGGACGGCATCTTTTTCCAGTTGCCGGGCGATGTTATTCAGCGCCAGGTTTTTCTTAACGGTGGGGCATTTGGCCATGAGCCCGGCTGCCGCCCGGGCGTTTTTAGCCATGTTCAGTATCGTTTCTTCAATGGTCATCATTTTGGTCCTTTTGCCGGTTATGCGCAGGTATCCGTGTCCGCAACTACCAGATTATCCCGGTGAATCACCTCATCATAGGATTTGTGGCCCAGCTTTTTTTCAATCTGGCTTGATTTTAATCCCATGATGGCACGAATGTCATCAGCGGAATAGTTCACCAGGCCGGTGGCAATGACGGCGCCGGTGCTGTTCTTGATCACTACCGGGGCGCCTTCGGTAAATTCACCGGAGACCGCCGTGATGCCGCTGGCCAGCAGGCTCTTTCCCCGGCCGGTGACGGCTCCGGCGGCGCCGTCGTCAATGGTGATCTCGCCTCTGGCTTTGACGCTGAAGGCGATCCAGCGTTTTTTTCCGCACATTTTCCGGGTCCTGGGCTCAAAGAAGGTGCCGGTCTCCACCCCGGAAAAAAGGCGGGTCAGGATGTCGTTTTTCCGGCCGTTGGCGATGATCATGGGCACGCCGGCGGCCATGACTTTTTTGGCCGCCCTGACTTTGCTCAGCATGCCGCCCCGGCCCAGGGGGCCGGGAATATCGCCAGCCGCCTGCTCCATTTTCGGTGTAATGGCGGACACATGATCCAGCAGCCGGGCGCCGGTGTCTTTGCGCGGATCCCGGTCATACAGACCGTCGGTATCCGTCAGGTTGATGAGGATGTCCGCGTCCATGAGCAGGGTGATCATGGCCGAGAGATTGTCGTTGTCCCCCAGCTTGATCTCCTCCGTGGCTACGGTGTCGTTTTCGTTGATGATCGGCAAAACCTGCCAGGCCAGCAGGGTGTTGATGGTATTGCGGGCGTTGAGGTAGCGCTTGCGGTTGGTCAGGTCATCACTGGTCAGCAGGATCTGGGCCACCTGCCGGCCGAACCGGGCAAAGGCGTTTTCATATTCCATGATCAGGCCGGCCTGGCCCGTTGCCGCCACGGCCTGCCGTTTGGGCAGCTCCGAAGGCCGTTTGGCCAGGCCGAGCTTTTTTTCGCCGGCCGCCATGGCGCCGGAGGTCACGTAAATTATTTCAAGGCCGCGGTCCATCAGCGCGCTGATATCCTTGCTGATGGATTTGATGGTGGTCTCGTTGAGGCCGCGCTCTCCGGTCAGCACGCCGCTGCCGGCCTTGACGACGATTCTTCTGGCGCTATTCAGAAAGGTCTGTCGGGTCTGGTTCATGATGTGTTGATACTATCGTAAATAAATGTTTTTTTAAATCCTCAATGCCTTTCCGGGCGGCCGCGGAAATCCGGAAGCAGGTTTGGAGCCCGGCGGCTTCGACGAACAGATCCGCCAGCTCGGCCGCCCCGGTGATATCCATCTTGTTTAACACCACCACCTGCGGCTTTTCAAGCAGATGCTTTCCGTACATGGCCAGCTCGTTGTTTATCGTCCGGTAGCCCCGCAGCGGGTCGTCTATATCAATGGCGGCCGCGTCAATGAGATGGACCAGGCAGCGCGTCCGCTCGATGTGCTTGAGAAACTGGATACCGAGCCCGGTGCCCGCGTGGGCGCCCTCGATCAGACCCGGAATGTCCGCCACCGCGAAGGGTTCGCTGTCCCTGATCTGGACCATGCCGAGGTTGGGGGAAAGGGTGGTGAAGGGATAATCCCTGATGGCCGGGCGGGCTGCCGAAATGACGGAAAGCAGGGTGGATTTGCCGGCATTGGGAAGACCGATAATGCCGACATCGGCCAGCAGCTTAAGCTCGAGTTTTACCCTGGCCGACTGACCGGGTTCCCCGGGCTGGGCGAATTTCGGGGAGCGGTTGGTGGAGGTGGTGAAATGTTTGTTTCCTTTACCGCCCCGGCCGCCCTTAAGGAAAGTAAACGATTCGTTGGCCACGACCATGTCCGCGATAACCTGACCGGTTTCCGCGTCGGTTATGATGGTTCCGGGAGGGATGGGGACAATGGTGTCCTGGCCGTTTTTTCCGGTCTGCTGCCGGCCTTTGCCCGGGGCGCCGTTCTGGGCGGCGAAACTTCTTCTGGTTTTAAAGTAGTGAAGGGTGCGTTTGCCCGGGTCGGCTTTGAAGATGATGTCGCCGCCGTCACCGCCGTTGCCGCCGTCAGGACCTCCCAGGGGAATGTACTTTTCACGCCTGAAGCTGACGCAACCACTGCCGCCGTGACCGGAGCTGACAGAGATAATGGCTTCGTCAATAAATTTCAAGCTGCATAAACGCTGATTTTTTTCCGCTTGCCGGAGGCCTCAAAGGCAACCACGCCGTCAATTTTGGAAAACAGGGTATAGTCCTTGCCCAGCCCGACGTTGTTTCCGGGATGAAACTGGGTTCCCAGCTGGCGGACGATGATGCTGCCCGCCGTTACTTTCTGTCCGCCGAATCTTTTAACGCCCCGTCTCTGGCCCCGGCTGTCCCGGCCGTTTCTTGAGCTTCCGGCTGCTTTTTTATGAGCCATGTGTACACCTCAACAGTATGCTTAACTTTTATGACAACAATAAATCAGTCGTATCAAGCGGCTTCGATGGCATCGACCTTGACGGCCGTGAAGGACTGTCGGTGTCCCTGGGTCTTTCGAAACCGTTTTCTTCGCCTGAACTTGAAAATAAGGACTTTTTTCGCCCTGTCCTGCTCAACGATGTGCGCCCGAACGGAAACGTTTTTCAGCAGGGGTTGCCCGATGCTGACCTTGTCGGCATCGGCAAACATAAGAACCTGGTCAAAAGAAACGGAATCCCCCACATCCCCGGGGATTTTTTCAATTCGCAAAACCTCGTCTTTTTCCACCCGGTACTGTTTTCCACCGGAAGCAATTACCGCGTACATGACAACTCCTTACCCTTTTGATAACGATCTTTCGTTTTATAAAAACACCTTATATTATTTAATAAACATGGATTGTCAAGCAAAAACTGCCTGAAGAGTGATTTTGAAACAGGGATTAGAGATTCAGTGCTTCTGTCCGGAATATACCCGGCGCGAACAGATCGACAATTTCGTCGGCCAGGCTTTCGGTGTTGATTTTTAGCGCGTCCTTGTTCGCTTTTAAAAGGGCAAAATAAACCGAACTGAAAATAGCGCCGACCATCATTTCACCGACATGGGTCACGTTCAGGTTTTCTTTGATGTGGTTATTGTGCATGCCCAGCTTGAAGTCATTGTAAGCGATGATGATAATTTTTTCTTCGAGTTTCCGGGTGGCTTCAGCCAGTTCCGTCGGCAATCCAAATCCCATGGTCATGGCGATATTGAAGATGTCCGGGTCGGCCACCAGGAACGCCACCGTTGTTCTGATGCGAAGCCGCAGGTAGTTGATCGGCGTGATCGTTTTGAGGTCAACCGCCGATATATCCTTTAAAATGGATATCTCCCATTGCTGGTAGGCGTTTTCCAGCAGGGTGATAAAAATATCCTGTTTGTTTTTAAAATACTGATAGATCGTTCCCCGGGCGATCTGGGCTTCCTTGGTAATATCCGAAATCTGGGTGCGGTAATAACCGTAGGTTGAAAAAAGCCGTTTGGAGCAATCCAGAATCAGTTGTTTGCGTTCTTCCGCTTTCATTTTATATATATCCTTGATGTCTCTGTTTTTAATTCGTCAAAAACATGTTCCCGAGTTTTAGTGCCAAGTCGCCTCCAAGTCCAGAGCGAAACATAAACGAGCGTATTTTTTTTGTTGACAAGCGAACAACAAAAACATAGAACTGACATGTCAGTTCAATTTTTATGAATTGTAAACTGCCAAAAAACAAAAGTCAACATACGGAGGCATCCTTTTTTTCAAATTGCAGGATGAACTCGTAAAAAAATTAAAAATGGACGGAAGGAGGTGGTAAAGCAGGCAGTTTGACATGTCCATGCGCCGATCCGGCAGTCGGCGGGTGAACATAAGATTTTCTGGTTGACAGATACCATATGGGATGAATATAACTTAAAAATTTTAGGACATTCAACAATGTCCGGACAGGAGAAAAGGTATTATGGATATTCCGACGGGATTGAGTATTAAAGATTTACTGCTGGATTTTTCACCCAAAATGGCCAAAGAAATGATCGCCAAGAGCGGCGCTGCCGCTGAACTGGCGGACACCGAGTTTTCCATGGTGGTGGATGTTTCCGGAACCAAGTATAGCTATGTGGTTAAAAACGGAAAGGATTTTGACGTCAAGGAAGGTTCTCTGGACAAGCCCATGGTGGTTATCGGCATTGCCGAAGAAGACCTGAAGAAGATGATCGAAACCAACAGCCTGGATATGCTCCTGGGCATTCAGAGCGACCTGAACAAGAGAAAGTATCAGGCCCTCAAGAGCCTGAAGGGAAAAATGACGGCGAAACTGGCCAATGCCGATGGTAGCGTCGTTACCATCTCCACGGTCTTCAACGGATCGGAAACCCCGGCGGCGACATTCAAGATGAAGATGTCCGATTCCATCGCCCTGGTCAAAAAAGAGACCAACCCGGTCAATCTGTTCATGTCCGGCGGCATGCAGATCGAAGGCGACATGGCCTTTGCCATGCAGACCCAGCCGCTGTTTACTTAATAAGAAGTGGTTTTTGGAAGTTTTTATTTCATTCATCCCATATGGTAATTCAACAGAACGTTTTATGAACCTGCCGACAGAAGGAGATGCGCCTTGACTGCGAAAATGCCGTGGCTCAAAGAGTACAAGGTCTTTGGTATCCCCGAAACGCTGGCCCCTTATCCGGACAAACCGGTCGGCTCCATTCTGGATGAAGCCGCCCGCATGTTCAAGCGGACCGGGGTGATCCAGAACAATTTTAAAATGACCTATCCCGAGGTGAAGGATCATGCCGATCGACTGGCCTGTGCCCTGGTCGACAAAGGACTGAAAAAAGGCGACCGGGTGGCGACGATTCTGCCCACGTCCATTCAGTTCTTCATCGCGGATTATGCCATTGCCAAGGCAGGGCTGGTTCAGATACCGAGCAGCAATCTGGAGCCGCCGGCCCATCTGGAGCATAAATTTTCCAAGGGAACGCCCCGGGCCATTATCTGCCTGGACGAGGACCTGGCCGAGGTGAAGCAGGTCATGGAAAAGGTGAAAATCGAATACCTGATTGTCACCAGGCTGGATGACTACTCCCTGGCGCCGCCGGCAAAACATGCCGATCTGGGTATGGCCAACGCCTTCTGGATGACCGATCTGATCCGGGCAACCGAACCGAGGCCGCTGAATATCACCTTTGACGTGGAGAAAGACCTGGAACTGCTGCTGTTCACCGGCGGCACCACCGGGCTTCCCAAGGGTTGCATGCTGACGCACCGGAATATTTACGCCAACGCGATCCAGTCCAGCTGGGCCCAGGGTGCGGCCAGCCGGGTGGTCAGAGGGGCCATTTCGGTTCTGTTCGGCCTGCCCATGTTTCACTCTTACGGTCATATTATTCTGCATGTTCTGACTATCCTGGGAGCCGACCAGATTCTGATTACCGACGCCCGGGACACCAAGACCATGGTGGATATGATCAAAAAGTACCGGCCGCTCATGCAGATGGGCGTGCCCACGCAGTTTCTGAAAATTGCTCATGAAGAACTGCAGGGCATGGGCATGCTCGGCATTTCGGGCTCCGCGCCCCTGCCGCCGAGTACCCAGGCGGAGTTTGAGAAAAAATCCAGTGGCGCCATCATGGAAGGCTACGGCCTTTCGGAGATGTCACCCTGTACGCACCTGAACACGTCGTTTCTCGTCAGGCTGGCCGGCGGCCGGCTGCCGCAACAGCTCAACAGCGCCTTTTTGAGCTTTCCGGGCGTGGCGCCGGTCGTCAATCAGGGGCTGCGACTGGTGGGCAGCAAGACCATCGGCACCGTGGCCGGCAAGTTTATCTCCTTCAAGGTCAAGAGCACCGGCGGGGAAAAGAAGAAGAAATCCTCCGGCGAGAAAAGAGGCGCGGTGGGCATTCCCTTTCCGGACACGGAGATCATGCTGATCGACGTGGATTCGGGCGTGCCGCTGACCGACGAAGAAATTCTGGCCGGTAAAAGAGGCGAAATGTGCCTGAAAGGACCCCAGCGGATGCTGGGCTACTGGCCGGACCCCGGCAACGGGCTGGACGAGAACGGTTATGTCCGTACCGGAGACGTGGTGACCGTGGACAAGGACGGCTATTTTTATATCGTTGACCGGACCAAGGACATGGTCAATGTTTCCGGATATAAAGTATATACCAGAGAAATCGATGATATCCTGTGTTCCCATCCCAAGGTGGAAATGGCGGCAACCGTCGGCATTCCCGACCCGGACCGGGAAGGCAGCGAGCGGGTGGTCGCCTACGTGCAGCCCAAAGCCGCCTACATGGACACGCTGAAACCCGATGAAATCATAGACTTTTTAAAAGAGCAGGTGGCCAAATACGCTGTTCCCAAAGCGGTTCAGATCGTGGAAACCATGCCCCTGACGGAGGTCCAGAAGCTGGACAAAAAGCGGGTAAGGGCCCTGGCCACGGAAATGTTTGCGGACAGAATAAAAAGTCACCCATAATAAAAGAAAATATTCCAAGAGAGGAGCTGTTGTCATGCAAGAATGTGTCATTGTTGATGGCGTAAGAACACCCAACGGTAGAGCCCACGCGGAAAAAGGCTGGTTCAGGAAAAAACGTCCGGATGAGCTACTGACGGCCGCCTATGACGGTCTGTTTGCCCGTAACCAGCAGGTCAAACCCGAGGATGTGGATGCGGTTCTGGTCGGCTGCGCCAATCCATCCGGTATGCAGAACGATATCGGCCGGCTGGGCTGGCTGGCCGGAGGGTATCCGGACAGCGTTCCCAGCAACACCATTACCAACCAGTGCCCCTCCGGCATGTCCGCCACCATGCACGCCGCCCGGGCCATCATGACCGGTGAAGCCGACATCATGATTGCCGCCGGCGTCGAGGACATGGAAAAAGTGGCCATGGGCGCCAACATGGATTTCCCGCCCCGGCTGTTCAACCGCTACAACCTCATGGAATTCCCCATGGGCGCCACCGCGGAAAAAGTGGCCGAGCTGTATAAGATCGCCCGTGAGGACATGGACAACATGGCCGCCTGGTCAAACATCAAAGCCGCGGCCGCCCGCAATGCCGGCAAGTTCAAGAACGAGATCATCCCGGTCATGGGCGTTAACGATGCCGGTGAGGAATTCCTGGTGGAGCATGACCAGTGGATCCGCGACAAGGTCGACCGGGAAAAGATGAAGACCATGGCCTCCCCCTTCAAGCCGGGCGGAAACGTCACCGCGGCGACCTCCTCCCCGCTGACCCAGGGCGCCTGCTGCCTGCTGCTCATGAGCCGCAAGAAAGCCGATCAGCTGGGCTGCTCCTACACCTACAAATACAGCTACGGCGTTCTCGGCGGCTGCGATCCCTCCATCATGGGCGTGGCGCCGGTTCCGGCCGTTCAGAAACTGTTCAAGAGAACCGGCCTGTCCCCCAAGGATATCGGCGCGGTTGAATTAAACGAAGCCTTTGCCAGCCAGGCCCTGGCCTGCATCAGGGAGCTGAAGCTGGACAAGGACAACGCCCCCTTTGACAAGGTCAATGTCTGGGGCGGCGCCATCGCCCTGGGCCATCCCCTGGGAGAATCCGGGGCCCGTATCATCATCACCCTGCTTAATGTGCTGAAGACGGAATTCCCCAACGAGAAATACGGCCTGGCTTCCCTGTGCGGCGCCTTCGGCAACGGCGCGGCCCTGCTGGTCGAAAAAGTTTCGTAATCACCATCTGTAATTTGTAGGCAATAAAAGCCGGCCGGCGCGGAATCAGTACCGGCCGGCTTTTTGCTTTTCAACTTTGAGGAGAGCCCTGATGAACCGACTGGTTTTCATGCTGATACTGATCGTTGTTCCGCTGACCTGGATACAGACCGTCGCCTCCGTCCGCGCCGAGGAAACCGCTGATAACAGTTACCGGCTGGAAGACATGGTGGTCACCGCCACCCGACAGGAAACCTCCAGGCAGGACGTGGCGGCGAACATCACGGTGATCGACCGGGCGGCCATCGAGCGCATACCCGCGGCCACGGTCGGGGAAGTGCTTCAGTATATACCCGGCGTTTCCATGGAATTTGCCGGGGGGCCGGGGGCCCTGGCCACGACCCGGATCCAGGGGTCTGAAACCCGGCACGTGGCGGTCTATGTGGACGGCGTACCTCAAAACACGCTGGCCAACCCCCTGACGGACCTCAGCAGCCTGACGGTCGAGAACATCGAGCGGATCGAGGTTTACAAAGGCGCGGCCTCCTCGGCCTGGGGGTCGTCCCTGGGCGGGGTCATCAACATCATCACCAGAACGCCGGACCCGGGCAAAGCCATCGGGGCGGTTGCCCGATCCTCCTATGGCAAGGCCGACACCACCAAAAACTCGGTCCAGATCAGCGGCTCACCGGACCGGTTCGGGTATTTTCTGTCCGCGACCGGTAATCAGAGCGATGGATTCGAGGACCATTCCGCCTATGATCAGACCGCTTTCTATGGCAAGTTCAACTATGATCTCACGGATGCCAGCCGGGTGAATTTTGTCTGGAGCGACGATGACCTGCACAATGATGCGGCTTACGTCAGTTATCCGGATTTCTGGGACGACATCGACCAGGACCAGTCCTACCAGCGACTGCTTTTTGAAACCCGGTTCTCCGACCGGCTCGGCCTCTCGGTGGAAGGCCGCCATCATTATTATGACACCCACATCGAAGATGTTTACGCCGACCACCGGGAAATCTACAATGATTATGATGAAACCACCTGGGGCGGGAGCGCCAGGCTCAACTGGACCCCGAGCGAGGCCCATGACCTCAACCTGGGGTTCGACGGCGACTCCGGGCGGTTTGACTGGATCAATTACGCCGAAACATATTCCACCCGGAACTGGGCAACCTATGCCAACGACACCTTCACCCGGGACCAGTTCACGGTAAACGCCGGGCTGCGCTATGACGACAACCAGGATTTCGGGTCGGCCGTGAGCCCCGCGGCCGGGGTTGTCTATCGCCTGTTAAACGATCAGGCCCTGGTGCGGGCCCAGGTGGCCAGGGGATTTTCCGCGCCGCCCGCCGCCTGGGTCAAGGACCCCGTTTACGGCACCGAAGACCTGGACCCGGAAACCGCCACCAATTATCAGGTGGGCACGGAGTTTCGCTTCTGCCGGATCCTGCGGCTGGAAATCAACACCTTTTACGCGGACGTGGAAGACCTCATCCGGTATGTTCCGGACACCCGGAAATACGAAAATATCGATGAGGTCACCCGGAAGGGGCTGGAAAGCACCCTTTCCGCGGCCTTTGACTTCGGCCTGAGCCTGGCCGTTTCCGCAAGCTTTACCGACGTGGAGGATGAAACCACCCATAAGGAGGTGAAGGACATCCCCACGGATCAGTACCAGGTGTCCGCGCTTTACAACTGGCGGTGGATGACCCATTCCCTGCTCGGCAAATATATGGATTACAACTCCACCTTCCCGGAAACCAAAGACAGAAAATTCGTGTTCGACTATCTGTTCAAGGCCCGGCTGCCCCAAATCCGGTATCTGGATCAGGCGGAGGTGTTCTGCGCCGTCTACAACCTGTTTGACGCCACCACCATCTACCGGTACGACTGGCCCCAGCCGGACCGGTGGGCGGAGGCGGGGATCCGGCTGGCGTTGTAGTATCTGTCTGGATCACTCATTTTTCAAACGGGCATATTGCAACCAGTAAAAACCGTAATGAGAAAAGGAAAAAGGGTACTTCAAGGTAAACCGTTTGGACATGGCGTCGATATAGCGTTTCTGGAACAAAAAACTCCCCGGCTGCAGATCGGCGATCAGGCGATCAAACTCATGAGACAGGGCTTTCCGCTGTTCCAGGTCCCTGGCATCAAGGATCCGGCCGGCAAGGGCGGCCGTTTCCGGGGAATAAAAGACACGGGAATAGGACACGGCATTACCCAGGCCCCATAAATTGAGAACTACTTCCAAATTGCGAGGACTCGGGGTCAATTCCGTCTGTACGGCGTCGAAATCCGTGTTCATGAGTTGACGATGACTGAGGTCTTCCAGCGGTACGGCTTTTAAATGGACCCGAATGCCCACATCGTTCAGGCAGAGCTGGATGTACCGGGCGAGCTTAAGGTCGGTTTCGCTGCCGGAAGGCAGCAGCAGTTCAAACTCAAAAAGCGCTCCGTTTTTCATCAGGCAGCGGGCTTGCGGATCCATGGTCCAGCCCGCCTTTTTAAAGCAGCTCCAGGGCATGGGCCGGATCATAGGGCAGGGGCTTTAGATCCGGGTCGTGCCAGATAGACCCGTTGCCCATGGGGCCGGCAATCACCTCGGCCAGGCCGTTTAATATGTTTTGAACGATATAGTCCCGGTCAATGGCCTGGGTCAGGGCCCGTCGCACCATTGGGGTCTCAAACAAAGGATGGCGGGTGTTATACAGCAGGATCGTGTAATACGGGTAAAGTGCCTGCGAAAAATAAAACCGGTCGGTATACTGCTCAATGATTTTATAGTCTTTAAAGGTCAAGTTCCCGACCACATCGGTTTGGCCTTTGATCAAACGGATCCAGGACGCTTCGCGGTCGGGAATATAATACAACACCACCCGGTCAATGGCGGGACGGCCGTTGTAATAGTTCTCATTGGCCGAAAGGACCACCCGGCCGTCATCCGTCCGGCTCACAAATTTAAACGGGCCGGACCCGATGGGTGATTCATCCGGATTCAGGCTTGCCTGTCGAGCCGGAGAAGGGATAATTTCAATATCCCAGATGCTTTTTAAAAAAGACGGGTCATCCCTTTTCAAGCGGATTTCCAGCGCATAAGAATTAATTGCCTGCATGGTATCGATGATATTGCCCAGGCTTTTATCTCTATTTTCAATAGTCGACCGGATGGAAAATAAGGCGTCATCGGCTGTTACCGGTTCGCCATTGTGAAACCGGGCGTCGTCGCGCAACCGGATTCGCCAGGTAAAGGTCTTCGGATCATAGTCCCAGGCCGCGGCCAGGTCCGGTTCCAGTTCGCCTGCCGTGTTCTGGACGCAAAGGAAGCTGAAAATAAATGGAAAAACAAGCGTAGACCCGGAACAGCCGACCTTGTGTGGGTTAAATAAGCCGAAATCGCAGTCCACATCGATTCGCAGGATATTGCCGGGATCGCCGGTCGCGGGATGATTATCGGAATTTTCCTTTGAGGAGCAGGCCGTCAGGAGCAGGAGCGCCAGAAGCCATAAAAGATAAAATATCCGCCGGGGGAATGTCTTCACGATGAACCAGGGTCCTTTTTATATTAAAAGTATGCGTCCCAACGACCAAGGCGTTTACACCGCCGGCCTTTTCAAATCCACCAGGGTCGCCCCCCAGCCGCCGCCGGTCGGCTCGGCGTCCTGAAAGGCGGCCACCAGAGGGTTCCGTTTCAAGGCCGCCTGCACCTTTCGTTTCAGGGCGCCGGTGCCCTTGCCGTGAACGACCCGGACCTGATAAATGCGATGGTCAATACATTCTTTAAAATAATCCAGCAGCAGGTCTTCCACCTCTTCCGGACGGAAAGTGTGCAGGTCGATTTCATCCTGGATAGGAATTCTGACAGGACCGGTCATGACGGCTTGTTCTCCAGAAAAAGGTTTGATAAGAAAAAGAATAAGGGTACGCGACTACGGGTTCAAGGAAATTCTTTCAGGGGGCAGCATGGAAATATCGGAACTGTTCGCTTTTGCGGTCATCATTATCGGCGCTTACCTGGCCGGATCCATACCGTCCGGCGTGATTCTGACAAAAGTGTTTGCCGGCCAGGACATCCGCCAGCAGGGCAGCGGCAACATCGGCGCCACTAATGTGGCCCGGGTGGCCGGCATGCGGCTGGGTCTGCTGACCCTGGCGCTGGATATGCTCAAAGGCGGTGCGCCGGTCTATCTGGCCGGACGGTTCGGGCCGGGGACCGGCGAGGCGGCCATGACTCTGGCGGCCCTGGCGGCTGTCGGCGGCCATATGTATCCGGCGTATTCCGGATTCAAAGGCGGCGGCAAGGGCGTGGCCACGGCCGGCGGCTGCTTTCTGGTGCTGTCGCCCGCGTCCTGCCTGGCGGCTATCGGTGTGTTCGCGCTGGTTGCTTTTCTGACCCGCCGGGTGTCGGCCGGGTCTCTGGCCGCCGCTCTGTCTCTGCCGGTATGCGTCTGGTTTTTTTCCGGCCAGGCGGGTTTTGTGGCCGGCGCCGGCCTGGTCAGCCTGTTTGTCATTATCCGCCACCGGGAAAACATTGTCCGGCTGATCAGCGGGAAAGAATCGGCCTTCGCGTTCAAGCGGAATAAAAGCACGGACAAACCGTCGTAGGGGCGACCCGCCGGTCGCTTTGTATTACGCTCACCCCAGATTGCAGGGGCACATGGAATTATTGTTTTTCACCCAGAAAAGCCACCCCCCACCAGTTCACATGAGCAAACCACCAGGGAAAATATAGCCGCTGGATGTTATGAATACCGACATCAGCCATGCAGGCTTTTATGTATTCAGGTTGATAAACGGTGTTTTGCCAGGTTGCTCCGATGAACCGTCCCATCAGGCTGTCGCGCGTTGTAATGGCCAGCAGTTTGCCGCCCGGCCTCAATACGCGGCTGAACTCTTTAAACCCGTCTTCCACCCTGGGCAGGTATTCGATGGCCGCGGAAGTCATGACCAGATCAAACTCCCCGTCGGAGAAGGGCATGCCGCGCATATCCCCCATTTGCAGGGTCACTTTGTCCTCAAGGCCCAGGCGCCGCAACCGGTTACGCAGGGCACTGACCATCCCATCCGAGAAGTCCAGACCGGTAACGGTCAGGGAAACGGGGGCTTCGGTCAGAAGATTGATGGTTAAAAATCCCGTACCGATGCCGGCATCGAGAATACGCATGCCTTTCACCAGAGCCAGTCGGTGCTGATGACGCCGGACAAAATACTTCAGGGAAGACCGGTAGCCGGCAAGTTGAAAAAAGAACGAATAAAACCAGGGACCGGTTTTGTTAAAAAAAGACTGAATCGCCGGCGGTATGAGTTCTTTCGTCTGATGAGAATTGGTCATCGGTTGTTTCCTCTTAACAGATGGTAAGCGCTCATTGTTGCATGACGAGCCCGTTTTTTACCTGCCTTGGTATCAGGTCAGGGCTGACCAGATCAGACAGAGAAACCCGGCCAGGATAAACTGGCTCTCCACCAGAAATTCAAGCAGGGCGCCGCTCTGCAGCGAATGCTCCTTGTAGGCCGACAGGAGCAGAAAGCCGGTCACGGGCAGGATCAGCAGAACGTATCCCAGGCCGGAGACCACCTTGAACAGGGTGGCGAGCAGCAGCAGAACCAACAGGCCGGCCACGACATATTTCAAGAACCGCAGGGCCCGCTCCGCGCCCATGCGGATCGGGATGGTCTCCTTGCCGGCGATCCGGTCTCCCTGCATGTCGATGATGTCAAAAAAGGCCGACCGTACGAATACCAGTCCCGTGCACCACAGGGTCACCACCGCCGCGGAAAGATTGACCGATTTGGTTGCCGCCGCCGGAAAGGCGCAGACCGCGATCCCCCAGGCCGCCGATATCAGCAGGGTCTTGGATCCGGGAATGTCCTTGATGCGCCGGATCTTCAGAAAAGGGACCCCTTCCGGCACCAGGTAAATATTGTAGGAAAGCCCCAGCAGGCTCATGATCAGCAGCAGCAGAAAGGGAAACAGGCCCAGGGCCAGGGCCACCATCAGCCCCAGTCCGCCGGCGCAAATGGCCATGACCGCCAGAGTGAACATGTTTTTTTCATAAAACACCGCCCGGTAGGGATCATTGTAGCGGTCTTCCTCAATCCCGGTCAGGCGGTTCAAGGTGTGCATGGAAAAGATATACAGCATGGCGATAAATATGTGCGGCACAAAATGTTCGGCGTTTCGCAGAACCGAGGCGCAATAGCACAAAAACCCCGCGCCCACGGCCAGGTAGATGTTGGTCAACAGCAGCAGCCGCTGCAGCATGAAGAGGCGGCGGGCGACCGGGCCTTTGGACTGGTAGTGGGCGGCCTCCAGCTCCCGGTATATTTTTTTGATGATCCAGTTGGGTGTGGAGGCGCCGGCGGTGATGCCGATATGGCGCGCTCCGGACAGGGCCGGAAAATCAATGTCCTGGCTGGTTTCCACATGATAAACCGGCTTGCCGCTCTGCCTGGAAATCTGGGCCAGCCGCTGGGTATTGCCGCTGTTCTGTCCGCCCACCACGATGACGGCGTCCACGGAGTCGGCCAGTCGTTTGACTTCCGCCTGCCGGTCCCGGGTGGAGGGGCAGATGGTATTGAACACCTTGTAATGGGGCCGGATCTCGGCGGCCCAGGCCGTGACTTCCTCGAACAGGGACACGCTCTGGGTGGTCTGGGCCACGATAATGGCCTTGTCAAAGGCCGGCAGGGCTTTCAGTTTTTCCAGGGAATTGACGGCATATCCGTTGTTTCCGGCAAAACCGAGCAGGCCGATCACCTCGGGATGATCCTCATCCCCGATAATAATACTGGCATAGCCCTGATCGGCATATTTGCGGATGATGGTCTGGACCCGGATGACCCGGGGGCAGGTGGCGTCAATGACCGTGTACCCGGCTTTTTCCAGGGCCGCGATGGTTTCCGGGGGCACGCCGTGGGCCCGGATGAGCATAATGCCCGAGCCGTGTTCCGGGATGGTTTCCATTACGGAAATGCGCTTTTCGGCCAGAAGGGCGAGCACCTGGGGATTGTGAATGAGGGGACCGAAGGTCTGGATGGGGCCGCTGTATTTGTTGGCCGCGTCCAGGACCATGTCAACGGCCCGGCGAACCCCCATGCAAAAACCGGATGTTTTTGCGATTGAGACTTTCATGGATGACCGGAACAGAGATCGAATTAGGGGTTTTCTTTCAGGAAAATCTTATGATCAACCAGGGAGAGGGCGTGAATATGGGCTTTCAAAAACTTCTGTTCGCCGAAGATGCTGATCAGCTTGACGCCGCCCTCATCCGGCTCCACCAGATCGACCGACTCCATGACCAGTTCGTCTCCTGTTTCTTTTTTTATATAGGCGTTGGCTTCACACATGATGACTACTCCTCACGGCAAAAAGTCTTTAAATGTTTTTCCACCAGATCGTCCAGCAGGTGCGGCAGCGGGTCGGCGCTCAGCCCGACGATCTCCATGTTTTCCTGGGAAAGGGGGATCAGCAGTTTTTTTGCCCGGCATCCGGCCACGGCCTCGGCCATTTTCGGGGTCACCTCGCCCATCATGGCGTGAGCCATGATGATGCCGAAGGGGCCGACGACCACATCCGCCTCCAAAACGGTCCGGACGATGGCGTTCTCTCCCGAGGCCCCGCGATTGGCCCTGGCTTTGAGCATCTGGGCCGTGGCAATAGCGTTGGTGCCCAGGGCGATCACTTCCACGGATTCGCCGAAAGCGGCTTTCAACCGCTTGATAATGGCGGCGCCGATGCCGCCGCCCTGCCCGTCTATCACGCAGATTCGTTTCATGTGGCCACTGTAGCTTACCAACTGCCGGATATCAAATGAAAAAAGGCCGCGAAAACTATAGCGAACCGTCCAGCTCCTCGGCGACCGATTTCCTGCAGACCCGGCAGGTTTGGGCGCCGCGGAAGAGGGGGGTGCCGCAGCTGGAACAGTGATAGCGCTCGCATTCTCCCCGGGCCCATTCAACGCTTCCCTGTTCATCACCGTGCTCGGCGACATGAGCCCGCCAGAGCGGGATAGCCCGTTTCATAACCCGCCTTCCGGTAGCCAGACTGAAGCTGTCGATTCTCTGGCAAGGCCAGTCAGCGCATTGATGGCAGGAGTAATAACCCTTGCTTTGAACGCATTCGCGTATCGGACAGGCGGTGCAGTATTTATAAAGTTTTCCCGCGGGCTCCTTCTGCATACAGCCCAGGCACTCGGTTTCCCTGGGGTCGGTCCCGTAAAGGCCGCCCAAAGCGGCCTTGAATTTTTCATTGTTGTCGCGGGTGGCAATATAGACGCCGCACACGCCGCAATATAATCCGCAAGGCGCCATCAATTCTTTTTTCCGGATTTCCTCTTCAGTCCAACCTTCCATCTGTAAACTCCTTTTCCATTTTTAAAAGTATACCATACCATCTGATGATGAAATCGCAAAAAGTCATTACATCGTCATTCCGGCGAACGCCGGAAGCCAGAACCACCTGATTTCACTGGACCCCGGCTTTCGCCGGGGTGACGAAACGATGGAAAGGCGTTTCATCCGGATTATTATTCAGGCAGCACGGATATTTTTCTGGAAATCCAGGAAGCAGACTCGGGGCTGCAAGCTTTTCAGACATTTACGCCGTCGTTTGATGAGATTTTTGACTGGTTGTGGCGCAACTATTCAAGTGTGGGGTCACCGAAATCGGGAAGAATCGAAAACTTAACGCTGGAAGTTCCCCTGACGGCTGACCAGGCAAGACGAGGCGGTAACACCAGAATCATGGTACCGGTAATGGCGGTCTGTCCGACTTGTGGCGGAAACGGCGGGGTTGGTCCTTATGTGTGTGTCCGATGCGCCGGCGAAGGGGCGATAACCGGAGAGATGCCGGTATCCATCGCTTTTCCGGCGGGGCTGACCGGATCACACGCCGTAAGAGTCCCCCTGGAACGCTTCGGCATTAAAAACATTCATCTGACGGTAATGTTCAAAACCACGGGTACACGGTAGGGGCGGTTTCCGGCAAGAGCTATTGTCAAGCCGCCACCAAGCCGGAAAAATTCATCCGGGCGCAACGAAACGTCAGGTGGGTGGCGTTATAAACGATTTGCGGCGAAAAACGGTTTTCAGCCCTGTCGAAACATATACCGTCAGCAGCATTATTGTTGACAGCGTCAGAATGGACATCGATAAAATTATTAGTCTTAGTTGCATCATTTATTGTCTGTTTACCTCATAATCTACAAAACCAATCCGTTGAATCCCGTTCCCTGGTAACCATGGCCATAAACAAAGGCGGCCGCCGGGGTTTCCTGAAAAACATTGTTGCAATAAAAGCAAGAACCAGGCCGACAATCATGGTTTTATACAAAAACGGAACCGATTATTGAATGTTGTGTAAAAACAGACAGATGAAATTTAGCCACGGTGTTTATCGACAATAATTCTGTCTGGATTCATGTAGAATCAGGATTAAAATTACGAAAATTGTTCACAAAAAACGGACTTCGTCCTAATAAAACGGACAGAGGGGTATCTTTGCCGTCCCGCCTTTTAATCTCCATCGGAATTTACACGCGAGTTTTTCTGACCCCTTGACCCCTCGGTCCCCTGAATCCTTGGCGTCAACCAAGCTGGAAAAAACCTAAAAATTAAGCCAGCCCCAGCTCTCGTTTAAACCGATCGAATATATCCACCGCCGCCACGGCCGACTCGCCGAAAGCGTCCACGCCCATTTCATCGGCCAGTTGCTGGGAGCAGCAGGCCCCGCCGATGGCGATTTTGACTTTATTCCGGAGGCCTCTGGCGGTAAGCAGAGCGACCACTTCCTTTATGGCCGGCACCATGGTGGTCAGGAGGACGGACAGCCCCAGCAGCGGTATTCCCGTATTGCTGACGGCATCGACGATCTTGTTAGACGCGACGTCGACACCGAGATCGACGATTTCATACCCCTGGGCCGAAAGAATCATGGCCACGATGTTCTTGCCGATATCGTGAACATCGCCCTTGACGGTGGCCAGGATCACTTTGCCTTTTTTTCCCATGTCACCCGGGTCCATCTTGTCTTTGAGCATACGGGTCGCCCCGGTGACCACCTCGCCCGCCATGATGAGCTCCGCCAGATAATAGTCCCCGGCTTCGAACTTCTGCCCGACGACGTCCAGTCCTCCGCTGAGGCCTTCCTCTATTATCTGTATGGGCGTGAGCCCCTCATCGAGACATTTTTTAACGGCAGCGATGATGACATCGTCCTTCATGTTGATAACGGCATCCTGCACAACGGCGATGCATTCTTTCATTATTTATCTCCTTATCTGAAATGATTTGTTTGTTTTTCGCGGTAATGTTTATGCCTTATATCTCACGACTTGATCGGGGACGATAATGCAGGAAAAACCTTCAGGTTTCCCGATCTTGAAGGCGGCCTGAAGGCCGCCCCTACGCGAGCGGATACGAACCGTACTTTCTGGCCGCGTCCAGCATGACCCGCAGCTTGTGCGCCGGCATGCTGTCCTCACTGTGGGTGGGGCCGATGATGAAACGCCCGCCGGGGCCGAGCCGGCTGATCAGCTCCTTGACCTTGTCGACGACTTCCCCGTCTTTGGACCGCTCCGTCAGGAGGTAATCGATGCCGACGCCGCCCATAATGGTAAATCGCTCACCGTGTGATTTCTTGATGCTGAAAATATCGACGTTGGACGTGTTCTCAAAGGCATGAAGTCCGTCCACCCCCCATCCCGCGAAAACATCAAACAGCTTGGTGTTGTCCCCGCAGGAGTGAAGCACCACTTTCCTGCCCCGCTGATGGATATTCCTGAACAGGCGTTTGTAGCGCTCGCCGAAAACATCTTCCACCATTTTGGGGCTCATGAAGGGCCCGGTCTTGAAGGCAAAATCATCGGTGATGATGATGACCGGCGTGCCGGCGTCCATCATGGCGGTGTGGGTCTTGAAATTGATCTCTTCGACGATATCCAGGAACCGCTTGGTGTAATCCGGGTGCTTCTTGATCCATATCGGGACCTTGGCGATGCCAAAGGTCCAGTTCATGGATTCCTGGAGGCCGCCGAAAAACCCCTGGGTCATGACGCAGGTCTTGTCGCCGTTTTCAGCCAGGAATTTTTTATAATAAGTATAGACCCGGTGGGCCATTTCATCGGTGTCCGGCCAGTAGGGCCAGGCGTCGAACTCTTCCGGGGTATTGATGCCGGGCCCCCGGTACATGTACGTCATGCTGCCGAACCCGTCCGGAATCATGTTGTATATAGAGCCGGTGGTAAACACGATGGTTTTTGAGTCCGGATAATGCCAGGAATCATCATAATAGGCCCAGACCAGGTCAAAGCCCATCTTCACCTGGGCCAGGTTCCGCCGTTTGATCGTTCTGACCAGGGTGCTTCTGGCTATCGGCCGGGTCAGTTTTTCAGGCAGGTTGTCCAGCAGAAACCGGTTAACCGGGAAATTCGCGAATTTTTCTTCGGATATGAACGGCTTGCCGATGATTTCATTGGCGGTCCGGCTTTCCATCATGGCGCAGAAACAGGGAACCCTGTCCACCGGCTTACCTTCGAACGTCTTGTAAATTCTTTCAACCGGATGCATCGCTTCCTCCATAATTGATTGTTGACGTGCCGCTATGGTTGTCTTCAGGATACGTTTTCCGTAGATGGCGTCAATTGCCGAAGATATCAATATATTGTCATTTGATATCATCTTAGCGCCGGTCCACGCACACCCCGGGCCCGCTGACCGGCCTGCTGGAAGAACCCACACCCCGGTTGCCGGCGAAAGCCCGCGCCGACCGGCGGCAGCCGGGAAAGCGTTGACACACCCGCCTGATCTTGTTACAGATATTGGTCAAGAATTAAGCTTCTCCCCTTAAATTCCGGTTTTTAAAATCGATACCCGTAAAAGAGAAACTTCACCTTTTAGTCGGGAGGTCAATATGCAAAAGGATGTTTCAGGAGCCCAGGTGCTGGCGCGTTGTTTTGCCTCCCAGGGCATAAAATTCTTCTTCACGGTGCCGACGCCCAGGCTGGCGCCGTTGATCCGGGCGCTGGAAGATGAAAAGGAGGTCCGCGTCATCACCGCGCACAATGAAACCGCGGCGGCTTTAATGGCCGATGGTTACATCCGGCGGTCAAGGCTTCAGGCGGCGGTGCTCACGGACGCCAGAGCCCGGGCCATTTCCCAGATCTGCGGGGTAACCAACGCCTGGGCGGACAAGGTCCCCCTGGTGTCGCTGTCTTTGTGCGAAAACGACGAGCCGGACGGCAACAAAAGCGTCGAGCGGTGGCGTTATGATCAGCGCGCCGCCTTTCAGGCGGTCACCAGCTGGAATATCCGGCTGACTTCCCTGGAAGAAGCGCCGGACCGGATCGCCAAATGCCTGCGGGAATCCGTCAACAATAAAATGGGACCGGTTCACATTGATATTCCCTTCCGGCTGCTCGGTCAGAGCCTGCCGGAAAGCGCCGTCAGCAGCCCGCCGGAGATGCGTCCGCGGCCGGTGGAGCCGTTGCGCCTGAGGGCCGAAGCCGCCGCCGTGGCCCGGGCGGCAAAGCTCTTGATGGCGGCCCGGAAGCCGCTGATCTTCTGCGGCGGCGGCGTCAAGGCGTCGGATGCCTGCGCCGACCTGGTCCGTTTTCTGGAAACCTATAACATTCCCATTGCCACTTCCATGGCCGGCATCGGCAGCCTGCCCTTGAGCCATCCGCTGTGCCTGGGCGGCCCCAGTTACACGTCCGGCGAGGTGTTTCACGTGGCCGTCAGGGAAGCGGACGTGGTGCTGGCGCTGGGCGCGGCCTTCAGCGGGCTGGACGGCTTCGGGTTGCCGCCGGTCTGGTCCGGGGCCATCCAATTCATTCATGTGGATATTGATCCCCGGCAGCTGGGACTGAACGTGCAGCCGGAGGTTCCGGTCCAGGCGGATGCCGGAACTTTTTTAAAACAGCTTGCGGCGGAAATGGAGAAAAGCAATTTTCACAGCGGCCCAAGGTGGAACGCCTGGAACAACCGGCTGCAAAAGCTCAAGCAAACCCGCCTGGCGCGCCTGGAAAAAGACGCCGAGAGCAAGGGTCGGCTCATGCATCAGGCGAAGTTTGCCAAGGAACTGGGCAGAATGAAATCGCAACTGCCGGATGACCCGGTAATCGTCATGGACGGCGGCAACACGGTTTTATACATGGCCATGTACGCGCCGGATATCGACCCCTGGCAGATTCTCTTTCCTTACGGCATGGCGGCCCTGGGCGGCGGCATCCCCTACGCCATCGGCGCGGCCCTGGCCGCGCCCGGCAAGCCGGTGTTCCTGGTCACGGGTGACGGGTCCTTCCTGTATAACATTCAGGAGCTGGAAACCATCAAGCGCCTGAATCTGCCCATTACGGTTTTTGTCAATAATGACAGCGCCTGGAACATGATCCGTTCCATGCAGAATTCCTTTTTCGCCCAGAATTTCGTGGGCACGGACATCGAAGGCGTTGAGTATGCTCGCATCGCCCGGGGGTTTGGCTGGAACGCGGAGAAGGTGACCGAGGCCGCGGATATTCTGGCCGCTTTTGAGAAACTGGGCCGGGAGCCCGGCCCCGGGCTGATTGAATGCATCACCGACAAGGCCAACACGCCGGACAGCCTGCTGAGCTTCGCGCTGGTGGAGTTTGAGGGGGCGCTGCGATACCTTAATCCGCTCAAGGTCCTGCAAAGTTTCTGGTTGATGCGCCGACTGGGCTGGTGGCGCAATTTTTACCAGCTGACCTATATCAGAAAAGCATTGCTTCGAATCAACCCCATGGCAAGGAGGGTGTAAGATGAACCTGATAACGGGTGGAGAAGTGCTGGTTGACTGTCTGCGGGCCCAGGGGGTGCGTCAGGTGTTTTCCATCATCGGCGGGCAGATGGGCACGATTTACGATACCATCGGCCGCAGGGAGGATATGGACCTGTTTGTTCCCCGCTGCGAAACAACCGTACCGCTCATGGCCGCCGGTTATGTCGCCTCCACCGGACGACCGGCGGTTTCCCTGACCACGGTGGGCGCGGGGGTGGTTTACGAAGTGGCGGGCCTGGCCTGTGCCTGGTTTGATTATCTGCCGGTCATTTCATTGGCGCCGCAGGTGCAGAGCTGGAAAACAAAACCCCATCAGGAAAGCCTGCAGGCCTGCAACCAGGATGAGATTTATTTTCCGCTGACCAAATGGAACACCATCGTCTATCACTGGAAACGGATTCCGCAACTGCTGACGCGCGCTTTCCGGGAAGCCTACACCGGTCTTCCCGGGCCGGTCCATCTGGATTTTCCGGTGGATATACTGTTCCGGCGGGGTATTTGGGGTCCAAAAGATCTGCAAAAAGTGCCCCTCGTAAAAAGGGAGGCCGTCATTCCCGGCGCGGCCGCGCAGATCGATAACGCCGCCGCGGCCTTGAAAAACGCCGGGCGCGGCCTGGTCATCGTGGGGCAGGGAATCGGCCGGAAGGGGCGCTATCGCGGTATCCGCCGGCTTTTAAACCAGTGGGGATGGCCGGTTATCACCACGCGCCTGAGCGCGGGAATTCTGCGCGGAACGGATGCGGCCTATGCCGGGCCGGCCGCTCTTCTGGCTGAAACCGGAAAAGGCCGGGAACTGCTGAAAAATGCCGACGCGATTGTTGTTATCGGCCTTGATCCGGAAACGGTCGCCCTGGCAGAAGCGTTCGGCTGGGGCGAAAAACCGCTGGTCCAGATCGAGACCGATCCGTCCGCCCTGCTGACCGCCGCGCGGTTTCCGGTTTATGCCGATCCGATCAGCGCCGTCACCGGCCTGATGACTTCGGGCCTGGCCGCTGAACCGGCCGGGAACCGGTTGGCGTCTTTCCGGAGCATTTTTGCCGAACGTGTCGAACAACTGGCCGGTGATGAGAAGGGCATCAACCGGGCCATCACCGCCCTGGGCAAGACAACCGGCGAAAAAGATATTATCGTCGCCGACGGCCCCGGCATCGGACGGGCCGCTGCCGGTCTGCTCGGAGAGGCTGAATATCGCGATTTGTTCTGCCTGGACGAAAACGAAATGCCGGGCGCGGGCCTGCCGTTTGCCATCGGCGCCGCCATCGGCAATCCCGACGCCAGGGTAACGCTGATTTGCGATAAGGAATCGCTTTTCGCCCATGTGCGCGAAATATCACCCGCGGCCCTGGCCGGCGTGGCGCTGCGCCTTATTGTGGCCGATAACCGCAACGCGGCCGTTAACTGCGCCGATACCGCGGCGGTGCTGGAAGGATTGACCTGTTCCGTGGTAAACCGCTCTTCCACCGACGCGATGGAAATACCGGAATTCAAAGCCCGGCCCATCACTGCCGTGGTGGTGGCGCCGGACCCGGAAAAAGCGGCAATCACGGCGGACCGGCGGGCCGTGGCTCTGGCATCATGAAACAGACAGGAGGATAATCATCCGGGGTGAATTTATGGGAATCTGTATAAAAACCGAGCCGATTATCCCGCAGCACCGGTCCATGCACGCCACGCGCATTCTGATCGATCTCGCGGAAAAACGCGGGATAGCGGTGAACGAGATCCTGGAAGAAGCCGGGCTTGATTATGCCGACCTGGACAATCCCGACAAATGGATATCCTTTGAGCAGGAACTGACTGTTTACCTGCGGATCGCGGACCGCGCCACCGATCCGGGTTTCGGTTTGCTGCTGGGCCAAAACTACAATATCGGTCATCTGGGAAAATGGGTGATGGCCGTGAACTGCTGCACCACGGCCATCGAGGCGATTAAAACAGCCTTTGGGCTCATCGAGTTAGCGCCGGTTTATTTTCAATATATTCTGGAGACAAAGGGTGATACCGCTTTTTTCCGGTTCCGCGAGATATTTGATCCCGGTAAATACCGGCGGTTTATCCATGAAGCCCATACGGTCGGCTTTTATTATATCTGCCGCGAAATAATGAAAGAGCCGCTCCCGCTGACGGAAGCCCGGTTCGCCTATCCCAAACCCGATTATGTCGAAAAATATCAAAAAATTTTCAATTGCCCGATCATTTTCAATGCCGAAGAGACCCAGGCGCTTTTTGCCGGCCGCTATCTGGAAAAACCACTGCCCTGCTCCAATGTGCTGACCAGAAATCTTTATGAAAAAGAGTGTCGGCACCTGTTGCAGGATTTGGACCGGTTTTCCACAACTGCCGGGCGCGTCAGGCAGTTGCTGCTCTCCTGTGATAACGGGTTTGCCGGAATGACCGAGATTGCCCGGCAATTGAATATTAGCCCTCAGACGCTGGGCCGTCGTCTGGCCGCCGAGGGGACTGATTATAAAACCGTGTCCCGCCTGGTGCGCGAAAACAAAGCCCGCGCTTTCTTAAAAACAACCGATTTATCCATCGAAGCAATCGCCGGCAAACTCGGCTACAGCGATACGGCCAATTTCTACCGGGCCTTTAAATCATGGACCGGTCAAACACCGCTTGATTTCCGCCGCAAAAACAGTTGAATTCAAATTTTTGATTGTTCAAGTGATCAATAAATATGTTGACACCCCGTCCGGCCCGGACTATAGATTGATCAGACGATAAATATATGTGGAGGCGGCCATGGGGAGAAAAAGCATTGCTCCGCAACGGCAAGAGGAAATTTTAGATGCCTTTGAACGGACGATTGAGCAGCATGGTTTTAGCGGCAGCTCTACCCGGAACATTGCCGAAGCAGCCAAAATGAAACAGGCGATGATCGCTCATTATTTCGGCAGCAAAAAAGAACTGGTCGATGCGCTGGTCCGTCGGATTACGGATGACTATGTCTTGCGAATGCAGCAAGCCCTGGGAAACACATCCGGTGATGTTCGCGTGAAAAGGCTTCTGGGATTTTTGTTCGGTCCCGGTCTGCTGGGGAATAAGACGAAAAGAAACCTGATCGGGCAGCTGCTGGCAGCCGCCATTAATGATGAAACACTGCGGGCACAGATGCATTTCATGTACCAGTCTTTTATTGAAATCGGCATCCGTGAGCTGAGCCAGACCTTACCGGAAATACCGGTCCATAAACATAAAGAGTGCGTTTACGGCATCTTGTGCCTGGCTGTCGGAAACGACGCGGTTCTATCCGTTGACTTGCCATATTCCAACCGGATACTTGCCAGGCAGTGTGCTGAAGTGTTGATCAACAGGTTGAGGATGTCATTAGGTCCTCATTAACCATAACAAGCCCCGGCGGAGCGCGTATGCAAAACATTAATTTAAACAAAGTTAAGGCCTGCGGAATGTGCGGTGTTCTGAAACACCTTATCCTGATCATGATGATCGCGTTCATGGCCGGATGCGGCATATCCCGTAAAGTGAACCGTTTATGGCAGTTTAATTCTTTGTTTGATGAAGATCGTATTGTCGAAAATTTCCGCAGACTACCCGAATATGTCCCTTATCATACCATTCATAAGGGAGACCGGTTGTTTGAGTTCGGCACGGCTTACCGGGAACTGCCGGAATCTTTTGAGTTCCGGGGTAAAACCTGGAACATGAAGGAGCTGCTGAAAGACACCTGGACCACCGGTTTGATTGTGATAAAAAATGATCAGATCCTGTTTGAAGAATACTATCTGGGCAATACGCCGGATACGCTCAGCATCTCATGGTCTGTGGGAAAATCCTTTGTGTCAGCTTTGATCGGCATTGCCATTGACGAAGGCTTTATTGAAAATGTTCAGGTCCCGGTATCCGATATCGTCCCGGAGCTGAAAAATACAGGCTATGACGGCGTTAAGCTAAAAGATGTTCTGCAGATGTCCTCGGGTGTGAAATTCAACGAAGATTACGATGCCTTTTTTTCCGATATCAATCGCATGGGCCGGACGGTTGCCTTCGGGAAATCCATTAATGAATTTGCCGCCAGCCTTGAAAGGGAAAGAGCGCCCGGAACCGTCAACCATTATGTGAGCATGGATACCCAGGTTCTGGGCATGGTATTAAAAGCAGCCACCGGGAAAACGCCATCTGAATATCTTGAAGAAAAGATCTGGAAGCAAATCGGCATGCAGTCGGATGCCAAATGGCTGGTGGACGATGAAGATATGGAGCTGGTTTTCGGGACACTGAACGTCACCCTCAGGGATTATGCACGGTTTGGCCGCTTGTACGCCAATAACGGCAACTGGGAAGGGAACCAGGTGGTTCCCGCCCAATGGGTTAAAGCGTCCACAACGCCGGACGCCCCTCATCTGATGCCGGGAGCAAAGCCCCTGTCGAAATATAAAATGGGATATGGGTATCAATGGTGGATACCGGAAAATCCAAAAGGAGACTTCATGGCTCTGGGGGTTTACGGACAGTATATCTATGTGAACCCTGCCAAAAAGGTGGTCATCGCGCAAACTTCGGCCTTCCCTTTCTGGAAAGATGAACTTGAAACCAATGACGTGACCATGGCCTGGTTTCAATACCTGGCCGATTATTTGTAATTATTCTTACCGGATAACGGCTTCGCTCTTTATTTATTCATCTTGGCCAATTGGATTGGGGTTGTTTTTTTTGTTTGCGCTGCAAGGCCAGCTTTAGTTCGATATATTTCACCAAAATGTGTTCGGCTCTCTGGTTAGCTCCAAAAGTTTTCGGAAACCGACCAAAAAATTCTCCAAGTGTGACCGTATCTGTCACAAAGGCAGGTTATCATGCAATCAAGGTTGAAGAGTTGTGACCGCAAAATATAAAATCAACCAGAACCGGCAAGAAGGAGTTGACATCTTCAACCGCTCGCATTAAATTGTTAAATACAAATTTGCTTGTGATGCCGTTTTAAATGGCTAGAAACAGGCCCTACGAGATCTGAAAAAGTTGGTCTCCTTGAGTATCAGTTAAACTCATGGAGACCATTTTTATTTTAGAGCCTCCTTGAATTGATACTCATCATTTCCGGGAGGTTTTTTATTTTGGGCAAAAGGGACGGGCAAAACCTAAAGGGGGAAGATCATGAACCTTGACTCTGGTTGGTTCTGGGGCATGGCCGCTTATCGGATATTGTTTTTTGTTTACGTAACAATAGGATTCAGCGGAGACGCGGACATGTTTCTGTTTGCGGGGGTTGCATCGTTTTTTGACCTGGTCGTATGCAGGACGTTTTATCAAAAGTCTAAAAGAAAAGATGCACAGGATAAAAAGAATAGGACAGAGATTTAATACAACAACCATAACCATGGGAGACCATCATGCTGATGTGGCCGCTTGAGAATATAGAGTATGAACTGCATCACCCGTTCATTGTTTTGGGTTACAGGGTTTTGGTTCTCATTCTGGCCTTACTGATTGTAGCCAGAATAAAAGCCTCCGGAAAAAATAAGAGAACAGGACCGTAACAAGAAACAAGGGACGCAAGGGGAAAAGGATTCTAACGCTAATGGAAATCGAAAATATCTTTGAACTGATGGGAACAACCGGCTCTTTAATCCTGTGCGTCAGTGCCGTTCCCCAGATTTTAAAAACCTACCGGCTTAAATGCGCTGACGGTTTGAGCGGGCTGTATCTTCTGGTGCTGGTTATCGGAATGGCCCTGATCCAGCTTTATGCCATTCACATAAAAGACGCCGTATTCATCTGGGGCAATGGCATCTCGCTTCTATTAACCTCAATATTGCTGGGGCTCAGGTGTCAGTACGGAAAAAAAGCAGGATAAACCAACCATAAAAGGAGACGAAAATGACCATAAGAATACCGCCTGAAAACATTCTGGACAGAGTGCTCCGGCTCTTCGGGAAGGAAAGAAAAATTATTTTTCCGGAGGGTGCCGGAAAAACCTACAGGGAAACAGGGCCTTATGTGCAGATAAAGGCAAGAAAAGAAAGTTTTTTAAAGGCCCTGTTCCGGAGGAAAACAGACAATCATTAAAACCGCTAAACTGGAGGTTTGGCAAGGAGGTGCCCATGAGAACCCTTTCATTTGTCTTTTCCCACAAGCTCCCAGTTGTAAAAAAGCGCGTCAAAGCAGGCAGTCCGACATCCTTTCCGGAAAACAAGTCCGGCAAAGGATCGTTTGGCGCAGGAATTCTTCTCTTGGCGGTCTCGGTACTCACGATATATGTCGCTTACAACATAGCAACCGAAGACAGGATCGTCCCTCAAACGCCTTCAGTCTCTCGTGCGGACAAAATCGACAGCCGGCTGTCCGAATTTATGGATGAAAAAATAGACCCGGTCCTGAAGGACAACCACAACCGCAACCTTGATGCCGTCAAAAGAGCGGTTCAGGATGTTAATGATCTCTTCAGCCAGTATGAGCAAGGCGTCGCCCCCTTTGTGGATGATGTTACCAGTTGGGGCACACGCTTTGGAATTATCGGGCGCTATGCCGGGGAAAAATACGATACCTGGTGGAAAGACAAAGAAAGCACAACCAGAGTGGCCGACTATATCAGCGAAAAATTTGGAAAGCATGTGTTTGCCGGTAATAAGATCGAGGGGGATTTACAGCTCATCGTCAACAATTTCCTGCAAGATGTCGAAGCCAATCAGAACCTCATGCTTTCCGAAATAACCGAACAGATTGAAATGTCCGGCCTGCCAATCGATAAGAATTTATTTAAACCGGAAAACTTCACCCCTAAATTCAAGCAGGATCTTGAGCCGGTCTTAAAGGAAATGGCGAAAGATTCCATGAATGTCGGCCTCCTGAGTATTCTGGGCGGATTTATATTAGAAGAATCAGCCACAAAAATTGTTCAAAGCGTATTGGCAGCGGTATCGTCCGGAATAGCGGCTACAACCGCCTCTTCAGCCGCCTCGTCCGCTGTATCCACCGGCGTGATTCAGGGGGGAAATATGCTGTCCATTTCAGCAGCCGGCGGCGGCGCAGGCAGTTTCGGCGGTCCGGCGGGCATGATCATAGGTGCGGTTGTAGGCCTGACCGTCGGTGTGATCATTGACTGGTGGGCCACGGAGAAGCTGCAGGAAAAGCTGACCGACCAATGTGTGTCTTTTCTGAACAACACAAAGACCGCGATTCTAAGCAGCGAAGAGGGGCTGATTCCCAGTCTTTACCAGTCGTTATCAATTACCGGTGAATCCTACCGGCGGGTGATCAACGCAAATTTACGAAAGGAGTAGCCATGAAATCATGTCGATTAACCATTTATCCTTTTGTCCTTCTGTTTATAGTGGGTGTTTGTTCGACCTCTTATGGAAACCCTCTTATCCGGGAATCCCTTGAACAGATCATTGAATTTTCTGTCAAAAAAAGCGGTCAAACCGCTGCCAAGGAATTTGTCGAATTCGGGGGTGAGACGGCTGCCAGAGAAGTCCTTGAAAAAGCATACCAGGAAGGCGGTGAAGCGCTAACGAAAAAGGTTGTGCAATATAGCGAAAAATATGGGATAATTGCTTTGAGAGGTATACGGCAATCTCCAAAAATCTTTCTGCAAGCACTTGATGATATGCCGGATAATTTAATCAGATCGGCACTGCAATCCGTAAAGAGAGAACCTGAGCTATTAGCACGGTTGACCTCTGAATACGGCTCCAAAGCCCTGAAAGTCGCGGCACAACATCCCGGGGTTGGTCCTCAGATAGCATCTAAGCTGGGTAAGGAAGGAATCGACCTGGCGCTTGAGCTTCCGACAGAATCCGCAATCAAACTCAATAAGATCGCCGGCCCTTTACAGAAATTAGACTCAACGCAAAGGTCGGCCATCATAGACATAATAAAAAAAGCGCCGGGGAAGGCCCTGGACCTGCTGGAGAATCATCCACGGGTATTATATACATCCGCGGCTGTCGCGAGTTTTCTGGCCGCAAAGGATCAAATCCTTGGGGACAGCGAGGTCCATATCGACGATAACGGCCAGGTCCAGGTAGTTGATAAGCATGGACTGATCGGCAGGACCGTCAATTGCTTACTGAATACAAAAGAAACCCGAAACGCCATATCCGCTGTCTTTTATGTGATTGCTCTGGTTATCGGCTGCGGGGGGGTGAGTATTATAGTCGGTGGGTTCAGAAAAAGGAAGGTTAAGGAAGAGCGTCTCAAGCAAAAGCTAACCAAAAACTGAAATTTCTACGCATGTTTTGTCATTTTACAACCAAAGCCGCCCACAATGAATAAACATAAAAAAAAAATAGCATTAAGCATATTGATATTATTTTTAATCAATCAATTTTCTGTTGTTTCGGCTGGCTGCTGGATTCCCCTTATGGAAACCCTCTTATCCGGGAATCCCTTGAACAGATCATTGAATTTTCTGTCAAAAAAAGCGGTCAAACCGCTGCCAAGGAATTTGTCGAATTCGGGGGTGAGACGGCTGCCAGAGAAGTCCTTGAAAAAGCATACCAGGAAGGCGGTGAAGCGCTAACGAAAAAGGTTGTGCAATATAGCGAAAAATATGGGATAATTGCTTTGAGAGGTATACGGCAATCTCCAAAAATCTTTCTGCAAGCACTTGATGATATGCCGGATAATTTAATCAGATCGGCACTGCAATCCGTAAAGAGAGAACCTGAGCTATTAGCACGGTTGACCTCTGAATACGGCTCCAAAGCCCTGAAAGTCGCGGCACAACATCCCGGGGTTGGTCCTCAGATAGCATCTAAGCTGGGTAAGGAAGGAATCGACCTGGCGCTTGAGCTTCCGACAGAATCCGCAATCAAACTCAATAAGATCGCCGGCCCTTTACAGAAATTAGACTCAACGCAAAGGTCGGCCATCATAGACATAATAAAAAAAGCGCCGGGGAAGGCCCTGGACCTGCTGGAGAATCATCCACGGGTATTATATACATCCGCGGCTGTCGCGAGTTTTCTGGCCGCAAAGGATCAAATCCTTGGGGACAGCGAGGTCCATATCGACGATAACGGCCAGGTCCAGGTAGTTGATAAGCATGGACTGATCGGCAGGACCGTCAATTGCTTACTGAATACAAAAGAAACCCGAAACGCCATATCCGCTGTCTTTTATGTGATTGCTCTGGTTATCGGCTGCGGGGGGGTGAGTATTATAGTCGGTGGGTTCAGAAAAAGGAAGGTTAAGGAAGAGCGTCTCAAGCAAAAGCTAACCAAAAACTGAAATTTCTACGCATGTTTTGTCATTTTACAACCAAAGCCGCCCACAATGAATAAACATAAAAAAAAAATAGCATTAAGCATATTGATATTATTTTTAATCAATCAATTTTCTGTTGTTTCGGCTGGCTGCTGGATTCCCCTAAAAAATAGCCCATGTAAGGTATGGTTTGATGAATATACAACAAGGGACGGGAAAGACTGCGGCGAGCCTTCATATGAGTTTGAGTGGGAGGGAGGTTGTTTTGATAACTACGCCCATGGCCCCGGAGTTTTAAAAACATATCGTTCAGGAACGCATATTAATACGGAAGCAACGGAGTTGTATTATGGATCAATCAACAAACAGTCCATACAAAAGGTTGGAGAAGATGAATACATTGGCGAGACTAATAGGGGCTCCTTGGATGGAAACGGCATTTTAATCAAACATGATGGGCGAAAATATATTGGTGGATTTAACGAAAGTTTGCCACATGGCAAATTGTCAGAATATATCGGCGAACAGATACTTTATGACGGTCAATGGATAAACGGGAAGAAAGAGGGCTCTGGGACCATTTATTATAGCAATGGCATAAGGTACGAAGGGCCGGTTCTTGACGGCAAGCCTCACGGAGAAGGCCTCAGGTATGAAGATGGTAATGTGGTTACTTCCGGGACATGGGATTATGGCGTTTTAAACGGACCGGTAACAATCAATTACCCGGACGGTAAAAAGGTAGAAACAACCTTTACAAATGATATCAGAGGGGCTGAAGTTGTTATTTATTATCCGAATTATGACAAATATGAAGGCGTCATAAATGAAGAGGGCCAGAAGAGCGGCCCTGGAAAATACTACTACGCTAATGGCGATTTATATGTAGGTGCTTGGGCAAGTGACACGCCAGACGGACTCGGCAAATTGATTTTTAAGGATGGCACAACCCTTGAAGGCGTTTGGAAGAACGGGCAATTAACAGAAAACGACAAAAATTTAATAATATATGAAAATAATGAGAAATATTTAGGCTCATTAAAAAACGGAATAAGATGCGGCCGTGGAACACTCTATTATAGTAATGGAAACAAATACGAAGGCGAATGGTCTGATAATGAAAAAAATGGAGAGGGGACATTCCATTTTTCCGATGGAGGCACATATACCGGGAGTTGGTTAAAGGGTAAAAAAAACGGGTCAGGAAGATATGACCTTCCGACCGGGGCTTTTTACGAAGGCAATTGGGTTGATGACGAAAGGTCAGGGCTTGGCGTTTTCGTATTCCGCGGCGGATCCAAGTTTGAAGGTCAATGGGCTAATGACAAAAGAAACGGGCATGGAAAATTACAAACCGTTAGCGGGGCAGAGTATGAAGGTGACTGGAAAGACGATAAAATTAACGGTAAAGGGAAAATGTCTTTACCGGACGGAGAATATTATGACGGCGAATGGATAGACAATAAAAAGAACGGAAAGGGCGTTTATTACTGGAAAGATGGCTCCGCATATATTGGAGACTGGCAGGACGATCTTCCTCATGGTGGGGGGAACTTTTTCTGGATTAATGGGGATGTTTATGATGGCGAATGGGAATCCGGTTTACCGAATGGTGAGGGAACGCTGTTTTACGAAAACGGAGACCACTACGAAGGAAGCTGGGTTGACGGGAGCAAGGAAGGTGAGGGCACGTATGTTTTTGAAAACGGTAATATTTACAAGGGATTTTTCTTAAACGGTCAGCCCAATGGTTTCGGTACATTCATATTCACCAATGATAGCTTTTACGAGGGCAGTTTTAAAGAAGGACGATTTAATGGAGAGGGCTCGCTTCATATATGGCAGGATGACTCATACGTTATTTACACTAGTCTCTGGGATGGCTCCGAAAAATTACCAAAACATGGAAGCATTTTGTTTGAAAATGGGGATTTGTTTGAGGGTGAGATCGAAGAGGACGGAGCGCCAACAGCAAATGGTGTATGGTCGACGGATGAAGAAAGACAAGATAGTGTCGAACCTGACAATGCAAAGCCTGTCCAGTCCCAACTCCAGGAAGATAAACCACAGCAGGAAGCGTCACGAATACGGCGAGCAAATGAGTTCTATAAAAAGCATGAATCAACTATATCTACTGCTGTTAACGTAGTAAGTCTGGTTCTAACAGTCGCCAGTTTTTTTCCCGCCACCGCTCCGGTTGCGGTTCCGGCACTGATGGCACTGAATATTGCGGATGCAGCTATTACAACCACTTCTAAATCGATAGATGCTTATGACGCTTATAAAGAGGGCGACCGGGAAAAGATCAAGGAAGCGGGGTCCGATTTAATAGTAGAAGTTGGTGTAAATGTTCTTTTTATATACGCACCAAAATTTGTTAAAAAGGGGGTTAAAAAATTTAGTGAAAAACATTTGAAAGAGGCGACTTCTGAATTATTAGGAAAAGCACTTTCAAAAGTATTGCGTGGGGCGAAAGCTCCTCTTAGAAGAAAAATAAAGAAAGAAATCAAAGAAGGTTTCGAAGGGGTAAGAGATTTAGCAAGGATGCAATTCTGTCCTCCTGGAAAATCTTGTGGGAAAATATTTAACGAGCAATACCAGTGCCATCATATAGTTGCTCAAGGGGAGCCAGAAGCAGAACCGGCACGAATAATATTGGAAACGTATGGTATTGATGTTAAAAATGATGCTTGCAATAAAGTGTGTTTACCTCATAGTGGCCCTCACTCTAGCCAATATTATGCTTTTGTAAATATGTGCATCAATGAAGCCGCCAAAAAGGCAGCAGGTAAAAAGGACGGAAGAAATGAAATTTTTAAAGCGCTTCTAAAATTACGTATAGGCTTAATAGCTAAAGAAATTCTTTTGTACAACAAATAATATTTTTTAAAATGAGGAAGGCTAAAAAATGGAAAACAATGATCAAAAAAAATCAGGCAATGGAAAATGGATTGTTGTGGCTGTATGTATTGCGTTTGTTATTGCAATTGTTTTTTACCTTAACAAAACGACCGACAACAAATCGGAAATTTCTCCATCAGCACAACAGAATGCCTCGTTAAATGGTTATGAAGGAACAGGAGACGGCCCAGGTGCTTCTAAAAAGATCGGTGATATCGGGGGCGATCCCGCCAACCCAGATGGGATAGGAGGAAAAGATTCTGACAGCGGTAAAATGACTGAAACTGACGACACTATGCTTGGAGGTGCCAACCAAACTGGCCAGGATTCAACTCTTGATAACAAGAACGTCGATTTGCCAGCGGGGCAAAAACCATCTTTAAAAGGTTATGAAGGAACAGGAGACGGCCCAGGTGCTTCTAAAAAGATCGGTGATATCGGGGGTGATCCCGCCAACCCAGATGGGATAGGAGGAAAAGATTCTGACAGCGGTACAATGACTGAAACTGACGACATTATGCTTGGAGGCGCCCGCCAGTTGAATCCAGATGAAACCGCCGATAATATTAAAGATGTTAGTCAAAGAAAATCTGGTTTTAAGCATATCGCGCATTTTGATTTTAATTCTGATGTATTAAATCAAGCTGAGGTTAACAATATAAAAGAAGAAATAAAAAAACATTGCACAAAAGGGTGTAAAATAACGATTGAGGGGCACACCTGCTGGGTCGGAACAGATGACTATAATAATGATTTATCGCTTAGAAGGGCAAATTTTATTTCAAGAGTAATTAAAGAAATATTACCCCAGGATGCCAATCCTGAAATACAAGTAGATGGCTTTGGAGAAAGCAAATTAATCGATAAAAACAATAAAGAGGCAAACCGGCGCGTAGAAATAACAATTTTTTAGCCCTTTAAAATAGAAAAGCCGGGTTTCTCCTATGATAAACCCGGCATAAAATGCTGATGCTTCCAAGGTGTCAGCGGGGTCCTATATCAGTTCGTCAACGGGTTGATTGCCTTATGGGGATAATATGATAATAGAACAAACAGTTAGCCCACCTTCTTTTAGGCTGGGCAAGGCTTATGCTATAGATTTCTCCTCCGATGGCAGCTTGCTCGCATCTTTGGCAGACAACGTAGAACTGTGGGGCATTAAAGAACGAAACCGACTTAACACGTTTGATGTTCCGTCAAATCCAAGCAGCCTGATGTTTTCTCCAGATGGCAGCCAATTGGTTGTTGTGAATACAGCCGGCACAGTTGTTGTTCTTGACATCAGGAGTGGAAAATCTGTTTGTGAATTCAATACCTCAAAAAAAGGCAAACAGGGAAGCAATATTGTTTTTTCTGATGATGGTTCAGAAATAATATATGGCTCCTGGGATGGAGACCTTTTTGTTTATAATAGGGCCACCTGTGCTTGCATATATAAAACAAACTTTGATAACGCTATGATTACCTGCATTACCTATTCGTCTGTTACAAAAACATTTTTTTTTGCGATACAAAATAAATGGAGCAAGGATAATCCGAAATTAAGTCATAGTATAGTCTATAATAGATTGCCATTTTCGGACGCAGGGTTTCAAAAAATAGACGAACACAAAGGGACCATTAAAGAATTAAGAATCAGCAATGATGGAAAGAAACTCGCGATTTTAGGAAACCGTAAAAAAAACGATCAACTCATAGTTCAAGATATCACCACCAATAAAGCAATTGCCTCCCGAGACATAAAACCATCGGGCACGCCTAATAAATTTTGTTGGAGCCCGGATGACAGCGTCATTGCTTTTACTGGAGACCATCAAGTTACTGTTTTCGACTCTCTGAAGTTAAAGCCAATAGGTTTTATCCCATTGCAATATGCCTGTGATGTTTTGTTTTCTCCTGATGGTTCTTTCCTGGCTATAGGGTCATGGGAAAAGGGCTTGGTCCTGAATACGGATCAAATTGATTTTTTGTAAGCTTTGTGCTGATAGATTTTTTACGAAAAAATGTGGTTTAATTTAAACAAAACCAAATGCCTCAAAAGTAAAATTTTGTAGTGGAAGCCGAGTTTTTAATCGCTTTGGGTTAATTCCCCGCTGCTTGCTGCGATGAAATTGACATAAACAAAATGTTGATACCCCGCTGCTTGCGGCGGGGTAATTCATTAATGTTTACAACATAGAAGGGAAATTTAAAAATGCTTGATCTGGTTAATATTCTTGAAAAGATATTTTGTGATAATATTCGAGACAATTTTCCAGAGAGTTACGATGAGGATCACATAACCTACTGCATCTTAAGTGAAATACGAAACAAGCTCGCGTATATTGAGGTGGATAGTGATCTTGGAAGAATCTCTTTGGCTTGGAGACCATGGAAGCTAAAAGGGCGTTTTGAAAATAATTTTGGTGATATAGCAGTCTTGGTAAATATTCAAGATAACGATGGGTTAAAAATAGAAGGAGTCGGTTTTCTGGAGGCAAAAAAAAGGTATAAAGACAGCGGTCTTTTTGATGCAGTAAAAGAAGATCAGCTAAAACGAATATATAATAAAGCACCTCATGCTATGATGCTTCTTTATGATTTTCGATTAATCGAGGACACTACTGTCCGGTTAAAGTTTCATGAAAGCATTATAACTATTTAGAATTTATAAAAATACAGTCGATTTTGTGCGGAATCGACTTGAATTCCGATCCGCCTCCTGCTACCCCTCCTTCATCATTTCAGAAGGAGGATACAGGACAATGTACCAGGGCAAATTTATCTTTTCTCAAATTATGGACTTTCTACCCAGGAACGCGTTCAATCAATGCGTGAGCCGTTATAGCGGCAATCACAGAATACGATCATTCTCTTGCCTGGATCAATTTTTTTGCATGGCCTTTGCCCAACTCACGCAACGGGAAAGCCTGCGTGATATCGAATGTTGCTTACGCGTCATGCAAAAAAAATTATATCATATGGGCATCCGCGGCCGTGTCTCCAAAAGCACATTAGCGGATGCCAATGAAATCCGAGACTGGCGCATCTATTGCGATTTTGCCCAAATCCTCATTCAAGAAGCAAGACGGCTTTATACCCACGACGACTTCGAACTGGAACTGCGAGAAACCGTCTACGCCCTTGATTCATCTACCATTGATTTGTGCCACTCTTTATTCCCTTGGGCACGATTCCGGAGTTCAAAAGCCGCCATTAAATTGCATACCTTGCTGGACCTGCACGGCAACATCCCAACGTTTATCTGGATTACCGACGGCAAGGTTCATGATGTTAATTTCCTTGATCAACTCATCCCTGAACCGGGCGCAATCTATCTCATGGATCGGGCATATCTGGACTTTGATCGTCTTTATACCTTTCACCAGAGCCTATCTTTCTTTGTCACACGCAAGAAGACAAACACATCTATCCTCCGTTTGTATTCAACTCCAGTCGATACTGCCACCGGTCTTAAATGCGATCAGGTGGTGGCGTTGACCGGATTTTATGCCCGAAAGTCATACCCGGAAAGGCTGCGCCGCGTCAAATTTTATGACGCGGAAAGCGGCAACAATCTTGACTTTCTGACCAACAACTTTTTACTACCGGCCACCACCATCGCTGATCTATATAAATGCCGATGGCAAGTAGAACTATTCTTCAAGTGGATCAAACAACATTTGCACATCAAGGCCTTTTACGGCAGCTCACCGAACGCGGTGAAAGCCCAGATTTGGATCGCCGTAGCGGTTTACGTTCTGGTTGCCATAATCAAAATAAGGCTGAAAATCGAACAGAGCCTCTACACAATTTTACAGATTTTAAGTATTTCTCTTTTTGAGAAAATGCCCATTTATCAAGCGTTCGCGGGCACAGCCTACACGAAACAAATTACTACCGATGACAAACAACTATATTTATTCGACTTTTAACCGGACAGTAGTGAATCGAGGACTTTATTAAGTATCAAAATCCATACACATCTTTTCGTCCTGTGCTCTACCGTCATTTCATGCGTTCAGAGCCATGGACTGAACTTGTCCCCTCCATGCCGGGTAGGACACATTCAGTAGCTATCCCAATAAATTTAGCCCTGCAAGTGGGAAGTTACGGCCCAAAAATGTATCGGTATTCAATCCCATGTTCTACACAAATAGCCTTTAGGTATTTTAATGGTTTTGATTTAGAGTTCTCTGATGAACCTATCGCAATAGCAAAAGGTTTTTCGCAGAATGATGAAATTTCACCTCCAAAATTTCTTCTTGTCGTCTCGATAGGTCGAAATGGGGCAAGCCCAAAAGAAGATATAGATATTAATACCGCCCTTTTTGAACCATTCGATAACCAACAAATGATGGCATAATATTGCGGTGAACCCGGCGGGTCGGACGCGCAAAAAACCTCGTGCCCTTGAAGTATAACATTTTAAATACTTCAACATTATAAGGCGTAAGAAATGAGCGGAAATTCTATTTTTAAACCTATTTATGACCAATACGCCGTAAACCTTTTTTTGTCAAATAACTGGGGAGCTTTTTCTGTAAAGAAAAATGGATGGTATTGCGATGTGCTTGCCATCCGAAATTCTGAAGTGGCTTTAGTCGAAGTAAAAAGTCCTGCTGAGGGTTCTACTGGCCCAAAGTATGATGACATGAAAGGATTGAAGCCCAACCTTTCATCCCAATTCCCGGTCGGTTTCCCGCAACGCCGCAAATTAATCATGAATAACATCACCGCCCCGCACGGAGGAATAAGTCTGGTTAAGTTATATGCCGTAGGTATCGCTTGCCAATTATATAGGTATAAGGTGGAATTGGAAACCAAAAGACTTTTATATCAATCTGCTATTTCTGGATTAAATCTTCCACAATCAGGACAATACCAATTATCTTCGCATTTCGCTGTACCCTTTGAAGCAAAACAACAATGCAGTGATGCTGTAGATTTCTTATCACAAGAACATATTGTGAATTTGGTGTCGGAAAATGAGGACTGCAAAATATATTGTGTATGTATTTCCTTCGTTTAAGAATAAACCTAACCTTCAATCGCTTTGGGTTAATTCCCCGCAGCTTGCTGCGATGAAATTGACATAAACAAAATGTTGATACCCCGCTGCTTGCGGCGGGGTAATTCATTTTCTTCGGATAGAAAAAAAGTTGCGACTGTAATCGAAAAATCAGAAAACAGGAGAAACAATGAAAAGCAAGAACAATGATGCAACACTTAAAGAAATGATTGGCTTGATTGAAGATTTCGATAATAAATTGTCCGCTATAAAGGTAAAGCCTGAAGACGAAAAAGGAAAAGAAGCGTTACTTAATCAAGCTAAAGAAGCAATTGAAAACTTCAAAAAGGAACTATCTATCTAATTTATACGTTGATTGCTCAAACCAGTTCATTGGAAAAAAGATGGGCGGGGCAGATGCGAATTTCGTCTTTGGTCAACACATCCGGCCTGTCGTCTAAAGTGAGCTGGATGGCGGAAACCGAAGGAAAGCGCTGTTTGGGGAATAACCCGTATGTGCTCTGTAAGGGCGTTGGATGATTTTCCCTTTTATCGGTTGACATGTGTTTTTCTCCTTACTATGATGTAAGGAAAAAAAGAAAAGTAAGGAGGATCGGATGCCGCTTGCCACCATCACCAATAAGGGCCAGATAACGATACCCAAGGCTGTTCGGCAGTCTTTGGGACTGCATACCGGAGACAAGCTCGAATTTATCATCAACGCGCAGGGCGAAGTTCTCTGCAAACCGGTAATAAAAAGGGTGGATGACGTATTCGGCAGCCTGAATATGCCCGGCAGAAAGCCCGTGTCCGTCAAGGCAATGGATGCCGCGATAAAACAGAAAATAAAGGAACGAGTTAAATGAAAGCGGTCGATACGAATGTAATCATCCGTTTTCTTGTCAGGGACGACGAAAAACAGGCACAGGCGGTTTACAGGCTGTTCAAAACTGTTGAGACGAATAGAGATATGCTGCTTGTCCCGCTGTTGGTAGTACTTGAAGCCATTTGGGTGCTGGAAGCGGTCTATTCGATCAGTCGACGTAATATTCTGGATTCTCTTGAAACGCTATTATTAATGCCGATTCTAAAGTTTGAGGCCCAGCCTGCAATAAGACAGTTTATCGTAGCGGCAAGAGATTCTAACGTGGAACTGTCCGATCTTCTTATCGCCGCTGCGGCACGGGTAGACGGTTGTGACCGGATCTTCACCTTTGATAAGGCCGCCTGCCGGGACCCGTATTTTGAGATGGTTACATAATTAGTTTACATTTTATTCGTGATTGCTCAAACCAGCTCATTGAGAAAAAGATGGGCGGGGCAGAGACGAATTCCGTCTTTGGTCAACACATCCGGTCTGTCGTCTAAAGTGAGCTGGATGGCGGATACCGAAGGGAAGCGCTGTTTGAGGTAGCGGAGGGACGGGCTCTGGGCTTTGCCGGATAATTTGGCTTCTATAAAATGTAATGGTTTGCCGTCCTCCATGATCACGAAATCAACCTCCCGCTTATCGATGTCTCTGAAATAGCGGAGCTCCAGATTTTTGCCCTCGGTATCCTGCAGGTAGAAGATCCATTTTAACAAGTGGAAGGCGATCAGATTTTCAAAGCGGGCGCCCCTGTCCGGCACAACGGTCCAGTCCATATGATAATGTTTGGCTTCTTTTTTTACAGCGCGAATCCGGTCGGCGCCAAAGGGATAAATCCGGAAGACCATATACAGATTTTCCAGCATTTCCATCCAGCGGGAAACAGACGGGTGAGACACCTGTAAATCCTCGCGCAGCGCATTCAATGAAAGCGGTGATCCGACAAGTTCCGGCAAACGAATAGCCATGTGTTCGATCAGGTTGACATCCTTCACGTTTTCAAGAGCCGTCAGGTCGCCCTGGATGATGCGCGATCGATATTCCCGGCTCCATCGTCGGGTTTCCTTTTCGGACTGAAGCAGAAACGGCTCGGGAAAGCCGCCGTAAACCAGCAGGTCTTCAATCGTTTTTAGCGATGGGGATTTTAATTCGGCGCAAGAAAACGGCAACAGCCGGTAATAGTGATAACGGCCCTGTAATGAATCGCCGCCGCGGCGATAATAATCCAGCCGGGCGCTTCCGGTAACCAGAATGTTTAATTCAGACCGGCGCTTATCAAAAAGCCCTTTGACCACCTGTCGCCATCGCGAATATTTATGAATTTCATCCAAAACCAAAGGCCCCGCACCCGCCGGAAAAGCCTCCTTCATGATATTTTCGCGATCCTCCGCCGCATCCCAGTTCAAATAGCGCGTGGCTGGATCCCCGTTCATTGATTCGCATATATGCCGGGCAAGGGTGGTCTTTCCGGTCTGGCGCGGTCCGCCGATAAAAACCATTTTCCGCTTTAGATCATCCAGTACCGGCTGTTCGATATAACGGGCGACATGTTCGGACATTTTAATCACCGCCTAAAAACACACGCTAGTTTTTTAATGTGTATGTTAACGTGCTTGCATATTTTCGTCAAGCGGAATAAGGGGGCATAATCGGAATCAAAAAGAGTATAAAAAATCATTGACAGGCATTGCCTATATCCACTATTCTTTATTTGCGATTTGCGAATAGAGAACAAGTATGATTTTAAAACCCCAGGACATATTCACGGTGCTCAAGCTGATTGCCATTGGCAATGGCGATTGGTCATACGCCAGGCTTGCCGTGGATTTGGGAATGAGCACATCGGAAGTCCATGCCGCGATAAAAAGATCCCTGCAAGCCCGGCTGGCGGTTCAGTATAATTTTCGGATACGGCCAAACATACAAAATCTCCATGAGTTTCTGATACATGGCATACGGTATGTGTTTATCCCGGAGCGGGGGGAGATAACGCGCGGCGTTCCAACGATTCACGGGGCCGCTTTTATGGAAAAAATGCTGGCGTCATCAGGCGGCCCCCTGCCGGTCTGGCCGGATCCGGAGGGGCCGGTACGCGGGGAGTCTTTTTCCCCACTATACCGGTCCGCGCCGTCAGCTTCCCGCAAAGACGATCAATTTTACGAACTGCTGGTGCTGGTAGACGCGCTTCGTGCCGGCAACGCCAGAGAACACAAACTCGCGGCGTCTGAAATTCAGAAGAGGTTTGATAATTATCGAGAGCGCTCAAAATCCCAATCTTGAACTGCTGGAAGCAGTCGCCCAAGAATTGCTGCCCCTTAACCACGAAGTCGTTTTTCTGGGAGGCGCCGCCACCGGCTTGCTGCTGACGGATACCGCTGCCCCGCCCATTCGCATTACCCGAGATATCGATATTATTATCGAGGTGGTTTCTCTGGCTGCGTATCATCGGTTTAATGAAAAACTGCGGAATCTGGGCTTTTCTGAAGACTTGTCTCCGGACGCCCCGCTGTGCCGCTGGCTGAAAAAGGGCATGATTCTGGATGTTATGCCAACAAATCCGGCCATTCTCGGATTTGGAAACCGGTGGTTTGCAAAAGCCTTCGCATCAGCCTGTTACCATCGACTGCCTTCCGGACAGGAAATCAAGTTGCTGCCGGCGCCGTTTTTCCTGGCGACAAAAATTGAAGCTTTTCAGCATCGCGGCAACGCCGATTTTGTCTTCAGCACCGATATGGAAGATATGGTTACCGTCATTGACGGCCGGCCTGAAATTGTTACCGAAGTAAACGAAGCCGAATCAGAACTGAAAAAATATATCAGGGATTATTTTGCTGATTTACTTTTACTTCAGGGGTTCTACGAAGCGCTGCCGGGATTCTTACCGCCTGATAAAGCAAGTCAGGCGAGAGCGACGCACGTGATCAGCCGTATGGAAGAAATTGCTGGCCGGAGAAGTTCATAAAAACTGCATCAAAAATACGGAACGCCCACCACCGTATATAAACCCGAACTAATTTTCACACACAGCAGTCTAGCCAAAGAAAAAGGGCTAACCGGTGCTTCGGTTAACCCTTCCTCATCATTGACTGTTTTTGGTGGAGCTGAGGGGGATCGAACCCCTGACCGCACATGACTGCCAGACAAAACCCGCGAGCTTCCTAACCCCCCTCAATTTTTACAGGTAGCTGAATTTGTTTGGTTTTTGATTTTTATGTTTTGGCAGATTTTCCATGTTTTTGCCAATTTTAGAAATTTTTCACACACAGATTCACACACAGAAATTCGGAGTCTCTTTGTTTCTGTCGATTTATCCTTGTCGGTTCTCGGTGAAAAGATCAGCGTTGCGGATGATGCAAGAATGGATTTCTTCGAAGAAAGTTAAGGGTTCTTATCCCCGAAGGGGATAAAAAGATATCTGCAAATTATATCTTCAAGCTCTCCAAGAAGCCGCTCCTCTTTATCATCTTCCTTGTCATTCATGATGCGGTGAATCATTTCCGTGCTTATCCAGAATAGCATGGTTGCGGCGTCCTCAATATTATCCACACGAATAAATTGTTTATACTGATTCAATAAATTGATTAAAAACAAAATTATTTTTTTTTCTTCTTCTTTGTTCATTTTGTTTACGTCTTCATCCAGTAAAATCAGCGCCTGGGCATCCTGGTGAATCATCGGGTTGATTTCATGAGATTCTTTTAAGGAGCGAATTAAGGAACGAACCAGCTTTTTTCCGTTATCAAGATTTTCTGTGGCACGATCGCCTACGTCTCTATTGATATTCTGGAATGCTTTTTCAGATGCCTCTTTATAGAATCTCTTGATTAATTCTATGGCAACTTCCTTCTTGTTATTGAAATATGCGTAAAAAGATCCGGTAGCCACACCGGCACGTTGAGCCAGATCATGCGATGTTATTTTAAAATATCCTTTTGCGGCAGAGAGATCCCAGGCGGCTTGCAAGATCTTTTCTTTGGTCTCAATGCTGCGCTTTTGTAATGGTATTCGAGCTTTATTTCTTACTCTAGTCACAATTGCTTTCCCAAATTAATTCGTCTAATTTCTTTTAATTACAACTTATTAAGTAATTTTTATAAAATAATCAATATAAATATGACATAAAGGTCATTTTTCTCTTTACAATATGACTTTCATGTCATATTCATCTCTTTACAAAGATTATAATAATCAGCAATTCCACGGTGTCGAAAGCAAAGGGGAACGTGAAAGCATGGAATATAAATATCTAGAAACAAGAAAAGAGAATTATACGCTCTGGGTCAAAATAAAAAATCCGCCGGTAAATTTCCTGACGGTGGCTATGCTCGAAGAGCTATTTACTGTGGTCAAGCAGGTATCCCATGATGATTCTGTCAGAGTTTTCATTCTGACCGGCGGCATGGAAGATATCTACATCATGCATTTCTCCATCCCCGAGCTTCTTGGTCTGTCGACGGACAATAAAAAACTGCTCCTCAATCTTTTCGTAAAAACAAGAATAACCGGCGCTGTTTTAAAATACATGACCACGCATACCAACTGGGTGATGGATTGTTTTGGATGGTATGAAACCATGATGCTGAAATTTGCCAGGAGTATAAGCGGTTATTCTTCGAGCCTCTATTTGTGGTTTATCATGCAGCGTGTCTATTTTGCGATTGAACGACTTAATAAAATAACCATTGCCGCAATCAACGGTAATTGCAACGGAGGCGGCACCGAGCTTTCCGCCTGTTTCGATTTCCGGTTTATGGTGGGCGATCAGGGATTCACCATCGGCCAGCCGGAGGTGCTGATCAATATCGTTCCCGGCGGCGGTTCGACACAGAGACTACCGCGCCTGATCGGCAGGGCCAAAGCGCTGGAGTTGATGCTGCGCGGCAATCAGTTGGACGCCGTGGAAGCCCAACGCATCGGTTTAATCACCGGATTTTTCGACAAGGCTCAATTCCAGGCAAAGGTGCGGGAATTCGCCGATCTGATGAGCAGGCGGCCGATGACGGCCGTGGATGCGATTAAGAAATGCGTCCATGATGGTATGGAAACAACCTTGAGGCACGGATTAAGCATCGAGATGGAGCAGAGCATCCGCTGCCTGGATATCCAAGATACCATGAACGCCATGCAGGCTTATATCCGATATCTCGATGAACATATTAATTCAATGGACCGTCAGAAAATGACGACCGAGGATCTTAACAAAGTCGTCCAGGAAACCGTGAAGCATATGGAGGAAGGTCATCTCTACAAATTTAAGCACGGTAAATAGAGGGAACAATTATTATCAAGGAGACTAATTATGGCTAAAACCATACTGGTGACCGGTGCATCCAGCGGTATCGGTTGGGCGACATCGCTGGAACTTGCCGAAAAAGGATGGCGAGTGTTTGCTGCTGTCCGGAAGGAGGCAGACGCACAAAAACTGCGCGAGGCCTCTTCCGACAGAATCACACCGGTGATAATGGACGTTGTGGACTATGAAAGCGTTAAGAAAGCAGCGGTGGAGATTGAAAAAATGCTCAACGGCGCCGGCCTGGACGCGCTGTTTAATAACGCAGGAATATCTGTCCAGGGTCCGCTGGAAATAATACCTATCGAACTCTTTGAACAGCAGATACGGGTTAATGTTTTCGGTCACGTATTCGTAACGCAGACCTTTCTCCCCCTTTTACGCAAAGCGCAGGGAAGAATCGTGTTCACAAGTTCCGAGAGTGGCAGGATAACACTGCCGCTCATGGCGCCTTATTCATCTTCAAAATTCGCGCTTGAGGCGGTGGCCAACGCCCTCAGAATAGAGCTTCGTCCATGGAAAATCAGGGTCTCTTCTGTGGAATTGCAGACAATAAAAACACCCATGTGGGAAAAAATAGACACCAGTACTGAAAAATTGATGGCATCCATTCCTCCGCAGGCCAGAGACCTATACCAAAATGAGCTGAAAACTTTGAGCGTTTTTCCTAAATGGCATGCGGAGATGGGGATATCCATGAAAAAGGCCGTCAGGGTAATCATTCGCGCCCTCAGCGCAAGAAGTCCCAAAGCCCGCTACCTGGTAGGTTATGAGGCCAGGTTTTTGGTCTACAGCCACGCCATCACGCCTATCTGGATGATGGACTGGTTCTCGAGCAAAATTATGATACTGCTGGGTAAATTTATAAAGTCAAAATGAACGGATAGCAGAAAACACGATTGGACGATAAGAATACAAAGGGTAAGCCTCCCTTTACCCTCAAATCTTGACATTTTTTTCACGTCAGCTGTTCAAAATATGAATCCGTTACACTGTCTCGAAGCTGAAGAGAGGTTGCCTTGATTGCAACAATGCAGGCGTCAGGTTGCTTCATCATCATCCGACGGTCAGGCTAAAGTTGTTTATCAATCCAGGGGGGCCGTGAGAGCAAAGTGTTCCCGAATCTACGCTTATCCCTCCACGAGATCCGGCTGGCCGAGCATTAGGAATTAAAACCTCTGGGCTTCCTAACCGCCTCAATTTTTTCAGGGAGCTGAATTTGTTTAGTTTTTGATTTCCATGTTTTGGCAGATTTTCCATGTTTCTGCCAATTTTAGAAATTTTTCACACACAGATTCACACATAGCAGTCTATCCAAAGAAAAAGGGCTAATCAGCGATCTGATTAACCCTTCCTCATCATTGACTTTTTTTGGTGGAGCTGAGGGGGATCGAACCCCTGACCTCATGACTGCCAGTCATGCGCTCTCCCAAACTGAGCTACAGCCCCAATAAAAAAGAATGTTTAGCAAAGGGTATGGCCCCAGTCAACCATAATTTTCAGGGGGCCTAAAAAAGTTTTGCGGGAAAGCAAAAGGGGCTGTCCCTGCATTTTTGTGTTGGAATGCCCTGAAAGGGCACGGCGCGCCGTGCCCTTTCAGGTTGGTGGGTCGAGTGCAAGATAAACCTGTAGAGGCGACCAGCGGGTCGTCCCAAGACATTTTTAGAAAAACGTTGATTCATGCCGGAAAAACGCCCTATATATTAGAGCATTGAAGCGTCCATCCATTTTATTAATATACGACAAGGAGTCCGCCATGAGCATGAAACCCTGGCCCACCCCCAGGTGGCCCCAAGGCGTTGCCCGGGAAATTTCAGACTATGAGCACCCCCTGTATGCGTTTCTGGATGACTCCGCACGGGATTATCCCGACAAGGTCTACACGATATTCAACGGCGGCACCCGCACCTTTGCCCAGGTAAAAGACGCCGCCGACCGGATCGCCCATTTTCTGCACGCCAGCGGCATTAAAAAGGGAGACCGGGTGGCCATTTTTCTGCCCAACCTGCCCCATTATCCTGAAGTCTATTTCGGCATTCTCAAGGCCGGAGCGGTCTGCGTTACCTGCAATCCGCTGTATACGCCGAGAGAACTGAACTACCAGCTCAAGGACTCCGGCGCCCGGGCGGCCTTTGCCATGGACCACCCCCAGTTCTACGAAACCATTGTCCAGGCCGTTCAGGAAACGGACGTGGAAACCGTGGTGATCTGCAACGTCAAATCCTACCTGCCGCCGCTCAAACGCTTTCTGGGCAGTCTGCTCAACAAGATCCCGTGCGCGGAACAGCACCATCCCGGCCACCTGATGTATGACGACGTCCTGGCCACCCATCCGCCCGAGCCGCCGGAAGTGAACATCAACCCCGTTGAGGATCTGGCCCTGATCATTTACACCGGCGGCACCACCGGCATGCCCAAGGGCGCGGCCCTGACCCATGCCAATTTTGTTTTTGACGTCAAGGCAATGGACGAATGGGTGCGGATCTCCCATGAACCGGGCGCGGCCCCGGAAAAAATCCGGCGGGGAGGTTTTCACTGTTATATCGGCGTCCTGCCCTGGTACCACAGCTTCGGCATGACCTTATGCATGCTGACCTCCTGTGCCTCGGCCAGCCGGCTGATCTGCGTTCCCGATCCCCGGGCCGGCAACCCGCCCTTTACCGAGGTGCTCAAGCTGGTCCAGCGCTATCGGCCCACATTCCTGGTGGGCGTGCCGACCATTTTTTCCGCCTTTGAGAACCATCCCCTTCTGGATCAATATGACTTAAGCTCGCTGATCTGCTGCGCCTCCGGGGGCGCGCCCCTGCCGGTGGAGCAGGCCACCAATTTTGAGGCCAAGACCGGCTGCATTATTTTTGAAGGCTACGGCTTGAGCGAAACCGCGCCGGTTATCTGCGGCAACCCCAGCGACAAAGCCCTGCGCAAGTTCGGTTCGGTGGGCTTTCCCATTCCCAACACCGACATCAAGATCGTGGACGCCGACACCGGCGCAACCGTCCTGCCCCGGGGCCAGGACGGCGAGATCGCCGTGTGCGGACCTCAGGTCATGCAGGGCTACTGGCGCAAACCCGAGGCCAACAAGGATGCCTTCCGCGAGATCGATGGCCGCCGCTATTTTCTGACCGGCGACATCGGCCATATCGATGAAGAGGGGTATATTACTATTACCGACCGCAAGAAGGACCTGATCCTGGTCGGCGGTTTTAACTGCTACCCCCGGGAGGTGGAGGAGGTGCTTTACCAGCATCCCAAGGTCGCCCAGGCCGCGGTGGTCGGCGTGCCCAACCCCCGCAGCGGGGAAGAGGTCAGGGCCTACGTCCAGTTGCGGGAAGGCATGCAGGCCACCGAGGAGGAGATTCTGGAGTTCTGCAAGGAGCGGCTGGCCGGGTACAAGCGGCCCCGGACCATCGAGTTCCGGGACGCGCTGCCGACTTCGGCCGTGGGCAAGGTGTTGAGGCGGGTTTTGAAGGACGAATATAAAAACCTCGGCTAAAAATTGCCTTTTGGTTCGATTTCGGCGTTGCGCTCAAATTTTAATCCTCGAAATACGTTTAAGTATTCCTGCGGTTAAAATTTTCGCGCGCCTTGAACTCGAAACAAAATTCTAATTTTTAGAGGTGGCTTGCAATCTCGGCTGACGGCTGGGAATGAGATCACTATTAATAGGACAAGAGACCATGAACATCGGAAAACGAATCAGAAAGAAGCGGATCTTCAACCGTCAATCCGGAAAGACCGTCATCGTGCCCCTGGATCACGGCGTCACCATGGGGCCCATCGAAGGGCTGGAGGACGTGGACCAGACCGTCAACATGATCATCCGCGGCGGGGCCAACGCCGCCGTGGTGCACAAGGGCATCGTCATGTCAACCAACCGGAGCGAGGGCACGGACATCGGCCTGATCATCCACCTGTCGGCCTCCACCGCCCTGACGCCCCAGCCGGACAGCAAGATATCGGTCTGCGATGTCGAGGAGGCAATGGCCCTGGGCGCCGACGCCGTGTCGGTTCACGTCAACGTGGGCGCGGACACGGAATCGGTCATGCTGGAGTTTCTGGGCCGCACGGCCAAAGCGTGTTACCGCTGGGGTATGCCCCTGCTGGCCATGATGTATCCCCGGGGCAAAACCGTGCAGCAGAACCTGGCCTCCATCAAGCACGCCGCCCGGGTGGGCGGGGAACTGGGCGCGGACATCGTCAAGTGCCCGTACACCGGCTCGGCCGAATCCTTTGCCGAGGTGGTGCGCGGCTGCCCGGTGCCGGTGGTCATCGCCGGCGGTTCCAAGCAGACCGATGCCCAGACCATGAAGATGATCGAGGGGGCCATGAAGGCCGGCGCCGCCGGCCTGTCCATCGGCCGCAACGCCTTTCAGCACAAGAATCCCGAACTGTTTGTGCGCACGGCCTGTGAGATCGTCCACAACAACCTGTCCGCCGACGAGGCGCTGAAGATGCTTCGGCGGGGATAAGATGAAGGTATCCATCGCCGGCGGCGGGCCGGCGGGCCTGATCACGGCCCTTTACCTGTCGCGGATTCCCGGCACCGACATCACGGTTTATGAAAAGCAGGACGAAGGAACCTACCGCTCCAGTCTTTGCGCCGAGGGCATTTCCCTGGAAAAGCTGAAGCGCCTGGAAAATGAAACCGGCTTTTGCTCAACGCCGTTCATCGCCGCCCGGGTGCGCGGGGTGCGGGTCAACTTTCCCAACCGCCGGCAGGGCATCGTGATCCAGGACGGCGCTACCCTCAAAAGAACCGAGTGGCTGCGCGGCATGATCGAGGTGCTGCGGCAGCGGAAGGTGGCGGTGCGGTTTTCGGAGCGGTACGCCGGGCCGGACGTGCCGGACGACGGCTGGCTGATCGGGGCCGACGGACCGGCCTCGAAAATCCGCTCCCGGATCGGCGGCCGGGTCGAGCAGGTGCCGGCCGTGCAGTACCGCATGCGACTGGATTGGCCCAAAGATTATTTTGACGTGTTTGTCGGCAGCCGGTTTTACGGCCGCAGTAAGGCCCATGGCTACGGCTGGATTTTTCCCCGGGACAACGGCGTCTTCAATGTGGGCGCCGGCGGCAGCTACGACATCCTGGACCAATTTCTGGCCGATTACGGCATCAGTGGCAGCATCGAAGAAAAGGGGGCCGCGCCTATTTCCGTCAACGGCACGGTCTTTGAGCGCGGCCGGGTCCTGCTGGTCGGCGACGCCGCCGGCCTGACCAACCCGGTCACCTGCGGCGGCCTGTGCGCCATCATCTGCTGCGCCGGCTATCTCCGGCAGGCCGTATCCTCCGGCCAACCCGGCGTCTACACCCGGCTGATCAAACGCCACGGCCTTTTCCCGGCCGACTGGAACCGCCGGCAGCAGGTCTTTTATCTTAACGATCCCCAGTTCAACCTCGTCGGCGACCTTTGCGCTGACCGGCGCGTCAACCCGCCGGGGCCTGCCTTCTTCGGTCGCCTGGCCGCAACCCCGCGACTCTGGAAAACCTGCCTGCGTCTGGGACGGCACATCCCGGCCCTGAAAAGCGTCTCCTGGTAGGAACACGGGGGCGGGCCTGCAGGGTCGGATATGGAGTGCCCGTTTGTCGGGTAGGGGCAAGGCGGGTCGCCCCTGCAAGTTCTTGGCAACCGGCGGTTCATCGGTCGCCCTACGCCTGGGTGATGCCCTTCCGTATGGAATCCCGGTTCACTAATTTCATGAGCCACATGACCAGAGCGGGGCTTAAGCGGTTCAGACGCCAGAGTATTTTGGCGAATAAGGTCACGACGATGAAGGCCTGGTTGCGTTCGACCCCGGCCAGGATCACTTTAGCGCATTCGTCGGGCGTGATGCCGACCCAGTCCGGCAGGCTCTTCATCAGTTTTTCCCGGTTGACTTTAATCATTTTTGAATCGGTGAAAATGGCGGTCTTGATATAGCCCGGGCAGACCACGCTCACCCGGACGCCCAGGTCGGCTCCTTCGATGCGCAGGGAGGTGGACAGCCCGACCACGCCGTGTTTGCTGGCCACATAGCTCGAGGTGCCGGGAAACGGGACCAGCCCTTCGATGGAGGCGGTATTGATGATATGGCCGAAGCCCTGCCGGGCCATGATGGGAAAGGCCACCGAGGCGCCGTAGACCACGCCGTAGAGATTGATGTCGATGACCCGGCGCCAGTCGTCGATGGCAAATTCTTTGGCCGGGCCGCCGACGGCAATGCCGGCGTTGTTGAAGATGTAATCGATCCGGCCGTGGGCGGCCACCGTGTCCTCGATCATTTTTTTCACGGCCTCGTACTGGGAAACATCCAGGGTCAGGGCCGTGGCCTTCCCCCCGGACTGAAGGATTCCGGCCGTCACCGCCTGAACGCGATCCGGGCTGATATCGCTGATCACCACATGGGCGCCCCGCCGGGCCAGTTCCTCGGCCAGGCTCCGGCCGATGCCGGAACCCGCGCCGGTGACGATGGCTGTTTTTCCGTTGAAGATGTTCATGGATTCTCCTTTTTTTCAGGGCACGGCACGCTGTTCCCCTTCAGGTTTATGTCAATTATCCCCAAAACTGGATTATGCAATACGGGCGACCGCCGGTCGCCCGTAGGGATTGGTGCGTCGTGACCGGCAATTTACCGGAACCGCATGTTGAATGTCCGGCCGAACACGAACGGTCCGGCCAGGCCCACCGGCAGCATGTAGGGCGATCCGCCGGGGATATCAATGGTCACGATACGGCCGTTCCGGGGCTCGCCGTCCACCAGCCGGGCCAGGGGATCGTACGCGGAGTCGTTGACGGTCAGTTTGATGTCCGCCCGGAATGATTCGTGGATGACCTCTTTGGGCCGGAACATCCAGACCGCGCTGAATGACATGAACTGCCCCAGGCCGCCGTAATTAAAGGTCTTGTTGTTGAAGACCGGCGGCGGGACGGGTTCCCGGGAACCGCGGGACGCCGTCATGGACATGACCGTGATGTCCCGGCGCGTAATAGAGGCGTTGACCGTTTCCCGGTTGTCCTCAAAAACAAACGTTCCGGTTTTCTTGGGGAACCCCAGCAGCTCCCGGCCCAGGATCAGGGCGGGATCGTCATCCACGATGATCCAGCAGCAGTGGCGGCCCTGGCCCAGCAGGGTGCGCACATGGATCATCATGATGGCCTCCTTGTACGGAAAGAGCGGATAGGCCACCGTGGGGTAGTTGATTAAGAAAAGCGTGGCCATGGGCGGATCCGTGGGCCACAGCCCCAGGGGCAGGATTTTTTTCACCTCACGGATGTTCACGGGCACATCCGCCAGCACTATCTGCGCGTTGTCCCAGGCGTTCACGCGTCTTTTGCGGTTGTCCAGCAGGCGTTTCCAGAGGTTATCGCTTCCGCCTGTTTGTCCGGTGGTATGGCTACTCATGGTTTCCTCCTGTTATTTCGGTTTTCGCCAATGGCGTCGGCCGCCAGCATGGCGTGCAGGACCTTTTCCGAGGTGATGTCGCCGGCCTCGTGGTGGATGCTGGAGCCCGGTTCGCAGGTTTTCTCCGCGGCCGTCATCAGCCTGCCCCGGTCCGGGGTCTTCAATCCGATGCCGGCCAGGGTGGTGGGCAGGCCGACCGCCTCGCAGAAGGCGTAAACAGCGGCTGTTTCCGCCGGCGGGGCATCGGTGAGCTGCAGGCCGGCCAGAACGCCGAAGGCCACCTTCTCGCCGTGATAATACGCATGGGTCTCTTCCAGGGCGGTGAGGCCGTTGTGAACGGCATGGGCGGCGGCCAGTCCGCCGCTTTCAAAGCCGACGCCGCTCAAGAGGATGTTGGTCTCGACGATGTGCTCCAGGGCGGGCGTGACGATGTGCCCTTCGGCCGCGATTTTGGCGTCCGGACCGTGGCTGAGCAGGGTGTCATAACAGAGCCGGGCGAGGTTGAGCCCCGTCAGGGTGCAGAGGCCGCCGCACTCGTTGGCCGATTGGGTGGCGTGGCAGGACCGGGCTTCAAACCAGGTCGCCAGAGCGTCGCCCATGCCGGCCACCAGAAAGCGGGCGGGCGCCCGGGCGATCACGGCCGTGTCCACCAGCACGGCGGCGGGGTTTGATTTCTGATAATAGACCGACGCGAAAACGCCCTGCGCCGAATAAAGCACGGCGCAGCCGCTGCACGGGGCATCGGTGGAGGCGATGGTGGGCACGATGAGGACGGGGATGCCGGCCCGGTCGGCGGCGATCTTGGCGGTGTCGATGGTCTTGCCGCCTCCCATGCCCACCAGGACATCCACGCCTTTTTCCCGGATAACGGCGGCTACCCGGGACAATTCCGCCTCACAGCACTCGCCGCTGAAGCGCTCCACCGGCAGGCCAGGGGTCTGAAGATCCAGGCCGCTTTCGGCCAGAACGGTCTTCCGGGCCGTGGGCGAGGCCAGGATCAGGCCCTGCCGGCCGAACAGCCGGATCAGGGCAGGCAGTTCCGACAAAGCGCCGGCGCCCTGGATATATTTTCCGGGAAACATCACTTTTTTCAGCATGGGGGTATCCTTATAAACTATTTAATCAGACCGTCTCCAGAAACGCGTCCACGGTTTTATAATATTCGTCAAATATAAAATACAGGGTTTCCGGCTTCTCCGGGGTTCCGATCAGGACGATTTTCTTGCCCAGGCCAAAGGCGATGCCGGCTTCCATGTGAGCGGACGTGCCGGCCGGCAGCAGCATGACAATGGTGCCGGCGTTTTTAAGGCCATCCAGGTCCCGCCGGAAGTGGGCCAGGTGAACCGGATCGTTTAAAAAATCCGGGTGGGATTCGAGCACGGCCATCTGCGCGTCAAAGGGAGCGTCCGGATTGGCCGGATCGGCGGGCTTGGCGGTAAAGTCATAGCAGGTTTTGCCTTTTTCCCGGATGGCGGCAATCAGCCGCCTGACGTTGGCGCCGTTGCGGAACCGGCCGATGACCATATAATCCGTCCTGTCATGCTGTGCCATACCTGTTTTCCTGTTGTTTTTATCGAATGTCCAGCGGCAAGATCGGGCCGTCGTTGCTGCTGACCCCGAGCCGGATGGGCCGGGGCGGGCCTTTCTCCGGAATGGTTGTCTCCACCCACAGCTTTTCGCCGGCCTGGCGGCGGGACGGGTCGGGGATGTGCTCGGGAATGAAAAAGGCCACGGGCTCATCGAGCACCGCTACGTTTTCGCTGCCGGCCATCGTCTGCCGGACATAGCGGTTGTTACCGCTTCTCCGGCGCTCCTCCGCTTTGACTTCAGCCGACAGCCGGCCGTTTTCCACCTTCAGTTCCACCGGATAGCGGTTATAGTTTTTGTCCGGGGTTTCCGGCGCTGGGATGCCCCTGGCCGCCACAATGAGCTGCAGCCGGACGTAGCGGCCGCGAATGGGCAGATTGGGGTCATAAGGCACGGTCTGAACCCAGACGCGCGGCAGGGTGGTTCTGTCGTACAGGAGCTTGGCGCCGAGGGTCCCCACCAGGCCGACCTGGACCACCGCGATGATGATGCCTTTGATCAATGGTCTCATTTCCGCCCCCCTTCGATTCTGACCAGCAGCCGCCGGCGCGTCTTTTCCAGCAGCCAGCCGCCTGCCAGGAACAGAACGCCCAGGCCGATCAGGCTGGCCGAGCGCCCGAGTTTATCCATGAGGCTTGAAAAGTAAAAGGACAGGACGGTCAGGGCAAACCCGGCGATCCCCAGGTTGACCCGTTCCCTGCGGGCTTCCATCATGCCCCAGGCGATCAGGCCCACCGCGCCCAGGCCGCACAGCCCGTAGGACAGCAGATGATGCCATTCAAAACGGGGCCCGCCGTAATAGGGGTAAAACCAGCGGGCGGAGACGCTCAGGGCCGCGACCCACAGGGCGGCGCCGATATTCACGACGGCCATCTTCTTTCTCAGTGTTAAGGACAGCACGAGGGGCGCGAGATAGGCGGCCGTCCAGCCCAGGGTCCGGTAAGCCGGCAGCAGCGGCAGGTCACTCCGGTAATGGCCCCAGCCGACCGTAACCACCAGGGCCGCGGCCGGGATAAGCGTCAGTCCGCCGATCCAGGCCAGGGCCTTGCGGACCGGCGAGGCCTCGTTTTCAGTTATCGCCGTCAGGTAGGAGATGGACAGCATCAGCAGTGCCGCGGCCATCAAAGGCTGCGCGCCCCTCATGCCCTCGGTGGCCACCAGCCACTCGCCGCCCAGCCAGGCCGGGGTCAGAATCGCGGCCAGGGCCGCCTGGGGCCAGTCCCGCAGAAGGGCCCAGGCCGCCCAGGCGCCGGCCGCCCAGAGCATGACGCCGCCGGGCCAGTGTTCCTGGAGATGAAAGATCTGTCCGGCCAGAAATATCCCGGCGCCCAGGCAGACGGTGCCCACGGCGTGCAGGACCGCGGCCAGGGCCGCGAACCGCGCGGCCGTAAAAGCCGCGGCGCCGTGAAAGCCGGCCACCATCACAAGGACCAGGGCAAACCGTTGGGCCGGGGACAGGGCCTCCCAGTGCGCCGCCACGAACAGCAGCACTCCCGCCCCCAGCAGCAAGCCGCCCAGGGCAATGGCCACCAGGACCGGCCAGCGCAGGCCCCGGGCTTTGTCCTGACCCGCCTCATAGGCGCGCACCCGCTCGGCCGCCGCCGGGTCGATCAGGCCCGCCCGCGTCCATTTTTCAAGAAAATTTTCCCATTGTGCTGCCATAGGGCTGTTTCTCCGGTGGCTGAATTTTCAGGTCACCTCAAATAAAAATGTTACTGATGAGCCGTATATTCATCCAAAAGCCTGCGAATCATTTTTTGATATTGTGTGTTGTGCCTTTTGGCCTCTTTTTTGAAAAAATCGACACTTGTTTTGCTGAGCGCAATGGTGACCTTCACGGTCTCGTCTTTCAGCGCGAGTTCTTCAGGGGAGGGGAGAAAATCAGGAATAGCCTTGACCTTCCCCATGGGCTCATCCGTGTATTTGATTTTCCCTTTCATATATTTTCTTTCCTTTCCGCCAATATCCGGCGCCAATAATTCTGATTTTGGTCTTTCTGTATGTAAAGCGGACGGTCATTATTCCATCAGAGACCCTGCCAAGACAATAATAGCGCTTTTCATCATCGCTGTGCTCAAGATCTTCGAGAATAACACGGTCAGGATCCAGAAACGCCAGTTGCGCCATCGCAAAAGAAACGCCATGCTTTTCCAGATTGCGCCTGTCTTTGTCGGCATCCCAATCAAAATCAGTGTGTTTTTTCATTATTATATTAGGTTAGGAAAGAAAATACGTCAATATAAAAATATGGCTACTTATATGGCTTATGAGCCATGATGTTTCCAGTAAAACTTTGATCTCTTTGAAATTATCGGACTACAGCTGCAGAAAAGGAGGGCGGGCGGTAAAGGACTCGGGTTCTGTCCTGGGGGAACGCCGGCCCTCCTTTTTTACTTCTTTTATTTTTTCTTCCGTGTCTTTTTTTATTTCCGGGTCGGTGGTCAGGTCATGGGCCTTCTGCAGGTGGAACATGGCGTTTTTGAAATGGTCGATTTCATAGTAGTAGCGGCCAAGATAGTAATGGGCCTTGGCCTCATTGTTGCTTTTACCGTAGGCCATGCCCAGGGCGTAATAGGCGTCGATATAATCCGGTGTTTTTTTAATCAGGGCTTCCAGAATGGAAATGCATTCGTCCATATGGCCGGTTTCTTCCGCGGCCTGGGACCAGTAAAGCTGCTTCTTGAAGTCCCAGTAGGGGGTTTGCGGGACTTTTTTAAATGTTTCCATGGCCTTATCGTAATATCCCGTGAGCACATATTCAATGGCCAGAGTGGTCAGGATCTGGGGATGGGCGGCCTGTTTTTCAAGGGCTTTCTTCAAATAGCCGATGGCTTCCTCGTGACGGGCTTTTCTGGACAGGGCCAGGGCGTAGCCGAAATCGTTCAACGGGTCCTTGTCGTTCTGGTCAAGGCGGATTTTCATCTGCTTGAGGGAAATTTCGCTGTCGCCGCTGGAGGCCGTAACGATCGTGTGGGCCATTTTAAAATCCGCTGCGGTGTTTTCCGCTGGCGGCTGGCCGGGCCGGTAGCGGTCGGAAGCCAGCAGCGTGTCAATGTAAACAATGCGCTCTTCCGTTCCGGGATGCGTGGTCAGGTACGTGGGCACTTCCTGCTCGGTAAACCAGTGTTTTTCATTGATTTTCTTTAGCATGAGCAGCAGCCCCTCGGCGCTGTAGCCGGCTGCCGCCAGGTACTGGACGCCGATCTCATCCGCCTGGCGTTCGTCCTGACGGCTGTAGGCCAGCCCCGCGGCCTGCCCGGCCGCGGCGGAACCAATGGCCAGGGCGCCGCTGCCGAGAAAGAGTCCGGCGGTGATGCCGGCCAGGGTGGCCAGCGACAGTTTTTTGGATTTTTCAATTCGTTCGGAAATGTGGCGGCAGTAAACATGGGCGATTTCATGGGACAGGATGCCGGCCAGCTCATCTTCCGAACCCATGGCGTTGATCAAACCGCTGTGGACAAAGACGTATCCTCCCGGGGCGGCAAACGCGTTATATACCGCGTTATCAATAACATAGAACCGGTAATCAAAGGACTGTTCTGGAAAAGCGGCCAACAGTCTCCGGCCGAGGCGGTTGATGTAGTCGTCTACAAACGGGTCGTCCACAAACCGGTAGACCTGCTTCACCTGCTTGAGAAACTCTTCGCCCAGTTCCTTTTCTTCGGCAATCGTCAGCGCTGAAACAGGAACGGCGGATACCAGAAAGCAGAACAGCGTGACCAGCCAGACCGTTGAAAAAATTTTTGTTTTTAAGTACATAATAAATCACTTATCATATATTCTTTTCAAAGAAAATGTTTTGTGGTATGGCACCGTTTATGACGAAAATTATCTGCATTGCCAATCAGAAGGGCGGGGTAGGCAAGACCACTACCGCGGTCAATCTGGCCGCGGCTCTGGCCGCTTCCGACAAAAAAACGCTGCTGATCGACTGCGATCCCCAGGCCAATGCCACCACCGGGGTCGGCATCAACAAGGCCGACCTGAACAGAACCCTGTACCAGGTGCTCATCGGCGCCCTGGCGGCGCATGAAGCGGTCATCGATACCATGGTGGACAACCTGAAAATCATCCCCTCCAAAATCGACCTGTCCGGTTTTGAGGTGGAAATGGTGGACGCGCCGGACAAGGAAAAGGTGCTGAAAAACAGCCTGGCCGGCCTCAATGGCGCTTATGACTATGTTTTGCTGGACTGCCCGCCCTCATTGAGCCTGCTGACCATCAACGCCATGTCGGCGGCCGATTCCGTGCTGATTCCCCTGCAGAGCGAGTTTTACGCCCTGGAGGGCCTCGGCCAGCTCATCCAGACCATCAAGCGGATCAAGCAGGCCTTGAACCCGTCCCTGAAGATCGCCGGCATCCTGCTGACCATGTTCGACACGCGCACCAATCTTTCCCACCAGGTTACCGAGGACACGGAAAAGTTTTTCACGGACCTGGTGTTTCAGTCGCGGATCCCCAGAAACGTGAAGCTGGGGGAGGCGCCCAGCTACGGGATGCCGATCACGTTATACGCGCCGTCTTCTCCCGGCGCCAGGAGTTACATGGCGCTGGCCGGGGAGATTCTGGCTCAACCATAAACAGGGTTTTGGAAATAATGCCGACCAAACCAGCACAAAAAGCGAAGGCCAAGGCGGAGGAGGCACCGCGCAGGAAAAGAGCGCTGGGCCGGGGGCTGGAAGCGCTTTTCCCCGACATGAAAACCGTTGCCGGGGACAGCAGGGATTTCTTTCAGTGCGACATTACCGATATTTCTCCCAACCGCTATCAGTCCCGCACGCTCTTTTCGGAGCAGGAGCTGTCCGAACTGGCCGACTCCATCCGCCGGGAAGGGGTGATTCAGCCGATCATGGTGCGCCGGGTCGGGACCGGGTTTGAACTGGTCGCCGGCGAACGGCGGCTGCGGGCCGCCAAAATGGCCGGTCTGACGCAGGTGCCGGTCATCGTCCGGGAGGTGGACGACCGTCAGCATCTGGTTTTTTCCATCGTGGAAAACGTGCAGCGGGAAAACCTAAACCCCATGGAGGAGGCGGAGGGCTATCACCGGCTGGTGGCCGAATTCGGTTTTTCCCAGGAGCAGGTGGCCGAGCACGTCGGCAAGAACCGGACCACCGTGACCAACCTGCTGCGGCTGCGCAAGCTGCCGGACTATATTCAGAAGAGCATTACCGCCGGGCAACTGACCATGGGCCATGCCCGGGCCTTGCTGGCGGCAAACACCCCGCAGCAGCAGAACGCCGCCTGGAAGGAGATCCTGGCCCGGGGGCTTTCGGTCCGGCAGACGGAAGCGCTGGTCAAGCGCAGCGGGACCGAACCGAAACCCGCCGCCGGAAAAAAGACCGCCGACAGCGCCGCGACCCACCTGTCCAGCCTGGCCGAAAAGTTTTCCAGGATTTTCGGCACCAAGGTGAACATCATCCGCAAAGGCCGCCGGGGGAAGATCGAGATCGAGTTTTACAACGACGAGGATCTGAACCGGCTGCTGGAGATGATGGATAAATAACAGCGGTAAAGGTTGTCGTTTCCGGCCCGATATCAGCGTTCAAATCGTCTCTGACCTTTCACCAGTCGAATAAACACGGATATAAGCAGGCATCCATCAATGTCTTGACCTGGCAGGCTTATGGCGATTCATATCATCATCGACGGGTACAATTTCATCCGTCAGTCCATGTCCCCGCGGCTGCTCAAGACCCGTGACCTGCAGCAGGAGCGGGAGTTTCTTGTCCGCCTTCTGGCCGCCTGGAAAAGACGCCGGGCCCACGCCGTCACGGTGGTGTTCGACGGCGGCCGGGCGCCCTGGGATCTTCCCCGGAAAGACGTGGTTTCCGGCATTGAAGTGATTTTTTCCCCGGCCGGTCAGACGGCCGATACGGTCATCAAGGAGATGGCGGCCCGGGAAAAGGAAAAGGCCCTGGTGGTCAGCTCCGACCGGGAAATTTCGGTTTTTGTTTCCAGGACAGGAGCGACGACCATCGACTGCGCCGCCTTTGAAAGTCGCCTTGAAGCGGAATTCCTGACAGATGATGAAGACGGCCTTTATCCGGACGAGGGCGACGGCCAGTCCGTGCGTCCGGCGTCAACCCGGAAAAAAGGCCCCTCCTTTCGACTTTCCAAAAAGCAGCGGCAGCTGAAAAGCCGACTCGAAAAACTGTAAATCTCAGTTTTGCTTGATAAAACAAGATGGCTGCGCTATGCTTAACGTCTATGGGATACGTCTTTACGCAACAAGATTCAGCCGCTTTTGAAAAGGAACGCCAGGACCGGCGCCATGCCCATATTGCTCATCTGGAGGGAGAGCTGATGTGCGACATGCTGCGGCCCCTTCCCGGCGAAAGCGTGCTGGACATCGGCTGCGGCATCGGCACCAGCCTGCTCACGCTGCTGGACAAGGGGCTTGACGTCACCGGTCTTGACCCCTCGCCGTACATGCTTGATGTCGCATACAAGCGGGTCGGCAGCCGGGTCGACCTTTACCGCGGCGTGGCCGAGGACCTGCCCTTTGAGGACAACTCCTTCAACCACGCGGTGTTTTTCGCTTCCCTGGAATTCGTGGATGACCCGGGGGCGGCCTTGCGCGAGGCCTGCCGGGTGGCCAAAGACAAGATCTTCATCGGCGTCATGAACCGGTACGCCATCAAGGGACTGGAGCGCCGGGTAAAAGGCGTGTTCGCCAAAACGATTTACAACAAGGCCCGGTTTTTCAGCGTCTGGGAACTGAAGGCGGAAATCCGGAGCATCATGGGGGATGTGCCCGTCAAATGGAAAACCATCTGCCACCTGCCCTTCGGCGAGGGCCGGGTGGCCCGCAAGATCGAATCCGTGGAACTGATCCGGCGGTTTCCCTTCGGCGCCTTTGCCGGTGTGTCCGCCCTGCTGGTTCCCCGGTTCCGCACCCTGCCCCTGGCCCTGAAATACGCGCCGGCCAAAAGGGCCGGCGTCCTGGTCGGCAGCATGTCCACCGAGACATTGAACTCGGAAAAGATAACCACTTAAAGAAGGGAGGCAAAAGCATGGAAGCCCTTTTTTATGAAAAGCGGGAAGACCGGAAGGTTAAGTGCGGCCTCTGCCACCACCGCTGCCTCATCAACGATAACGGCTTCGGCCGCTGCAAGGTCCGGCAGAACGTCAACGGCGTTCTGGAAACCATGATCTACAGTCGCCTGGTCGCCATCAACCCCGATCCCATTGAAAAAAAGCCTCTCTATCACGTCATGCCGGGAAGTCTGGCCTATTCCATCGGCGCCGCGGGGTGCAATTTCCGCTGCCTCTTCTGCCAGAACTCGGAAATTTCCCAGATGCCCCTGGAACGGGGCAAGATGGGCGATCATATCTTTTCCGCCGCCGACATTGTGGATGACGCTGAAAGAAGCAACTGCCGCAGCATCGCCTATACTTACACGGAACCCACCGTGAACTTCGAATTCTGCTACGACACGGCCGTGCTGGCCCGGGGAAAAGGGCTGAAAAATATCTTTGTCACCAACGGCTACATGTCACCCGAGGCCATTGACATGATCGCGCCCTTTCTGGACGCGGCCAATGTGGACCTGAAGAGCTTCAGCAATGATTTTTACAGGGATATGTGCGGGGCCCGGCTGGAGCCCGTCAAGGAGAACCTCAAGCACCTCCGGCGCAAAGGCGTTTTTGTGGAGGTGACCACGCTGGTGATTCCCGGCAGAAACGACGATGAAGCCGAACTTACGGCCCTGGCCGAATTTCTGGTCAAGGAACTGGGGCCGGAAACGCCCTGGCACATCAGCCGTTTTCATCCCACCTACAAGCTTCTGGACGTTTCGCCCACGCCGGTGGGAACGTTGACCCGGGCCCGGGACATCGGGCTCAAGGTCGGCCTGAAATTCGTCTATATCGGCAATGTCCACGGCCACCCCGGCGAGAACACGTATTGTCCCCAATGCGCCAAGGTCATCATCGAGCGGGCCGGGTTTTACAACATCAAGCAATATAAAATCGAGGGCGGACACTGTCTGTATTGCGGGGCGCTGATCAACGGGATAGAGATGTAGAACCCTATTTTTTATACATCGCCTCAATCTCTTTCTTAAACCGTTCCTGAATCACATTTTTCTTGATTTTGAAGGTCGGGGTGGCCAGACCGTTTTCAATGGTGAACTCCGGCACGATGGTCACTGTCTTGACCGATTCAAATGAGGCGAACTCCCTGTTCTTCTCGGCCACTTCCGCGTTGATCAGATCGATGACGGCCTGATGCCTGATGAGGTCGTCCATGCCGGTAAAAACCAGGCCCTTTTCCCGGGCGAACTCGGTGATGTTATCCGGGTCCAGGGTGACCAGGGCGGTCAGGTATTTACGTTTATCGCCGATAACGCAGACCTGGGCGATATATTTGGAGGTGGCGATCACCCCTTCAATGGCCGAGGGCGCGATGTTTTTGCCGCCGGCGGTGATGATCAGGTCTTTTTTGCGGCCGGTGATGCGCAGGAAATTTTCGTCGTCGATTTCACCCAGGTCGCCGGTCTTCTGCCAGCCTCCCTGGAGAATGGTGGCCGCCGTTTCGTCGGGCATTTTGTAGTACTCTTTCATGACGTTGCGGCCCCGGAACAGGATCTCGCCGTCGTCAACAACCTTCTGCTCGATACCCGGACCGGGCTGGCCCACCCAGCCGAAGCGGTAGTCGTCAAAGCGGTTGACGTTGGTAAAGGAGGTGTTTTCGCTCATGCCCAGTCCTTCGAGGATCAGGATGCCGGCGGCGTGAAAGAACTTGGCGATGGAGGGATTCAGCGGCGCGGCGCCCGAGACGCACCAGCGGACCCGGCCGCCCAGAGCCGCCTGGAGTTTGCTGAACACCAGTTTGGTGGCGATTTTATATTGAATGCCGGTCAGCAGGGGAATGGATCGGCCTTCCAGGAGGCAGTCGCTGACCGTGTCCCCCACGCCGCAGGCCCAGTGGAAAATCTTCAGGGCCAGGCCGCCTTTGGCCTCGGCACCGCCGACCACTTTGCCGTACACTTTTTCGTAAATGCGTGGCACGCTGGCGAACCAGTCGGGCTGAGCCGCTTTAAGATCATCCACCAGGGTGTCGATGCCCCGGGCGATGACGGTTTTGACGCCGGCCAGCAGGGCCAGGTTGACGCAGATGCGGGCGAACACGTGGGCCAGGGGTAGAAAGAGAAAGGTGGTTTCCCCGGGAAGCACGTTCAGGCAGGCCAGGGCGGACTGAGAGGTGAAGGTCATGTTGTCGTGGGTGAGGACCGCGCCCTTGGGCACGCCGGTGGTACCGGAGGTATAGACGATTCCGGCCACGTCATCGGCAGTGGTGGCGTCGATCCGCTCCTGAAGGGCCTGGTCGCTGATCTTATCGCCGAGCTTGAGGAATTCATCAAACCCCAGGACCCAGTCGTCGTCATGGCTGTCGTTAAACAGCACCACCTTCCGGATGGCGGGGATCTCTTTTCTGATGGACAGCAGCTTGTCCAGTTGTTTTCTGTTTTCCGCGAAAATGACCACCGCGTCGGAATGATGGATGATGTAGCGGCAGTCCTTGGGCAGGTTGGACTGGTAGATGCCGACGGTGGCCGCGCCGCAGGTGGTGATGCCCAGGTCGGACAGAATCCAGCGGTAGCAGGTATAGCTTAAGATGTTCACCTTGTCGTTTTTTTCCACGCCGAGCGCCATCAGGCTTTTGGCCACTTTTCGGACCTGACCGTAAAACTCGCTCCAGGAGACCGGCGGCAGGCTCTCACCGGTTTCGGAAAACCACTGATAGGCCGGCTGCCCGGGAAGCTTGTCAACCGTTGCTTTGAGCATCTCATGAACGTTGCGAAAGCCTCTGATGGCCATGATTGTTCTCCTTAATCATTGAATGGTTGCAATTCTATTGAATCGGGTATGAATTGGCAACCCTTTTTGACCAGTCGCGGATAGGGTCGGCGCCGGAAAAATGTCTTGGAAAAATTCCGGAATTTATTTATAATTTTTTGCCATTGCCTTTTTTAAAGGGGGTGGCGCGGGCTTTTTCCGTTACATAAGGTTGGGCACTCGCGGATCAGAACAGCGGACATAATGGAAACCTTCAGCGGATATCAATTACTGGAAAAATTAGACGAAACCGCCACTTCCTTGGTTTATCGGGCCATCCAGGAGAGCAGCGGCCGGCGGGTGATCGTCAAGATGCTCAATACGGACAACCCCTCTCCGTCCGAGATCGCCCGGTTCAACCGGGAGTTTGAGCTGATTCGCGACATCGACGATGACGCGGTCATCAAGGTCTATGACGTGATCTCGTCCGACGGGAAAGTGGCCCTGGTTCTGGAAGACTTTGACGGCGTTTCCTTAAAAAAGATAGCCACCCGGGCCATTCTCCCCCTGGAGACGTTTCTGAAAATCGGCATCACCATCGCCCGGGTCCTGGATAAGCTTCACAAAAAAAACATCATTCACAAGGATATCAAACCCCACAACATTTTGTTCAACGAGAATACCGGCGCCCTCAAGCTGACCGACTTCGGTATTTCGGCGGAATTGACTCATGCCAGGGATAATATCACCCAGGCCGCGCTGGTGGACGGTACCCTGGCGTACATGGCCCCGGAGCAGACCGGCCGGATGAACCGGTCGGTAGGCTACGAAACCGATCTCTATTCCCTGGGCGTTACCTTTTATGAGCTGCTGACCCAGCGGCTGCCTTTCGATGACGTAACCGATCCGGTGGAATATTTTCACGCCCACATGGCCCGGCGGCCGGTGCCGCCGGCCGAATTGAATTCCTCCCTGCCGCCGGTGCTGTCGGATATCGTCATGAAACTGATGGCCAAGGAGTCGGCCGACCGCTATCAGAGCGGTCTGGGCTTAATGGCGGATCTTCAGGAATGCCTGGATCAGCTCCGGCGCAAGGGCAGGATCGACCGGTTTGAAATCGCCGCCCGAGACATCGGCGCGACCCTGAAAATTCCCCAGAAGCTCTTCGGAAGAGAAAAAGAAGGCGAGCGTCTCCGTTCAGCCTATCGCCGGGTGGAAGGAGGGGCCTGTGTGGTTTTTCTGGTCTCGGGCGATGCCGGCACGGGCAAGACGGTTTTTATGGCCGAAAACCGCCGGCACATGGAAGCGAAAAACGGTCTGATCATCTCCGGCCGGTTTGAAGCGCAGAACAAGACCATTCCCTACAGCGGCTTTATTTTTGCCTTCCAGGAACTGCTCAATCAGCTGCTGGTGGAATCCGCCGAAAGAATGGCCGCCTGGAAGAGCAACCTGCAGGCGGCCCTGGGCAGCAACGGCAAGCTGCTGACCGATATGGTGCCGGAGATTGAAATCCTCATCGGCAAACAACCCGAAGTCCCTGCCCTGGACGCCGAAGAGGCCCGCAACCGGTTTAACTATGCGGTCAGAAATTTTATCCGGGTATTTGCCAGAAAGAGCCATCCCCTGACGATCCTGCTGGATGATCTGCATCAAGCCGATGCCGCCAGCCTGGATCTGCTCAAGTTTCTGGCCGGTGACGCGGACACCGGCTACCTTTTCATCGTCGGGACCTATCGCCGGGACGCCGCCGAACTTTCCCGGCTGCAGCAGACCCTGGCGGAGATAGCCGAAAGAGGGATCGTTCCGGAAACCATAATGTTGACGCCCCTGGAAGTTCCGCAGGTCAATGCCCTGATTTCCGCCGCCCTCAAACTTGGCCGGAGGGAAGCCCAACCCCTGGCGGAACTGGTTTGCCGTAAAACCAACGGGACCCCTTTTTTCGTCCACCAGTTTCTGGGCATGATCTATAAAACCAATCTGTTGCGCCTGTCCGAAGACGGCACCTGGTGCTGGGACGCCCAGAAAATCGGGCAACTGGCCATTACCGATAACGTGGTCGAACTGATGGCGGAAAAGATCGCCCGGCTGGACGACCAGATCCGGGAAACCCTTCAGATGTGCGCCTGTGTCGGTACCCGCTTTGATCTGGAAACGGTGGCGCCTCTGCTGGACAGACCGTTTGAGTCCCTGCTGGACGACATCACCGTGGCGTTTTTTGAAGAGTTGATCCGGGAGGATGGTGATGGTTACCGTTTCCAGCACGAAAAGATCCGGGAGGCCGCCTACTCCCTTATTCCGGATAAGGACAAGCCGCATATTCATCTGAAAATCGGTCAATTCCTGCTGGAGCGGGCCCGGGCCGACGATGAAGGCTTGCGGGACAAGGTTTTTCACGTGGTCCGTCACTGGAATGCCGCGGCCCCGGTCATTACCGACGCGGCCGGCAGGCTGGAACTGGCCCGGATGAATATCCTGGCCGGGGAAAAAGCCCGAGGCGCCACGGCCTATGATTCGGCGGAAAACTTTTTTTCCCTGGCCGCCGCGTATTTGCCGCCCGACGCCTGGGAAAAGCAGCCTGATCTGTGCCGGCGGCTGTATCTTCTGCTGGGCGAAAGCCGTTTTCTGATCGGTGACACGGACGGGGCCGACGGTATCTTTGCGGACGTTCTGGCCAGAATCGAAAGCCCGGTTGAGCGGGCCGATATCTATTCGCTGATGGTGACGCTGTACACCGCCGTCGACAAACCCGACAGGGCCCTGGCCGTCGGTCTGCAGGCGCTGTCTCTGCTGGGCGTCCGCCTGCCGGAACATCCGCGCAAGATTCATGTCCTGATCAACATCATCCGCGTCCGTCTGGCTCAGGGAAGAAACCGGGTGGAGGACCTGCTTCATCTGCCGGAGCTGACGGATCCGAAGCAGAACGCCATCATGAGCCTGCTGGCCATGATCGGCGCGCCGGCCTACTACGTCAATCCCAATCTGTTTGCCATCATCATTACCCGGGGCGTCATCATGTCGCTGCAAAAAGGGCTGCCCGGGCTGGCCGCTTACGGCATGATCGCCGTGGGCCTGATCATGGGATCCCGGCTGGGGTTTTACGATTACGGCAACCGGCTGGGAAAAGTCGGCCTGGAGGTGATGAAGCGGTTTCATGACGTCAAATCATTTGCCCGCTCCTATTTTATTTATGCCTATTTTATTCTGCCCTGGCGGGAGCCGGCCAGGGGTTGCCTGCACTATCTGGCCCTGGCCTATAAACACGGCCTGGAGACCGGCGATATCATTTTTACCGGCCACAGCATCAACGTGTCGGCCGCCTATCGTCTGTTCACGGGCTTTCCTTTAGATGCCATCTTTGAAGACCACAAGGGCCGCAGCGCTTTTCTGGAACGGCTGGATTCCCCCTTTATTTTAAACAACTATCTGGATACATATGAAATGGTCACCCAGCTGAGGGGAGGCGGGGAAGCGGACGGCGAATCCCTTCAAACCCGGTGGGATGACCGCGAGCAGCGGCTCAAGGCCATTGAAGATGAAAATCTCCAGCTGGGCATGTTCATTCATTTTGCCAAGAGAGAAATGCTTCTGTTTTTTTTCGGCAAATACCGGGAGTGTTATGACATGGGATGCCGGGCCGACCGGATTATCGATTACGCCATGGGCACCATGTATGTAGCCGAGCACTATTTTTACTGGGGCCTGTCCGCGGCCAGGCTCTGCCTGGAAGACGCGACGGCGGACCGGCGGCTCCTGCTGCGGACGATCCGCACGGCGCTGAAGAAATACGCCAAATGGGCCAGGGGCTGTCCGGAAAACTTTGCCCATAAGCATTGGCTGCTCAAGGCCGAACTGGCCCGGCTGCGCGGGAAAAAAACGGCGGCGGCCGGCGGATATCACCAGGCGCTGGTGCAGGCCCGGCAGAATAATTATATCCATACGGAGGGACTGGTCGGGGAACTGGCGGCGGATTTCTATTTTTCCGTTGGTTATGACGAAATCGGCCGGGCCTATATCACCGAAGCCAGAAACGCCTTTCACCGCTGGGGCGCGGACGCCAAGGTCAAACGCCTGGAGCAGTTGTATCCCCACGTGGGTTCGATGGCGCAGGTGCGTTCCCGGGCCAGTGAGACGTCCAGCACCATTACCGGATCGGTCATCGATCTTTCCACGCTTCAGAAAGCCCTCAAGACCATTGCCGAAGAAAAAGTTCATACCCGCATGCTGGAAAAGATCATCCGGACGTCGGTGGAGTTTGCCGGCGCCCAGAAAGGCCTTCTGATATTACGGAAGGAGCATGCCGGCGACCAAGACTCGGGGGCGGCGGCGGATGTCTGCGCCGGACTGTTTGTGGAGGCCGAGTGGTCGGTCGATGCGCAAGAGGTAAAAATCCTTCAGTCAACGCCGGTCGGCGACAAAGACAATCTCTCCCAGGTGGCCCTGAACTATGTCGCCCGTACCCGCAAGAGCGTGGTGGTCCATAATGCCCAGACACCCCATGAGATCCTGCCCAGGTTGCAGTCGGAAGCCCATATCCGGACCGCCGGGGTCAAGTCGCTGATGTGCATGCCGATTCTGATTTCCGCCGTCGACACGCCCGAACTGATCGGGGTGCTTTATTTTGAAAACAATCTGACCAGTCACGCCTTTACCCAGGAGCGCATCGAGACCCTGGAAATCATCTCCCTGTCAGCGGCGGGCCGGCTGGAACTTTCCCGCAAGGCGGTTACCGACGGGTTGACCGGGCTTTATAATCATGACTATTTTTACAATATCCTGCAGCAGGAGCTGCTTCTGGCCAAGCGGAAGGGGCGGGAATTGTCCGTCATGATGATCGATATTGACCATTTTAAACAGTTCAACGATAAATGGGGACACCAGGCGGGAGATCTGGTACTCAAGGAGGTATCGGCCGCGATTAAAAGCAATTGCCGGGGGTCGGACGTGGTGGCGCGGTATGGCGGGGAAGAGTTTGTCCTGCTGCTGCACGAGACCGATCCCTCTTCCGCCATGGTCCTGGCGGAACACCTTCGCCAGACGGTCGATGACCTGGTTGTCACCGACCCCGGGCAGATCAGCCTGCATGTGACCATCAGCGTCGGCGTGGCGGGTTTCCCGCATCATGCCAGGGACAAGAAGACGCTGATCAAAAGAGCGGATGAAGCCATGTATGTGTCCAAAGAAAAGGGAAGAAACCGGGTGACGCTGGCCGCTTGAACGGCCGCGGCCTAACAAGAAAGGAGAAACGGGGATGCTTGATTTAGTAAAAAAAATGGTCTTCGCGAGCATTGGCATGGTGCTGAAAACCAAGGAAGAAGTGGAGGAAATGGCCAGGGATTTTGTCAAGAAGGCCGAGTTGTCCGAGAATGAAGGTAAAAAATTTATTAATGACTTTCTGAAGCGCTATGACGAATCCCGGGAAAAGCTGGAAGAAAAAGTGGAGAAAAGCGTCAAGGATGTACTCAGCCGCTCCAGCCTGGCCACCAAGGACGAGCTGACCGAAATCAAGGAAGAGATTAAAAAGCTGAAAAAAACCACCTCAGCCGAATAGCGGCGCGGACTCCGGGATCACCCCGGGACGGGACAGGGCATGTTCAGCATACGACAAATCGGAATTATCGGCCGGACCTACCGGCATCTGACGCGGTACCGTCAGATTCTGACGATCTTCTTCAAGTATGGTCTGGGAGAATTCGTGGACCTGTTGAAGATCGAGCAGTATATCGAGACCGGTCTGCAGATGATCTCCAAAAAGCAGCGGGAACACACGACCCGGCTTTCACGGGCCGAGCGCGTGCGCATGGCCTTTGAGGAGCTCGGCCCGACTTTTATCAAGCTGGGTCAGGTTCTCTCCTCCCAGCCGGGCCTGATTCCCATCGATATCGTTGAAGAATTGGCCCAGCTCCAGGACAATGTACCCCCCGGTTCGTTTGAATCCATTGAGTTGTCCCTGGCCGAAGAGTTTGATTCACCTGCCGGACGGGTGTTTCTGTCTATTGAACCCCGGCCCATCGCCTCGGCCTCTATCGCCCAGGTGTACAGGGCCCGGCTGCACAGCGGCGAAATCGTGGCCGTCAAGGTCCGTCGTCCGGGCATCAAAAGGACCATCGAAGTCGATCTGGAAATCATGATGTATCTGGCCGGAGTGCTGGAGCGCAACGTGCAGGAGTTCGCCCAGCACAAGCCGACCAAAATCGTGGAAGAGTTCGCCCGGGTTCTGGCCCAGGAGATGGATTTCACCTTTGAAGCCGCCAACGTGGAGCGCTTTGCCCGGCAGTTCGCGGATGACAAAACCATTTACGTGCCGCAGGTGTTCCGCCGCTATACCTCCGACCGGGTACTGACCCTTGAGTATATCGACGGCATCAAGATCACCGACATCAAACGCCTGGACGCCGAAGGGTATGACAAGCAGGTCATTATTAAAAGAGGCACGGACCTGACCCTGCGGCAGGTGTTCATTCACGGGTTTTTTCACGCCGATCCCCATCCCGGAAACATCTTCATTCTGCCGGGCAACGTCATCTGCCCCCTGGATTACGGCATGGTGGGGTATGTCGACCTGAAGCACCGGGAGATGTTCGTAGACCTGCTGGACAGCCTGGTGCGGCAGAAGATCCCCAAGGCCACCCGGGTGCTGCTGCAGATCGCCATCTGGGACAGGGAACCCGACGTTATCGCCCTGGAAAGGGACCTGGCTGATTTTATCGGGCACTTTTTTTACAAGCCCTTGAAGGAACTGGAAGTCGGCAAACTGCTCCAGAACCTGCTGGTCATGCTGACCAAGCACCACCTGCGCCTTCCCCCCAACATATTTTTAATGATGAAGGCCCTGGGTACGATCGAGGGAATCGCCAAACAGATCGACCCGGATTTTGATATTATCACCAATGCCACGCCGTTTGCCCGCAAGGTCATGCTGGCCCGGTACTCGCCCGGTCGGATTGCCGGAGAGTTGGCCCGTACGGCCGGGGGGCTGCACCATTTCGCCCAGCAGTTTCCGGATGATCTGATGGATCTGGCCCGGCGGCTGAAGGAGGGGAAAATCACCATCAACATTGAGCACAAGGGGTTTGACAACCTGATGACCACCCATGACCGGGTCAGCAACCGTCTGTCTTTTTCCATTATCATCGCGGCCCTGCTGATCGGATCGGCCATGATCGTTACGACCAAGGTGCCGCCTCTGGTGTTCGGCATTTCCCTGTTTGGCATTATCGGCTTTACCGGCGCCGCCTTCATGGGGGTATGGCTTCTAATCGGAATTTTGCGAAAGGGTCGGCTATAGCCGCAGCCCCCTGGCGCCGGATAGCGAGCATTTGCTTGACATCCAGGTGCTTATAAAATATGGTCACAAAAACAATAGGATGTGCATCCGAAACGATGCCGGCGTCAAGCAACGTAAAGTGAGGCGGATATGCTTTCCGAGAAAATCAAACGGGCCAGTGTCAGGCACAAGCTGGTCTTTTCGGTGATCACGATTACCCTCGTGCTGCTTTTTGCTCTTTTCGGCGTTCGCGAGTCGGCGGCCGCCTTCTGGGTGCTGGGTGTTCTGCTGATTGCCGCCCTGTGCCTGACCGTGTGGTTTCTTCTGGAAGGACTGCTGGTTCCGGTCAACGATATCATCCGCATCGGCCAGCAGGTGTCAGTTGATCTGTTTGTGGAAAAAAGCGATCTGACGGCCCGGGTCCGGGAAACCGCCCGCAGCAATGAAGTTCACAAGCATGATGAAAAAGGGGAACTGGCCAAGTGGTTTAACAAGTTCATGAAAAAAATGCAGATCATCATGGTGACCTCCCGGGATCAGGCCACTCTGGTCGATGAAGCCGCCGGGGAGCTGATCGAAATCACCGGGTCCATGATGAAATCCATAGACAACAACCGCATGCGGACCAATGCCGTGGCCGGCGCCGCCGAAGAGATGAACGCCAATATGGAATCCGTGGCCGAAACCATGGACAAGGCCGCCACCAATGTCAAGACGGTGGCCTCCGCCACGGAAGAGATGACCGCCACGATTACCGAGGTGGCGAAAAATTCCGAAAACGCCAGCACCATAACGGAGAAAGCCGTTGTCCAGGCCAAAAAAGCCTCGGAGCAGGTGGAGCATCTGGGTAAGGCGGCCCGTGAAATCGAAGAAGTTCTGGAGACCATCGCCGAGATTTCCGATCAGACCAACCTGCTGGCGTTAAATGCCACGATCGAGGCGGCCCGGGCCGGTGAATACGGCAAGGGTTTTGCCGTGGTCGCCAATGAAATAAAGGAGCTGGCGGCGGCCACCTCCGAGGCGACCATGGAAATAAAGCAGAAAATAGAAGGGATCCAGCATTCTACCGCGGGGACCATTACCGAGATCAACCAGATCACCGGAATTATACATGAAGTCAACGAGATGGTGGCGACCATAGCGACCGCCGTGGAGCAGCAGACCACCACCACCAAAGAGATCGCCAGCAACGTCGCCAAGGCGTCCACGGGGATCAGCGAAGTGAATGAAAATATCGCCCAGTCATCCATGGTGGCGGCGGAAATCGCCAAGGATATTGCCGCCGTGGACCGATCCGCCACCAGCATCGCGGAAAAAAGCCAGGAGGTGATTTCCCGCGCCCAGAAAATGCGGGAATCCACCACCATCTCCAAGGATATGGCGACGCGCTTCATTGTTTAAGAGAATCTTTTTTCATAAGCCCTGTAGGATAATTATCGGAAAAATTATACCGGTTGCGCCGGTATTAAAAAAATGATTGTGTCCTGATTTTTGATGTGATAGGAATTTTTGCTTGTGTTTGCCTGAAAAAAGATCGGTGGTATCAGCGACCTGTGATTTTAAGGTTAATTATAGAAAAACGGAGGATTTAACAAAATGGCGGAAGAGGCAATCAAGCTTGGGAAAAAGAAGGAAAGCACTTTAATAGACAAGGTGAAAGGACTGCTGCCTGAGGGTGGAAATCTGAACCTCTGCCTGACCTGCGGCGCCTGTTCATCCGGCTGCCCGGCCTCGGGTTTTGAAGGAATGGACCCTCGAAAACTTCTGCGCATGGCGGCGCTTGGCATGGATGAAGAGATTCTCTCTTCCAACTGGCCCTGGTGGTGTACCATGTGCCAGCGATGCATTTACGTCTGCCCAATGAAAATCGACATCCCCCAGTTGGTTTTCAACATCCGGAGCATGCGACCCAGGGATCAACGGCCCAAGGGCATTCTGAACTCCTGTGATATGGCCATGAAAGTCGACACGTTGAGCGCCATGGGCGCAACTGAAGAGGACTTTAAGTTTGTCGTAGAGGACGTACTGGAGCAGTACCGTGAAGAGCAGCCGGAGTTCGCGGAAATGGAGGCGCCTATTGATAAAGAGGGCGCGGAATTGTTCATTAACCAGAATTCCCGCGAACCGGTGACCGAACCGGATGAAATGGTCCCCTTATGGAAAATTCTTCATCTGGCCGGAGCAAATTGGACATACGGCAGCAAAGCCTGGGCGGCTGAGAACTACTGTCTGTTCATTGCGGATAATGAGTCCTGGAAAAAAATGGTACAGATGCAGGCGGATCAGGTGCACAAGCTAGGGTGTAAGGTCTACCTAAACACCGAGTGAGGGCACATCACTTTCGCAGTCCGGGCCGGACTGAAAAAATTCGGAATCAAGCACAATTTTGAGGTTAAGAATATTTACGAATATTATGCCAAGTGGATTCGGGAAGGAAAACTCAAACCCAATTCCGATTGGAACAAGGATCTGAAAATTAAATTTACGGTTCAGGATCCCTGCCAGATTGTAAGAAAGAGTTTCGGAGATGCTATAGCGGATGATCTGCGATACGCTATCAAGATGGCGGTAGGAGAAGAGAACTTTGTCGACATGACGCCCAACAAGTCCAATAACTTCTGTTGCGGCGGCGGCGGTGGATTCCTCCAGTCTGGATTCAAGGATCAACGTCTGGAGTATGGCCGAATCAAGGACGAGCAGATCAAGAGAACCGGTGCGGATTATTGCATTACCGGATGTCATAACTGTCATGCCCAGGTTCACGAACTCAGTGAGCATTACGGTGGCCATTACGGAGTCGTGCACTTCTGGACGATTCTCGCCCTGTCTCTGGGCATCCTCGGTCCCAATGAGCGGGCCTATTTGAAAGACGAACACAAGGAGATTAACGTGTTCCATCCGGAGACATCTCAGTAGTGTGATTTAAAGGCGGTTCATACCGTTGTTTGACATAAGCCCGGCGGGAAATCCCCGCCGGGCTTTTTTATGTAAAGCATTGACCCGGAAAATCAATTATATTATTGGTAAGAGGTTTCCGGATCCTCATGACAAGGCGATTTGCGGTGACGAAGCTGACGATTTTTATTATCCGTCTCCTGATGGGCGCGTTTTTCGGTCTAATTTTGACGCGGTTTTTTTTCCCGGGGTCGCCCTGGACCACCATGGTCGGAATCGGAATCCTGCTGGTCTTTCTGGCCTATGTGTTTGATTACTTGCGCGGCCGGCGGACGGAAGAATAATCCCGATCCGGAAAAAGCATAAAGGAGTAACGTTGGAACAATTCGTTCTCGGCACGGCCGGCCATATCGATCACGGCAAATCCAGCTTTGTCAAGGCGCTCACCGGCACCGACCCGGATCGGCTGGAGGAGGAAAAGCGCCGGGGGATAACCATTGACCTGGGGTTTGCCTCCCTGCGCCTGCCGGGGGGGCAACGGGTCGGTATCGTCGACGTGCCCGGTCATGAAAAATTCATCAAGAACATGGTGGCCGGGGCGTCCGGCATTGACCTGGTCGCCATGATCATCGCCGCCGACGAAGGCGTCATGCCTCAAACCCGTGAGCATCTGGACATCTGCACCCTTCTGGGCATTTCCCACGGCCTGGTGGTCCTGACCAAGATCGATATGGTGGATGAGGAAATGCTGGCCCTGGTCCGGGAAGATATCGCCGATTTCACCCGGGGCACCTTTCTGGACGGCGCGCCGGTCCTGCCGGTTTCCTCCCTGACCGGCCAGGGCGTGGCCGATTTTCCCCAAATCGTGGCCGACATTGTGGCCAGGATCCCGGAGCGCGCCCAGAACGGTCTGCTGCGCCTGCCGGTCGATCGCGTGTTTTCCATGAAGGGATTCGGAACGGTCATTACCGGGACGCTGATTTCAGGAGAGATCAAGGCCGGTGAAGGGATCCAGATCTATCCTTCCGACGTTCAGTCCAAGGTCCGCGGGCTGCAGGTCCATGGTCAACAGGTGGATGCAGCCGGAACCGGCATGCGGACGGCGGTCAACTTTCAGGGAATTGACAAGGAAAATGTTGCCCGCGGCAATGTCTTGAGCCGGCCTGGCGCCTTGACGCCCAGCTATATGCTGGATGTTTTTTTTAAATATCTGGGCGGAAACGCCAAGGCGCTGAAAAACCGGACGGCGGTACGGGTATATTCCGGCACCGGGGAATTTACCGGCAATATTATTCTCCTGGACCGGGATGAACTGGAGCCCGGGGAGAACGCGCCGGTTCAGTTGCGTTTAAAAACCCCGGTGGTATGCGTCAGAGACGATCGCATTGTCGTCCGCACGCTTTCTCCGGTCAGGACCATCGGCGGCGGCCGCGTGGTCAACCCGGTGCCGCCGAAACATCGCCGCTACCGGCAGGCCCTGGCCGAGGCCATGGAAAAACTGCGCGGAAGCTCTCTGGAAGAACTCATTCTATTTCAGTGCCGGCAGGCCCGTGAACAGGGCGTCGCTTTTTCCGTCCTGAAAGTCATGACCAACACCAGCGACCGGGTGCTGCAGCAGACGCTGGAAGCGCTGCTGTCGGCCCGTAAGCTTATTCTGGCGGACAAGGACCGCCGGATTTATGTCCATCATCTGCTGGTGGAGGAGACGGCCCAAACGGTACTGGAGACCCTGCAGCGGTTTCACCAGGACAATCCGTTGAAAAAAGGCATGTCCCGGCAGGAAATCAAATCCCGCCTGGCCCGGCAGTCCGGGGAAAAAATCGTGGAGCTGGTTTTTATCCGCCTGATGAAGGAAGGAAAAATCACCCAGGAGGAGGACGTGATCCGGCTGGCCGGACATGCCGTGTCTCTGCCGTCGGCTCATGCCGAAATCCGGCGGAAGGTTCTGGATCTTTACAACAGCGCCGCGCTCGCCCCCCCGGTCGTCAAGGAGTTGCTGGCGGAATTCCGCCCGGATGACGCCCGGGCGGTCAAGGAGGTGCTGACGCATCTGGCGGAAGAAGGCCAGCTGATCAAAGTGAAGGAAGACCTATATTTTCCGGCCGCCGTTATTGAGGAGTTGAAACAGCGATTGATTGATTTTCTGAAAAAAAATGAGAAAATATCGACGCCGGAATTTAAGGAAATGACAAATGTTTCCAGGAAGTATACAATACCGCTGATTGAATATTTTGACTCCCGCAAAGTGACGATTCGCATTGGCGACATGAGAAAGCTCAGATAATGGATCGAAATGGAGAGATGATATGATGAAGATGCTTGACCGCAAACAGGGCGAAGCAGAGAAGGGCAATTTTGCCGTTTTTTTCTGGGTGCGGGTGGTGGCCGGGTTGGTCGTCGCGGTTGCCGTGATCTGGATAACGGCGACGGTTCTTAACTTTGTGGGCAGGATCGGGACCGGTCATGAGGGCCAGGCAACGGCTTCCGGCGACAGCCATGGGAAGACGGCCGAAGCCAGTCACCCCGCCACGGATCTTCATCCCGGGCAGGCGGAGGAACCCGTCGAAGAAGAATCCGGTCACCGGAGCGCCGAATCGGCCGAAAGCCCGGCCGCCGATGATGAGGGGGTCTCCACCCACGAGACCGAGCGTCCGGCCACGGTAGCCAAAACGGCCGGACATGGTGTGGCGGTTCATGGCGCCGCGGCCGTAAGCGAAAAAACCGCTGAAATGCCCAGGGTCAAGGGCGTGGCTTTTCTGGATGCCATGATCAAGCCCATGGAGCTTGAATTGAAGAAAAGGGCCTGGGGGTGGCGGCCCAACGACATAATCGAGTTTACCGATAATGTGAATAATTTTCAGCTGGGGGTGCTGGAGGCGACGAGACGGGCGTCGACACGGCTGGCGGAACGGATTTCCCGGACAGGCACAACCAACACCCTGGACGAAAATCTGGAAAGGGCCATGAACGACTTTATGATCGCTCCCGACAGTTTCATGCTGCCGTCGGCTGAATCAAAATACGGAGAAGGGTTGAAAGAGCTCCGGGCCTATCAGGCGCGACTGCTCTCCGGGGAAGCCGATTTTTATACCCGGGCGGACAATTTAATTCCTCTGCTGGTGGCCTTCGCCGACCTGCTGGGAAGTTGTGATGACAATCTGGTCAAAGCAACGGAAAAAAACGGCCAGCCGGTCAGCACCTTCGCGGCGGATAATTATTTTTACTACGCCAAGGGCGTTGCCAGCACCATATTGCCGATTCTCGAAGCCGTGGCCGAGGATTTTGAGGAAACATTAACCACCCGCAGGGCCACGGACGTGCTGCTTCACGCTATTCATGCCTGCCATGAAGCTTCAGGGATTGAGCCTCTGGTTGTACTGGAAAGCGACCTGGACAGTATTTTTGCCAACCATCGGACCAATATGGCGGCCCACATCAGCCATGCCCGGTTTTATCTGGACGTGCTGGCGGCAACCCTGTCGACCTGATGAAGTCCGATCAGTTATCGGCAGCAAAAAGGTCAGGAAGCCATAAAAACGAATCGGTATCGGATTAAAACGAATTAAAGGGGGTTTATGATGATGAAAAAGGCATGCATTATATTCGTTCTGCTGCTTATTCTGGCGCCGGCGGCCGGGGCTGCAGTCGTGTCCGGCGTTACGCTGCCGGATACGATAACCGTGGAAGGCCAGCAGCTGGTGTTAAACGGCGCCGGCATGAGAGAGAAAAAATTTCTGGTTGTTCCGGTCGATGTCTATGTGGCCGGGTTGTATCTGAAAAGCAAGACATCGGCGGCCCAGGCCATCATCGATGCCGATGAAACTATGATGCTGAAGATTCAAATTGTTTCCAGTCACCTGACCGCGGAGAAATTCAAGAACGCGACCCTGGAGGGCTTTCAGGAATCCACCGGCGGGAACACAGGGCCCATTCAGAAAGAAATCGACCTTTTCATGAAGGCCTTCGCGGAAGAAATCAAGCAGGGTGATGTTTTTGACATTCAATATGTAAAAGACAAGGGCGTGCTGGTTTATAAAAACGGGAAAACCACGCCCGAGGTGCTGGTTCCCGGTCTGAACGTGAAAAAGGCGCTGTTCGGCATCTGGCTGGGAAAAAGGACGGAAAGTTATCTCCAGGTGCTGGCGACGAAGCTGCTGGGAAAATAACAAGATAAGGTCGGCTGAAAAGCGGGGGTATCTCTTTTAGAGGTACCCCTTACTTTTTTTTCGGTCTGACTGTTCCCCCTGCAGACGACGCAATTTTTCAAACGCCCCGTCAATCGCCTGTTTGAGCGTATGAGAGTTGGATGGTTTGCTTAAATAACCGTCAAAACCGCAGGCCTCGAGTTTCTGCTCATCAAAAGAGGCGATGTATCCGGACAGGGCGTAAATGATAACGTCCGGATGGATTTTTTTAATGCGGCGGCACAGTTCCAGACCATCCATTCCCGGCAGGCTCAAATCGGTAATCATCAGCGGGAAAAATTCCGTTTTAAGTATTTCCAGCGCTGTTTCAGAGGAGTCGGCGGTTTGAACGGCATAGCCGATCTTAGGGATAAACCGCTCCATGATATCCCGCTGGGAGGCTTCATCGTCGATGAATAATATCTTTTTTTCGATCATCTGCCCCCCTGGTAGCCGTCAAATCTGTATAGCATTCTGAATAATTTTCAGGAGAACGCCCGGATCGTCCGCTTGTATGATACCGACAGGCCTTGACCTGATCGGGCTGCGGTCGATGGCGCGGCACGGCATATCCCCAGGCCGCCACCCGTCAGCCAGCTTTATTTGCGGGTTTCCGCCTCGGCTTCTTTTAACCGCCGGATAAATTCCCTGGCTTCCTCCTCGGTTCCGAACCGTCTTTTTTCGTATGCGGAATCCCTTTCAATAGTCACAATAACAGACACGATTTCTCCGTTTTTGTTTTTTTCCCTGGAAAGTTTCGCCTCCATTTACCTTCCTCCGCCGTTGTTTTCGGTAAACTGTCCGATGTAGTCACGAAATTGATGTTTTATTTCCGGATTGGCTTCGTTGTCGTAAAGTCGTTCGAAAATCCCCCGGACACCGTGTCTTGAAGTGACCAGGGAGTCCCCTTGTTCCTTGTAAAGGCTTACCGCCGTCTGGGATATGGCCGAGCACAGCGCGTCCAGAAACCGCTGCTTCACGCGCAAGCCCTCGCCGTTTTTGGTCGGATGAAGCAGGGACCGTAAAAAGATGGCCGATGAATTGCTGATGGCGGCCAGGGGGGAACCGATTTTTTTGGTGGCTTCATAGACCATGGCGGCAATGATCAGCGGGCTGTTGCGCAGCGAATCCGGGGGTTGTTTGTTGGTTTCCCCCAGGTCGGCGATGCACAACGAAATGAAGTATTCCATGGTCCCTTTTTTACCGTATAGATAGCTTCCGTTGACCTGGCTTTCGTTAAAGAAGATGGATCCCGGCAGATCGGTAATGGTGCTGGGCTGAACACCGATTTTGTTTTTCGTGCAGAATGCGGCCACCCGGGTGCCGGTGTTATCGGAAATGGAGTTGAAATAATCGTAGGGCAGCCCGAAAATAAAGGAACCGTGGATGGAAATGCCGTGGGCATGTATTTTTTTTATTTTAGACCGGTAATATTCTTCCACCGATAGACCGCTTTTTTCAATGTCTCCGACAATGTGTTTGTTGATGTATTTCAAATTGCGAAGGTCAAGGGATTCCAGGCCGATAAAAAAGTGGGTACCGCCCGATCGCCGGATTTTTTTCAGCAGGTCGGCGTCGTTGGCTACGTCTATGGAAATCTGAACCGCGTAATTGATGCACAGGTCGCTGTCGATGATCTTGTCCAGCATGGTTAACAGGTTCTTTTTCCCCAGCAGCAGGTTGTCCGGCGTAAAGAAATAGTAGCGGTTTGTAAAATCGGGCTTTTCTTTCTGGGAGGATTTCAGTTCCTCGACAAAATCATCCGGATCCCTAAGCCGTAAGGCGCGTTGTTTTTTAGGCAGTGTCGAAATGGAGCAGAAGTTGCAGGAAAAGGGACAGCCCGTATGGGGCGCCACCGGATTGATCCGGAAGTCCTTAAGCGGGGTATGCCGGATTAAGGGTAACCGCTGCAGCAGGTTGATTTTTAACGGGGTCAGCGGCTCCACGTTGGGAAAATCTCCCCAGACGCCGTTTTCAATCAGCTTATAACCGGTATATTCGGGCTTGAGGGTCCCGGTTTTGAGGTTGTCCAGAATTTCACTGATAACAATGGAGTCACCCGCGCCCTTGACAATGGAGACAAGTTCCGGGTGGGGAACATGCTCCCGGATAAAGGTGTCCACATCCTCGGCCGAGGTGGAGACGTGAATCCCTCCCAGAACAACCGGGATCTCGGCATGGTTGAGTACGATGGCCGCGGCCGCGGCCGCCGGAAAATTGGAGCTCATGGATGTGATGAAGACCGCCCGGGGCCGGCGCTGTTTTTCCTTGATCACCGCGGAAAACAGCTTTCTTTTTCCATCCAGCATGACCACCAGATGATCCTTGGCCAGTCTGGCCAGCTGGTTCTGGATGTAAACGGCGGAGTACATTTCGATGGCCAGGGTGTCCACCATGGTCATGCGCTGCTTGCCTGTGTGAAAGTCTATATATTCTAAAAAGTTGGCGGGGGTTATCGGTTTTTTCTGCTTTCCCGAAAGATAGCAGACGATATCGACGGGTGAAAGACCTGCTGACGGAAGCAGATCCATGAGGGAATACGTCAGCGGGTTATATACGATAAAATAGTTAAGCGGCATAACCGGAAAACCCTGCCGGCGAGCGGCCGGCTATTATTGATAAACACGCACTTATAACACAAGTAACACCGTTTTTGCAATACGGGATGATGTTTTTTGCGATAAAAAGTTATGGCCGGACGCGTTTTTGTGTGATAGAAAGCTGATAATAAAAAAGATTTCATGAAGGAGGGCAATATGACGTTGCCGGTCTGTCCCGGTTTTCAATGGAGCGGTGTTTCCGCCGGCATTAAGCCCGGAGGAGACAAGGACCTGGGGATGATTCTGTCCAACATGCCGGCCCGGGCCGCGGCCGTGTTCACCAAGAACCGGGTCAAGGCGGCACCGGTTCAGCTGGACCTTGAGCGTATTGTCTCCGGAATATGCCAGGCGGTTATTGTCAACAGCGGCAATGCCAACTGCTGCACCGGTGAGCAGGGGATGGGGGACGCCCGGCTGATGACCCGGCTGGTGGCCGAGGAACTGGGTATAGACGAGGAGTGGGTCCTGGTCGCGTCCACCGGCGTCATTGGCGTGCCCATGCCCATGGACAAGGTAACGGCCGCCGTTCCCAAAGCGGTGGAAGCCCTGTCTCCCGACGGATTCATTGATTTTGCCACCAGTATTCTTACCACGGATCAGTTTCCCAAAACCGTTACCCAGGTCTTCCAGATGGATGACGGCAGCGAGTTTTCCATCACCGCCGCGGCCAAGGGCGCCGGCATGATCCATCCCGACATGGCCACCATGCTCTGTTTCGTCTGCACGGACATCCAGGCCGCGCCGGAGGCGCTGGCCACGATCCTGGGCCGGGCGGTGGATTACTCCTTTAACCGGATAACGGTGGACGGGGATACCAGCACCAACGACACGGTCATGATCATGGCCAGCGGCATGAGTGAGGCCGACCTGGGTACGGATTCGAACCGGAACCGGTTTCAGCAGGCCCTGGATGAAGTGCTGCTGGAAATCGCCAAAATGATTGTCCGGGATGGAGAGGGAGCCACCAAGCTGGTCGAAGTCAACGTGCGGGGCGCCCATTCCGCGGAGGAGGCGCGGCGGGCGGCCCAGGTCGTGGCCGGATCGCCCCTGGTGAAAACGGCTTTTTTCGGTGAGGATGTCAACTGGGGCCGGATCATGGCTGCCGTCGGCCGGTCCGGGGTTGAAATGAAGCCCGAAAAACTCGATATTTTTTATGATACCGTCCAGGTGGTCAGCCACGGCCGCGGTTGCGGGGCAGCCGCTGAAGCGGCGGCGGGAAAAGTGATCCGGCAGAGCGAGATGACCCTGGTCATTGACCTCAACACCGGCGGGACCGGCAACGCTTCAATGTTTACCTCCGATCTGACCCTGGATTACGTGAAGCTGAATGCCCATTATCGTTCCTGATGACAAGACGTCTTTCTAAAGGGCTTCCGGCCTGCCGGCCCTTGAATCCTGTTCCCCGCCCGGAGCCGGATCCGGCAAGCGTCGGGGGAAAACCTGACCGTTTTATGCGTCTCCAGAAGTATATCGCTTCAGCGGGAGTCTGTTCCCGCCGGCAGGCTGAAACGTATATCAGCGACGGCCGGGTCGCCGTCAACGGCCAAGTGATCACCCGGATGGGCGTAACGATTGACCCGGCCACGGCCACGGTCACGGTCGACGGCCGGGCCGTTGTTTTGGATCGGCCCCCAATTTATATCGCCCTGAACAAGCCGGCCGGGTATGTCAGCAGCTGCCGGCAACGGCAGGAGAAGACCATTCTGGAACTGGTCGATGTGTCCGAACGGATTTATCCGGTGGGGCGGCTGGACAAGGAGTCCACCGGCCTGATCCTGCTGACCAACGACGGCGACCTGCATCTGGCCCTGTCCCATCCGTCGTTTGATCATGAAAAGGAGTACGATATCACGGTGGCGGCGCCCATCTCCGACGACGACCTGGCCAAACTGCGCGAGGGCGTCCGGATCGACGGCCGGAAAACCCGTCCGGCAAAAGTGGCCCGGGTTTCGGAACGGCGGTTTCGAATGACGCTGCTGGAAGGCAGAAACCGGCAGATTCGAAAAATGACGGGCAGCCTGGGCCATCGCGTGGTCGCCCTGAAGCGCTTGAGAATGGGCGGCATAAAACTGGGAAACCTGAAAGAGGGACAATGGCGCCATCTGACCGACGCCGAACGGAAGTCCCTGTTGAGCCTCACGGGCGCGAAAAAAGATCCTGCGAAAGTGCGGAGCGGAAATTGAATTTTTATTTTGCCTGGGCGGAAATTGATCTGACGGCGATCGCCCGCAACGTCCGTTCCTTGAAAAATTTTATCGGCAGCGACTGCCGGCTGATGGCCGTGGTCAAGGCCGACGGCTATGGCCACGGCATGGGCCGGGTGGCCAAAACCGCCCTTGAAAACGGCGCTTCCGCCCTGGCCGTGGCCAGGATCGAGGAAGGCATCGGCCTGCGGGAGATGGGTGTCGCCGCGCCGATCCTGGTACTCGGTTACACCCCGGCGCGGCTCTGCCGGGAGCTGATCGGTCATGACCTGATTCAGACGGTCTGGTCGGAAGACGACGCCCGGGCTTTTTCCCGGGAGGCCGCGGCCGCTGGAAGGACGCTGGCCGTCCATTTCAAGGTGGACACCGGCATGGGACGGCTGGGAAAAAGCCTTGTGTCGGGGGAAACGGCCGAAGCCGTCCGTGAAATGAGGGCCGTCAACGATCTGCCGGGCATCTCCCTTCAGGGCGTTTACACCCATTTTTCGTCCGCCGACGAGGCGGATAAAACTGGCGCCGCAGGGCAGCTGGCGCTTTTTTCGCGACTGACCGAAGCGCTGCCAGCGGCCGGGCTGTCTTCACTGCTCCGGCACGCCGCCAACAGCGCCGCCATCATTGACCTGCCGTCCTCTCATCTGGATATGGTCCGGGCCGGCATCGCCATGTACGGACTTTATCCTTCCGCCGCCGTCAGCCGGCGGGTATCGCTTGAGCCGGCCATGGCGCTGAAAACCCGCGTCATTCAACTCAAGCCGGTTGCGGCCGGAACCGCGGTCAGCTACGGAGCCACTTATATCACGCCCCGGGCGACGGTCCTGGCAATCGTGCCCATCGGCTATGCCGAAGGATACAACCGCCTGCTCTCTTCCCGGGGGCACATGCTGGTGCGCGGCCGGCGGGCGCCGGTGGTCGGCCGTGTCTGCATGGACCTGACCGTCCTCGATGTCGGCGGCATTGAGGGGGTCCGGGTCGAGGACGAGGTGGTGGTCTTCGGCCGGCAGGGGGAGGAGCAGATCACCGTGGACGAGATCGCCGCCGCCCTGAACACCATCAACTATGAAGTCGTCACCGCCGTCACCGACCGCGTCCCGCGGGTGTACTCCGAAAAAAAATGATTGTCATCCGGCCGGCCGTCTGATAAAAAAATAACTGCTTGTGATGGTCTTTTTTCCCCGGCTCTGAGAGCTCGCAACCGTTTTCCCGCGGTACATTAATTCGGTTTCGGAAACAGCGGACAACATACAGGAGAAGAACGATGACGAAAAACGCCACGCTGATCATTGACGGCCAAAGTTATGAATTGCCGATTGTAGAGGGCACCGAAGGCAAGCCCGGCATCGACATTCGCAAACTTCGCGATCTCACCGGTCATGTCACCTACGACCCCGGTTTCAGCAATACCGCCGGCTGCAAAAGCGCCATTACCTACATGGACGGCAAGGAAGGGGTTCTCCGTTACCGCGGCTATCCCATCGAGCAGCTGGCTGAAAGCGCCTGTTTCGTGGACGTGTGCTATCTGCTGTTAAACGGCGAACTGCCGACCCAGACGGAACACAACCGCATGAGCTGCATGCTCAATGATCAGTCCCTGGTTCATGAAGACATGCAGATATTCTTTCAGAATTTTCCCCGGTCTTCAAACCCCATGGGTATTCTGTCCTCCATGGTCAATGCCTTGAGAAATTTCTATCCGGAACTGATGGACAGCGACGAAGCCATGGAAATCACCTTTCTGCGCTTGATTTCCAAGGTCCGGACCATGGCCGCCATGTCCTACAAGATTTCCCGGGGTCACAAGGTGGTTTACCCCCGGCCGGATTACACCTATTGCGCCAATTTTCTGAACATGATGTTCGACACCCCGGTCATTCCCTACACCCCCCGGTCGGAATTCGTGGACGCCCTGAACACCTTCTGGGTGCTGCATGCCGATCATGAACAGAACTGCTCCACCTCCACGGTCCGCGGCGTGGGCAGCGCCCGGGCCAACATTTACGCCGGTATCTCGGCCGGCATTTCGGCCCTGTGGGGGCCGCTCCACGGCGGTGCCAACCGGGCGGTGGTGGAGATGCTGGAGGATATCCGCAAGAACAACGGCGACGTCCGCCAGGCCGTGGCCCGGGCCAAGGACAAGAGCGACCCCTTCCGGCTGATGGGATTCGGTCACAGTGTTTATAAAACCTACGATCCCCGCGCCCGGATCATGAAAAAGATGTGCGACCGCATGCTGGCCGTGTCCAAAATGGATGATCCCCTGGTGGATATCGCCCGCCGCCTGGAAGAGATCGCCCTGGAGGACGAATATTTCAAGGATCACAATTTATATCCCAATATCGATTTTTACAGCGGTCTGGTGCTGCGCACCCTGGGTATTCCCATCACCATGTTTACGGTCATGTTTGCCATCGGACGGCTTCCGGGATGGCTTGCCCACTGGAAGGAACTGTGGGAGGATCCGGAAAAGAAACTGTTTCGCCCGCGCCAGGTTTACACGGGCAGGCTGAAGCGGGATGTCCTGCCCAAGCAGGAGCGGTAATTCCGGCCGGATTCGTCCTTTACGGTAACGAAAAATGTTCTCGACCCCGAACACACCGACCCCCATCGACGTTCCGGTCAACGGCTGTGTTGACGTGGCGGTCTGCCTGCCGGTCTTCAGCACCTATACCTATCGGGTGCCGGCCGATCTGGCCGCGCAGGCGGTGCCGGGGAAACGGGTGACGGTTCCTTTCGGCAAGCGTTCCGCCACCGGCTATATTCTCGGTCCGGCTGGAGAAACGCCGGACGGTGAGATCAAGCCCATCCTGGAGATCCTGGACATCCTGCCCCTTTTCCCGGACGCCATGACCGGGTTTTTCCGCTGGATCGCCGACTATTACCTCTACCCCCTGGGGGAAACCATCAAGAACGCCCTGCCGGCGGCAACCGGCGCCAAAGCCACCAGCCGGGTCACAAAGAAAAACCGGGACGCTGTTGGCGAGGTCATTGCCCCGGACACTCCGCCGGAGCTGACGCTTCAACAGCGGCAGGTGGTCACGGACGTGGCCGCGCGGATCGGCGACGGTTTCTATTCCTGCCTGCTGGCCGGCGTCACCGGCAGCGGTAAAACCGAGGTCTACATGCGCCTGGCCGAAGCCGCCCTGGAAAAGGACCGCGACGCGCTGATCCTGGTGCCGGAAATCGCCCTTATTGTCCAGGCGGAACGACGATTCAAAGCGCGTTTCGGAGACCGGATCGCGGTTCTCCACAGCAGCCTCTCGGCCACCGAGCGCCGCAACCAGTGGATGCGGATCGTCCGTGGAGAAGTCCGCCTGGCCATCGGCACCCGCTCGGCCATCTTCGCGCCGCTCCCGTCACCGGGAGTGATCATCGTCGACGAGGAACACGACACCTCCTACAAACAGGAGAACGGCCTGCGCTACAATGCCCGGGACCTGGCCCTGGTGAGGGGAAAGCAGTCCGGCGCGGTGGTGGTTCTCGGTTCGGCCACGCCTTCCATGCAGTCGGTTTACAATGCCGCTACCGGTAAGTTTTCCGCCGTCTATTCCCTGGACACGCGTATCAACAATCAGCCGCTGCCCGAGATCACGGTGGTGGACCTGCGCCGGTATGAGGACCGGCGTGGCCTGGAGAGGTTCATTACCGATGAACTGAGGCAGGCCATGCAGGAGACCCTGGCCGCGGGCAACCAGGTGCTGCTGTTTTTAAACCGCCGCGGGTTCGCCAGTTTTCCGGTCTGCGCCGCCTGCGGTCAGGCCGTTAAATGCAAAAATTGCGACATTACCATGACCCTGCACCGGGCCGGCAACGCCTATCGCTGCCACTTCTGCGGGTTTTCCCGGCCGCTGACGGCCGGGTGCGCCCAGTGCGGTTCCACGTCCATAAAACAGCTCGGCCTGGGAACGGAAAAGGTGGAGGAGGCTGTCCGCAAACTTTTTCCCGAGGCGGCCGTGGACCGGCTGGACCGGGATACCACCGTCCGCAAAGGCTCCGTGGCCCGGATATTAAAGGATGTCAGAAAGGGGAAAACCGACATTCTCATCGGCACCCAGATGGTCGCCAAGGGGCACGATTTTCCCGGTATCACCCTGATCGGCATTATCTGCGCCGATATGTCCCTCAATTTTCCCGACTTCCGGGCCGGGGAGGTGACCTTTCAGCTGCTGGCCCAGGTGGCGGGCCGGGCCGGCCGGGGAAACGATCCCGGCCGGGTTATCATGCAGACCTACAACCCCGACCATTTCAGTATCCAGACGGCCCGGATGCAGGACGTGTCGGCTTTTTATGAGAAGGAGATCGCCTTCCGGAGGCAATTGTCCTATCCGCCTTATGCCCGACTGGTTCAGCTCCGCATTTCGGGCGGCGACAGCGATAAAACCAGGGCCCAGGCCCAGCTGGCCGGACAACGGTGCGCCATACTCAAACAAAGTGATTTGGCCCGGTTCGGCTCGGTGGAGATCCTCGGGCCGGCCGAAGCGCCTATTTACCGGCTGGCCGGCCGGTTCCGGTGGCAGATTCTGTTAAAGGCCCGCTCCGCCAACGTGCTCAACGGATTTGTGGCCTCCCTGCTCACTGAAAGCGGCGCCGCCATCCGCCAGCATGGGGTTCGCCTGGTGGTGGATGTTGACCCTTATGTCATGATGTAGTAATTTGCTTAAAAAGGACGCAAACGCGATGCGCATAGCCGTCATGAGCGATACCCATGACCAGATTCCCAATCTCCGCCGGGCCATTGCCGAAATCCGGACCGCCGACTGCGGCCTGATCATTCACTGCGGAGATTTCGTGGCGCCGTTCATGTTAAAGGAACTGGAGGCGTCCGGGCTGCCGGTTCACGGTGTTTTCGGCAACAACGACGGGGATCAGTATCTGCTGACCCGGCATTCCCTGACCCTTTACCGGAACATCACCCTGCACGGCCATTTCGGGCAGGTGGATGCCGGCGGACGCCGCATCGCTTTTATGCATGACGGCGTGGTCGCCGACGACATTGCCGCCGCCGGCCGCTTTGATGTGGTATGCTATGGCCACTATCATGTGTACGCCCAACGGAAAATCGGGAAAACCCTGGTGGTGAATCCCGGAGAAATGCTGGGCAAGGACGATGTGCCGGGCTTCTGTATCGTGGATACGGAAACCCTGGAGCCCCGGCGGGTGACCCTGGCCTGACGGGTTATAGAAATAATTTTTACAGGAGCGCATTATGTGGAAAATGAGGCTGGTCGGTTGTTTGGTCCTGTTGCTTGTAATCGGCACTTATGCTGGCGCGGAGTCTGTGGAAATGACGTCCGAAACAATGAAGAAGGTCGGTCCGGCGGTGACCCTTCCGGCGATTACCGCGCCCTCATCCGACGCGGCCAAGGAGGCTGCCGCGCCGGTCACGGAAAAGGACCGGAAGGCCGTCACGCCGCCTCCGGAAGCAGCCGTTAGCGCACCCCCGACCGGTCGGCCCATCGCGATCGTTGAAAACACCCTCTACACTTTTCCCGCGGTTATGGAGGGGGAAGAAGTGGTGCATGATTTCGCCTTTCGAAACGCGGGAGATGCCCCGCTGATTATCGAACAGGTCAACGCCGGGTGAGGGTGCACGGCCGTCTCGTTTACGAGATCCATCCCCGCCGGCGGCGTGGGAACCGTGACCATCAAGGTAAATACCAGCGGATTCGGAGGAAAGACGATTACCAAGGTTGCCAAGGCAAAAATCAATGATCCCTTGAAAAAAACGATCGATTTGACGCTAACCGGGACGGTGGAATCTTTCGCCGAAATCGTACCGCCGGTAGTCCGGTTTAACCTTCCGGTCGGCACCGCCCAGCGGCAGGAAGTACGGGTGATCCCCGGAGAGAAAAATGTTTTTAAAATCACCGGCTCCAGCGCCCGGGAAGGGAAAAACATCCGCTTTGAGGTAAAAGAAATTACCCTTGATACCGGGCGGACCGGTTATCTGGTGGAAGTGGAAAACACCAAGAAAGATGCCGGCGCCTATCAGGACATGATTTTTCTGAATACGGACAGCAAGAAACGGCCGCAACTGACCATCCGGGTTCATGGCTCCATTTATGATGAGTCGTTATTAGAAGAACAGAAAAAACCCGACCAGACGAGAACACCCGATGTCACCCATTAAAATCGTTGCCTTTGACTGCGACGGGGTCCTGTTTGACACGGTTGAGGCCAACCGGGCTTACTATAATTGCATTCTGGCCCGGATGGATCTGCCGGCGCTGACGGATGAACAGTTTCTTTATGTTCAGATGCACACGGTGGAGGAGGCCCTGATCTATCTTTGCGGCGCGGAAAACCTGGCCCAGGCCCATGCCCATCGCCGGCAGGTCAGTTATCTGCCGTTTATTTCACACATGAAGAAAGCACCGTTTCTGGAGGATCTGCTGGACCGCCTGTCCGGCCGGATGCATACGGCCATCGCCACCAACCGTTCCAACACCATGAACCGGGTGCTGGAGGAGCACGGCCTGGCTGACCGGTTCGAACTGGTGGTGACGGCCCTGGACGTGATGCGCCCCAAACCGGCGCCGGAGCAGCTTTTAAAAATTCTGGACTTTTTTAACGCCCGACCTGACGAGATGATGTACGTGGGGGACTCGTCTCTGGATGAAATGGCGGCCCGGTCGGCCCAGGTTCCCTTTATCGCCTTTAACAACACCGCCTTGTCCGCGGACTATCATGTCACGGGCATGCGGGAGGTCGGGGCGATTCTGGGGCTGGAATAAGCAAGGCTTACAATATTTCAGGAAGGACCAATGAGATATCTGTCCGCAATTATAGCCCTGCTGATGACGGCGCTGACAATGAACGGCCGGTGTACGGCCGCGGCTGAAACGGCGCCGAAGGTCTATATCATCGACATTGCCGGCGATGTTGCCCCCGGTATGGCGGCCTTTGTCAAGCGGGCCCTGGACGACATTCCCAGGGCCGAAGGCACCGTCATCGTGTTTGAGATGGATACCTTCGGAGGCCAGGTGGACGCGGCTTTGACCATCGTGGATCTCATCGTCGAGACGGACAAGGGGCAGACCATCGCTTTTGTCACCAAGAAAGCCATTTCCGCCGGCGCACTGATCGCGCTTTCCTGCGACCGGCTGGCCATGAAACCCAACACCACCATCGGCGACTGCGCGCCCATCATGATCGGCGGTGAAGGTCCGGAAATGCTGGGGGAAAAATTTCAGTCGCCCCTGCGGGCCAAGTTCCGGTCCCTGGCCAAGAAAAACGGATATGCCGAGGTTCTGGCCGAAGCCATGGTCACGGCCGAGATGGAGGTTTTCCGGGTGGTGAGGGACGGTAAGACCGTTTACATGGACGCCCGCGAGTTCGAGGAGCTCAGCGAAAAAGAGAAGGCGGCGGTTACTGAAAAAAAGACAGTGGTGGCCAAGGGTGAGCTGCTGACCATGGACGACGTGGAGGCCCGGGACCTGGGGTTTTCCCGGCTGACAGCGGACAATGCCGAGGAAATGCTCAAGAACCTGGGCATCACCGGCCGTGACATCATCCGGGTGGAGCAGAAGTGGTCCGAAGGACTGATGCGATTTATCGGTACCATCGCGCCGCTGTTGATGCTTATCGGACTTGGCGCTGTTTATACGGAGATCAAGGCCCCCGGTTTCGGCGCCCCCGGGGTCATCGGCATCATCTGCCTGGCGCTGTTCTTCATGCATCAGTATACCGTGGGCCTGGCCGATTACACCGAAATGCTGATCATCGCCCTGGGGTTTGTGCTCATCGGGCTGGAGATTTTTGTGCTGCCCGGTTTCGGCATCGCGGGTATTGTCGGCCTGATTTGCATCATCACCGGCCTGGTGCTCTCTTTGCAGGGATTTGTCCTGCCCGATCCCGCCCTGCCCTGGCAGACGGAACTGATGACCGCCAACCTGATCCAGGTCTTCGGATCGATCATCCTGGCCTTTGTCCTGGCGCTGGTGATGCTGCGCTACGTGCTGCCCCGGGCGTCGGCGGCCGGGCCTTATCTGGATACGACCCTGCGCGACTCCCACGCCGACTCCCTGGCCAACACCGGTGTGGCTATTGGGGATAGAGGCGTGGCCGTTACCCCCCTGCGGCCGTCGGGTAAAATGAAAACCGGTACCGGCGTTTATGACGTGGTCACCCAGGGCGATTTTCTGGACCGGGGAACGCCGGTGGTCATCACCGCCGTTTCCGGCAACCGGCTGATTGTCACAAAGGAGGCAAGGGAATGAATCCATTGCTGCTGGCCGTTCTTCTGCAGCTTCTGGCGGTGGCGGTCCTGATTACCGAGGTCATCATCCCTTCCGGGGGCCTGCTGGGCATTCTGGCGGCCGGGCTCATCGGCTATTCGCTCTATTCGGTTTTTACGGAAGTTTCTACGAATACCGGCTATCTGTTTCTGGTCGTTGACGTGGTGACCCTGCCGGTCATCTTCCTGGCTGGGCTTAAACTCCTGGCCAAATCTCCGGCCACGCTCCGGAAGGATCTGTCCACCGCCACCGGCGTGACCTCCCAGGCAGCGGACCTGGAAGCCTATCTGGGGAAAGCGGGGGTCACCGTCACCAATCTGCGGCCTTCCGGAATCGCGCTGATAGAGGGAAGGCGGCTTGACGTGGTCAGTCGAGGAGAATACATCGAAAAGGATGCCCCGATCGTTGTGTCGGCGGTCACGGGCAACCAGATCATTGTCAAAATTATGCCTCGTTCGTAGAGCGTATTCAACCCATAACCTTATTTTTAATTCAGGAGAACGCCATGCAAATGTATATTCTTGTTTTTTTGATAATCGCCGCCATCATTCTGTTTTTCTTTATCGGCTCGGCCATTTCCCTGTGGATCCAGGCCCTGGTCTCCGGCGCTCATGTCGGACTGCTGAACATCGTCTTCATGCGGTTCAGGAAAGTGCCGCCCAAGCTGATCGTGGTCTCGAAAATCATGGCGGCCAAGGCCGGTCTTGAAGTCACCACCGACGAACTCGAATCCCACTTTCTGGCCGGCGGTAATGTCAGCCGTTTGATTCAGGCCCTGATCGCGGCGGACAAGGCCAAAATCGAGCTGAATTTCAACCGGGCCGCGGCCATTGACCTGGCCGGCCGGGACGTGCTGGAGGCGGTGCAGATGAGCGTCAATCCCAAGGTCATCGAAACCCCCATGATCGCGGCCATGGCCAAGGACGGCATCCAGCTGCAGGCAGTGTCCCGGGTGACCGTTCGGGCCAACATCGACCGGCTGGTGGGCGGCGCCGGTGAGGAGACCATCCTGGCCCGGGTCGGGGAAGGCATCGTCACCACCATCGGTTCGGCCGAATCTCACAAGCATGTTCTGGAAAATCCCGATCTTATTTCCAAGCGGGTTCTGGACAAGGGGCTGGATTCCGGCACGGCCTTTGAGATTTTGTCTATCGATATCGCCGACGTGGACGTGGGCAAGAACATCGGCGCCGAGCTGGAGACCGACCGGGCCGAGGCCGACAAGAAAATCGCTCAGGCCAAGGCCGAGGAGCGCCGGGCCATGGCGTTTGCGCGAGAGCAGGAAATGAAGGCGCAGGTGGTGGAAATGCGGGCCAAGGTGGTGGAGGCCGAGGCGCAGATTCCACTGGCCATGGCCGAGGCGTTCCGCAAGGGGAACCTGGGCATTATGGACTATTACCGCATGAAAAACATCATGGCCGACACGGACATGAGAGAGAAAATCGCCGCCGGCCCTGAAGGCAAGGGCGGCGATCCCTCCAAAGGCAGGTAATAGTCATGGATATGGATACGCTGATTACAGTCGTTTTTGTGGCGGTGATTATCGCCTTTCAGTTGTTCGGCTCGATAGCCGGCCGTCTGCTGAAGCAGGGGCGGTCCGCGCCGGGTCAGTCCGAAAAAAAAGAAGGACTGTTGACCCGGGTCGGCCGGGAAATCCAGCGAGCCATGGAGGAGGCGGCCGCCAAGCAGCGGGAGGCTTCCCATGATGACGCGCCGCCGGACCGGGTGAGGGAAGAAGAGAAGACCGTCGTTGATGAAGGGCCGGGGAAAAAGCCGGCCCCGGCCACACGACGTCCGGCGCCCAGGCGAACCGCGCCCACGCGGCCGGCGATTAAAAAACCGGAAAGGCGTACTCCCGCGGTATCAGCCCCGTCCGTCGCCCGGTCGGTTGTTAGGAAACAAGAAAAGCCTGCTGCCGTTGAATCGGTCCAGGAGGACAAGGCCCTGATGGCGGATATCCGGCAGGGGCTGCTGGAAGCTGCGGCCCCGGACAAGCCCGGCGTCAGTCCAGCGATGACGGGCCAAGACGGCCCTGCGCTGGCGGGGATCGAACCCGGGAATGGGTACGAAGCGGATGACCTGCGCCGGGCCGTGGTCTGGTCGGAAATCCTCGCCCCGCCGGTGGCGTTGCGGGAATAAGGGCGGTAGGGGAGGTCGCCTGGTAGGGGCACGGCCCGCCGTGCCCCTACGTCTCGGCATGTCCGCACAGAGACCCTTAAGCCGCTTTTCCCGCCGCCGCAAAGCCCAGATCAAAGGCCTTCAGGTTGATATCGACCGTGGATTTCTTGGTGAAATCGGTGATGGCTTTGCGTACGATTTCAGGGGTGATCGGCAACACCCCGGTGTGAATCAGCGCTCCCAGCAGCACCATGTTGACCGACAGGGGACTGCCGGCTTGGGCGGCCAGCCCGGCGGCGTCGATGGCCACCAGTTTCGCGGTTTTTTCCGCCAGCAGAGACTTGATTTTTTCCACCGGCGGGTAAACGCCTTTGCCGATGGCCGCCGTAAACGGCGGCATGGGCGCCGTGTTGGTGACGACCACGCTGTCGGTGTTGCATCTGGCCAGGGCCCGCAGGGCCTCGGCCGGTTCAAAGGCCAGCAGTACGTCGGCGCAACCGTCGGAAATGATGGTGCTGTGAGCGTCGCCGAAAACCAGGGAGGACTCCACCACGCCGCCCCGCTGGGCCATGCCGTGAATCTCGCTCATTCGCACAGGTATATTGGCCAGCATAGCCGCTTCCGCCAGCACCTTGGAGGCCAGCAGGTTGCCCTGCCCGCCCACCGCCACGATGATCAACCGCTTGATATCCACATTCAACTCCTTTTCCGCAGATAATGCCCGGAGATGGTTATTGAGCGACCCTGATTGTTTTCGGGGGAGAATTCAGCAACGGCCCCGGCGTTAAAAATTTCTCGCTGTCTGAGGGCGAAGCCCGAGTTCGAGAAATTTAGCCGGGGACTTTGCTGAATCCCGAAAGCAATCGGTCGCGAAAAAACATCTCCGGGCATTATCCCCATTACTCCTTTACCGGCACAATGGCGTGTTCCGGGCAGATCTGGGCGCAGACCGCGCACCCCACGCACAGCACCGGATTGATGCGCACCCGGTTGTCCGGGTCAATATAAAAGGCCGGGCAGGCGAATTCATTAATGCAGGTGCGATGATTCTTGCACCGGTCGCTGACATGGAACACCCGGTTGGATTGCTGCTTCAGGCTTTTGGCCTTGAGCACGCAGACTTCCCGGGCGATGACCACCGACACGCCGGGATAGGCCACGGCTTCCTTTATGGCTTCGATGCTTTTCTTCAGGTTGTAAGGCTTGATCACGGCCACGTGGCCGACCCCGATTCCCCGGACCACATTCTCGATGGAGACCCGGTTGTACCCGGGAAAGTTCAGTTCGGCCATGTCCACGCCGGGATGGGGCTGATGGCCGGTCATGGCGGTGGTGCCGTTGTCGAGAATGACCAGGGTAAAGTTGTGGTTATTGAAAACGCCGTTGATCAGGGCCGGGATGCCGGAATGGAAAAAGGTAGAGTCCCCGATCAGGGCAACGACTTTCTGGTTGGACGCCCGGGAAAAGCCGCTGGCCGTGCCCACGGACGAGCCCATGCAGATGAGAAAATCACCCATGGCCACCGGCGGCAGAAACCCCAGGGTATAGCAGCCGATATCCGTGGGAAAGATGGTTTCGGCCGGGTTGACGGCCTGCTTGATGGCGTAAAAGGTAGCCCGGTGGGAGCAGCCGGGACAGAGATTGGGCGGCCGCTGGGGGATTTCCGGAACCCCGGCCGGGTCCACGGGCCTGGCCGGATCGTATTTCAGCCCGAAAAACCCGGCCATCACCCGGGCCACGGCCTGGGGATCATATTCGGACAGCCGGGAAAACAGACCCTCGCCCTTGCCGGCGATGGCCGGGCAGAGGCAGGCTTCGGCGGCCATGGCTTTGACCGCTTCTTCCATGACCGGCTCGCCCTCTTCGACGATGAGTACCTTTTCCTTTGATTGAAGAAAATCTTTTATAATGGCATCCGGCATGGGATGGGAAAACCCGATCCGCAGCACGGCGATCCGTTCTGCCGCTTTGAGTTCCGCCAGGGCGTCCAGCACGTAGCTGTGGCTGACGCCATTGCAGATGACGCCGAATTGTCCGGCGCCGGAAACAAAGTTGTAGGCCGAGGCATTGGAAAGTTTCCGGGCTTCCTCCAGGTGGGCCAGCAGTTTTACGTGCAGTTTGCGGGATACCGCCGGAACGGTGACGTAATTAAACGGGTCCTTGACAAACCGGCCTTTGGACTGGCGCGGCTTAAGCTTGCCCGGGGTGACCGGGCCGGTGGAATGGTTGATGCGGGTGGTGGTCCGCAGGATGACCGGTTCCTGCAGGGCCTCGGAAAGGTCAAAGGCGTAACAGGCCATTTCCCGGGCTTCGGCCACGGACGAGGGCTCCAGCACCGGCAGGCCGGATAGCTTGCCGTAGTAACGGTTGTCCTGCTCGTTCTGGCTGGAGAACATGTGCGGGTCGTCGGCCGAGAGGATCACCATGCCGGCCTTGACGCCCACGTAAGCCAGGGTCATGAGGGTGTCGGCGGCCACGTTGACGCCGACGTGCTTCATGACGCACATGCTGCGCACCCCGCAGTTGGCGGCCGCGGCCGCCACTTCCATGGCCACTTTTTCGTTGGTGCTGTATTCAAAGTAAAAGTCGTCGACCTGTTTGGAAATCTGGAAAAAACTCAGCGAGATTTCCGACGAGGGGGTTCCCGGATAGGTGGAGGCGAAGCCCACGCCGGCTTCCAGGGCGCCCCGGGCAATGGCCTCATTGCCGAACAGCAGGGTCTCTTTTCCGTCCATGTCCGTCAGAAGTTTGTGCATTTGTGTCTCTCCAGTCATAAAAGGGCGTTTTCACTTTTCCGGAACATATCCTATACGGCCGAAAAAGCGCAACGGTTTTTGAGAACTTGTTTTTAAAAATGGTTCGGTTATGATGAGTTGTCTTTGACCGGTCCCGGCGATTTACGGCACAGCCCAAAACTCCGCGATGATGATACGCTGAATGGTTGGCGTTGAGCGATCGTCGTCCGGCATGACCGGAAGTTTCGTGGAAGCGGCTGATACCTGTTCTGGAACAATGCTTTTTTAGGGAGAGAATTCTATGTCCTTTTCGGAACAATCTGTGGAAACCTTTCACCGTCTGGGGGCGGAGCTGGAAATCCTGATCCGGCCGGCCACCTTTCCCCTGGCCGTCAAACTGGCCCGGGAGGAAAAGGACATTCCGCCGGAATGCAGGCGGCCGAAACAGGTCTTCGGGGTTCAGAACTTTGTCTGCCAGAATTTCAAGATCGCCCGGACCTACGGCTGGACCATGGCCGTGACCGAGCAGGACATCAACTGCTACCTGGCCCGGAACATCTACGGCTGGGACCCGGTCACCGAAGAAACCATCCAGGCGGCCCACGCTTTCAATATCGGCCTGTATGCCAGGGACATGGAAACGTCCAAAAAACTGGAGGCTCACCTGTTCCGGCCGGCGGAACCGTTGCACGGTCTGGTCATCGCTCCCCTGACCCGCACCCGGGTGGCTCCCGACGTGGTGCTGATTTACTGCCTGCCGGCCCAGGCAATGCGGCTGATCCACGGCTATCTGTTCATCCGGGGCGGCGCCCTTTCCTTTTCCGCCACCGGCCGCATCGGCTCATGCCACGAGGGCGTCATTAAAACGGTGGTGACCGGTGAGCCGCAACTGGTGCTGCTGGGCAATGGCGACCGGGTCTGGGGCGGAGCCCAGGACGCCGAAGTGATGTTCGCCTGCCCGGCCGGCAAGCTGGAGATGCTGGTCGACGGCCTGAAACAGACCCACGCGGCGGGCCTGCGCTATCCGGTGCCGGTCTACATGAATTACTCCCCTGGCTTTCAGGATGATTTTGAAAAACGGGCCCTGGATCGGGCCGGGCGGACCATTGTCCGCCCGGAGGAGTCGGACAAATAGTGTAACGGAAGGCTTTAGCCTTCAAGAACTTCTTTAATCCGTGAAAATCCGTGTAATTTTTTGTAATCTGTGGATAAATAAAAAAATCGGACAAATGCTGAATCCTGACCTCAACGCAATCAACGATCCGCAAACGTATGCTATTATAGGGGCCGCCATGGCCGTGCACCGGGAACTGGGCAGCGGCTTTCTGGAAGCGGTATATCAGGCGGCCCTGGAAAAGGAGTTCCGGAACCAGGGCGTCCCTTATCAGCGGGAGCGGTCGCTTCCGGTGTATTATAAAGAAGACGTAATCGCTACCTACCAGGTTGATTTTCTCTATCAGCCCCTCCAATCGGCGGAACCCCGTCCATGACCGCACCCGATACCATAAAAAAACTGATCGACACCTTTGACAACAACCTGGAGGCCTACAAAAAAGGCATCTACAACGAAACCCAGGTGCGCCGGGAGTTCATCGACCCCTTTTTCCAGGCCCTGGGCTGGGACGTCACCAACGAAAACGGCTATGCCGAAGCCTACAAGGACGTCATCCACGAGGACGCCATCAAGGTCGGCGGCGTCACCAAGGCCCCGGATTACTGTTTCCGCATCGGCGGGGCGCGCAAGTTCTTTCTGGAAGCCAAAAAGCCCGCGGTCAATATTTCCGAAGACGTCCATCCGGCCTACCAGTTGCGGCGCTATGGCTGGAGCGCCAAGCTGCCCTTGAGCATTCTGACCGATTTTGAAGCCTTCTCGGTTTACGACTGCCGGGTAAAACCGGCCCCCTCCGACAAGGTCTCCCATTCCCGGGTCCTCTATCTGACCTACACCGAATATGTTGACCGCTGGGACGAGATCGCCGCCGTCTTTTCCCGGGAGGCGGTGCTCAAAGGCTCCTTTGACAAGTACGTCGCCTCCAGCAAGATCAAAAAAGGCACCACCGAGGTGGATGCCGCCTTCCTGCAGGAGATCGAGCGCTGGCGGGAGCTGCTGGCCCGCAACATCGCCCTGCGCAATGCCGGCCTGTCCCAGCGGGAGTTGAACTTTGCCGTGCAGCAGACCATCGACCGCGTGGTTTTCCTGCGCATCTGCGAAGACCGGGGCGTGGAACCCTATGGTTCCCTGATGGCCCTGCAAAACGGCGAAAACGTCTACCGCCGGCTGTTTACGCTGTTTAAAAAAGCCGACGATAAATACAACTCCGGCCTGTTCCATTTTAAAAAGGAAAAGGACCGGGAAAATTGCGACACGCTCACGCCCGCCCTGGCCATCGACGACAAGCCCTTAAAGGATATTTTCAAAAATCTTTACTACCCGGACAGCCCCTACGAGTTTTCCGTGCTCTCGGCCGATATCCTCGGCCAGGTCTATGAAAAATTTCTGGGCAAGGTCATCCGCCTGACCGCCGGCCACCAGGCCAAAATAGAAGACAAGCCCGAGGTGCGCAAGGCCGGCGGGGTTTACTACACCCCCACCTACATCGTGGATTATATCGTTAAAAACACCGTCGGCAGGCTGGTGGAAGGCAAAAAACCCGGGCCCAAGGGCGGGGTCAGCCACCTTAAAATCCTGGACCCGGCCTGCGGTTCGGGTTCGTTTCTGATCGGGGCGTATCAGTTTCTGCTGGACTGGCACCGGGACGCCTACCTGGCCGACGGCCCGGGAAAATGGGCCGTCGGCAAAACCCCGCGCGTCTATCAGTCCCACAAAGGCGAGTGGCGCCTGACCACCGACGAGCGCAAGCGCATCCTGCTCAACAACATCTTTGGCGTGGACATCGACCATCAGGCCGTGGAGGTGACCAAGCTTTCTCTTTTGTTAAAAGTCCTGGAAGGCGAGGACGAGCAGAGCATCGGCCGGCAGATGAGCCTGTTCCAGGAGCGGGTCCTGCCCGATCTTGCCGACAACATCAAGTGCGGCAACTCCCTCATCGGCCCGGACTTCTACGACCACCGGCAGATGACCCTGTTTGATCAGGAAGAAATGTACCGGGTCAATGCCTTTGACTGGCAGACCGAATTTAGCGACATCATGAAAGAAGGCGGCTTTGACGCGGTGGTCGGCAACCCGCCGTATGTGCGCCAGGAAGGGCTGGGCGATTTTAAGGCCTATTTTGAAAAGCGGTACTCCGTCTATCATGGCGTGGCCGATCTGTACGCCTATTTTATTGAAAAAGGGATTTCTCTTTTACGCCCCAATGGATTTTTTTCCTATATTGTGGCCAATAAATGGTTTCGGGCCAACTACGGCAAACCCCTGCGCCAATGGATGAAAGCGCGGCACATCGTTGAGGTGGTGGACTTTGGCGATTTGCCGGTTTTTAAACAAGCCACCACCTATCCCTGCATTCTGGTGGTTCAGAGCAAAACCCCGGCTCCGACCTTTCGGGCGGTTACAGTTCAGACCCTGGATTTCGGCAGCCTGTCGGATTATGTGGCTGAACATCACCATCCCGTGCGGCAGAGCGCCCTGGACGACGCCGGCTGGTCCCTGGCCGATCAGGCTTCCCAGGGCCTGCTGGACAAACTCCGCAAGACCGGTATTCCCCTGGGCGAATATGTCGAGGGGAAAATATATTACGGTATCAAAACCGGTTTGAACGAAGCCTTTGTCATTGATGCCGCCACCCGGAAAAGGTTGATCGCGGAAGATCCCAAAAGCAAAGAAATCATCAAGCCCTTTCTGGCCGGCCGGGACATAAAGCGGTATATGCCCTTGGATACAGAAAAATACCTGATCCTTTTTCCCCGTGGATTTACAAATTCGAAAGCTCCTGGTGCCGGCAGCCACTGGGCCTGGTTGAAAAAGAGCTATCCCGCAATTGCTGATCACCTTGAGCCGTTTACGGAGAAGGCTGAAAAACGGTGTGACAAAGGGGAATATTGGTGGGAACTCCGCGCCTGCGATTATTATGACGCGTTTGAAAACCCGAAAATCATGCTCCCCGATATTTCGCTGCGTGGTAATTTTGCGCTGGATAATAACGGGGGAAAGTATTGTGTTAATACCGCTTATGTCATTGCAAACTCAGAACAATACCTGTTGGGTGTTCTGAATTCAGCCTTGACGACTTTCTTTTACAAAACACTTTCTTCAACCTATCGCGGTGGTTATTTGCGGTTTATTTATCAGTATCTGGTAATGCTCCCCATCCGCACCATCAACTTCGATGATCCGGACGACGTGGCCCGGCACGATCGAATGGTTGACCTGGTGAACCAGATGCTGGACTTAAACAAGAAACTGGCCGAATCCAAAACCCCCCAGGAAAAAGCCATGCTCCAGCGCCAGATCGAAACCACCGACCACCAGATCGATCAACTGGTCTATGAGCTTTACGAACTGACGCCCGCAGAAATCGCCATCATCGAATCGGACAGCAGTAAATGACACACCCGGCTTCGGAAACAAACAATCCACGGATTACGCCGATTAACGCAGATTTCTTAATCCGTGAAAATCCGTGCAATCTGCGGATAATAAAAACAGCCGGACAACAAATCCAAAATTCAGTAGGTTGCCGAGAAAAAATGTAGGGGAGGGCTTCAGTGATTGCCCTTCAGCAACTCGTTAACGTAACAAATAACCGGTGCAAAAGGAGCACAGCGGAATTTTCATCCGAATTGATTTGCCTTGTTATGTGCCATTATATCTGAATCATCCTAATCGCACGGATAAAAATACATATCCGCATCCTTCTTTGTGTTCACCATGAAGCCTTCGCTTTCAAGCGCCTTCTTAATCAAGGCTTTTTTGTTCGGGATATGCAATGTAGGAACGCTACTCATTGAATCTCTAAATTTTGGCAAATTGTCCCACAAATTCTTGATCTTTTGTTTTATTGTGTTCGATTTGCAATCAATTATGTCTGATTTTTCACTGTATTCTGGATAAACAACTATCACAGGAAGTCCATTTGTGTTTATGCCAAAATCAACTTCTTCCCGAATCGCTCTTGAATTTTTAGTTATAGAACTTAAAAAAAGTATAATATTCTTGGAGTTGTTTAATCGATCGTGAATTCTTGGCTTTAGAGTTTTCTCCCAATCGCTTCCATCCCGAACATTGTAGTTCTTATTATGGGAGTCCACAAACGGAAAGGTTGAATCTGCCCCCTTCCAGGCTCTCAGGAGATTGTAACTTACAAAGTCTTTGGTAGAATGCGCACCAAGGTTGTTTTCGTTGAATGGTTCATCAACATAGAAAGCCGAATAGTTTCCGTTTCTGTATGCCATAATTACCTCCCTATAAGGACATGGTTTAAATTGTCTTTTATATCATATAAGTTGATTTGAAATCTGTGGGCATCTTCTGGATGAACCATAATGACAAGTCGGTCTGTGAACTTCCTGTCAAGTGAGGCATTAACGAAAGATTCAGCGATCTTCTCGATCATTTTCTTTCTTGGAATTTCAAGTCTTCCTCTTGCAGTGCCAATCACGGGCACAACCAGTTCTTGAAGTTCTCCAGATTCCCGAACATATCGCCAGAGACCATCCATTGCCTTCTCTATGAACCGAGGAGTGGTAGAAGCCGTTCCTTGTTCGTTTAGTTCAGCCATAGCAACAAAATAGAACGTCTTACCGTGTGTGTTTACGGGGATTGTGGTGCCCATAGGATACGGAGGACCGTCCAGACCATTTAATTTTGTCTTGATAGTTTCTATTAATGTTTTTTGGTCTCCAGTATAGTATTTGGCCGTAAATTGTCCTTGTAGGCTATCTGGTGAGATCTTTCCTCCAGCGACATCAGATTCAAATATGGTATTTGTGGAAACCATGATTGCACCGGCTGCGTCGAAAATGTTACCAATGCGGACTTCCACACAAAAGTCATTTTTTGGAAACGAAACGACAATTGAACGAATTGGATGCCTGAAAAGAATGGCTACAACTACCGCTGCAGCCATAACTACTATAAAACCGTATGATCCATATTGATCACGCGTATAAACACCAAAAAAGTCCAATGATTCAATTAAAAGCCAAAAGCCACCAAAAATAGCGAGTACAGTTCGAGCACCAACCCGAGAGAACAATACATAACGCCAATACGCTTGGCTCGTCACTGTATCGACTATGTACTTCACGGGCAACCTCCTATTCCATTTTTGCGATTTTTGGTTATGTCGCTTTTAAGTATCCGCTTACGCTCAACGAAACCAACCGTGTGCAGAACACGCGAAGCGGCGGTATGCCCCTGCTCCACTCGTAATACTTGGATTCGTTGCACATAAAAATGGGTATTAGCAGATTAAAAATGCGACGCAGTAGGAATTGCGGTTGTATGCGATTCGACCTTATCTTGCATCTCCGATCCGTCTTCAGATAGGTATGACGAGATGTCAGTGCAATCTCTAAGCAGCGACTCAATGTCCTGTTTTGCCTTTTGGTAGAAGCTTTCCTTTCCCGTATCTACGAAAGTAAACACTGGAGGCGTTTTGCGGATTTTTGCCAGGAAATAAGGTGTCAAAACAACGTCATTGTCGCCAAGAAACACACTCATCGTGTTGTAAAGCTGGTGACCGACTATCCTCAATGGTTTTTGTTTCGAATTGGCACTTTTGAGCAAATTCACGGTCTCAGCAATTCTTATGCGAATTCCCTGAACCGTTGAGCCAACTTTAGTCGCATGGAGTTGTATGGCCGGCGAATTGGGATGCATTAATATGAAAGTAGTTTCCTTACCATCATCATTTTGAAACCTATTGACAAAATTCTCATAATGGTTCCCGATCCATGTTCGTCCGTCATTTAAAACAATCGTCAGGCTCTTTGGTGTTTCGATAATGTTTGTAAAGTCGAATTGTTGAGCTTCGTTGAAGCAATGAGAAACACCAAGTTCACGTTGTTCTCTGTTTGCAGCGATGAAGTCTGCAATCTTCTCCGATCGAGACTTCGCCTCCTCGCCAAGTTGAGAAACACATTCGCAAATCGTTTGAGTCTGTTTCTCGGTGACATTGAGAAACTCCTTCCGGAGAAAGTACTCATAAAGTCCGCCTGTAAAAGCACCGACCAGCATTGCTGTAGCAAGGTGCTCAAAGAGAAGCTTCCAAAAAGTCCCGTTCTGTGTCAGTTGATCAATACTGATATTCTGGCTGAGTATCAACAGGACGAGCCCCACTATTAGGACGACGATGATAACCAACATATATTTGTAACGGAAATGGAGTTTAGGAATTTCGGCGTCATTCATTAATTACCTCCTTCGTTTTTGTCGAACGGTTGCAATACCTGATTTTTCTGTTATTCCAATGTTCAAACAGCAAACTGGGAAAGGTGAAAAGGTACGCCAGGACGTCGCTTCTGACAATCACCGGCCCGGCTTTTCGTGGCCGGTGCATTTTCTGGTTGCACGATCTATCCTTGTTCGTTAGCCCTTCGTTCCTATTTTCCTCTTTGGTGCTTTGCGTGGCGGGATTTTCTTTGTCTTTGAAAATATCGGATCAACTTTAATCTTCAGTAACTCAACCTTGAAACCATAGCCACGTAAGATTCTGTGTGTATTATTCAGATTGACGCGAGAAAAAAAAGGTAAACGGAGTCCTTCCCCTTGGTCTTCGCTAATCACAGCAAATGTAATTGTAAACTCTTGATCCTCCGGACGGTTGTCTTCAGAAATCAAGGGCCTAAATGAAGTGGGCAACTTGGTTTTGATCTTAGCACGGAAATCAGCATCTAATTGCATTAGCTGACCAGAAACAAAGCCCTGTGAAAACAAATGACTTAGTACACTTGATTTTCCATATCTCTTAATGTGAATAAGATTTTTCTTCGCGGAAAACAGATCGCATATTTCAACTTGGCCGTGTCCTCCGCCATGGGAAACCTTGTTCTTGTCATCTAATAGGGCGTATTCTTCAGGCATAGATGCGGATACTGATTGATTGTAGGCACCCTCATTTTCGTGTTTGTAGAACGGCAGGGAGAGGCCTGAAAAGGAAATTTTGGAAAAATTAGAATTAGTTTTTGTCACGAAATCCGGCTCAATCCTAAACCAATCTCCATCATTTAGCACATATTTTGCGCCTTCGAGATTCAACTCCGCATACAGACACCTGTAGACCGGCCAGGACCTATTTACACAGTTGTGATCTTCATCAGCACAGGAGACCTTTCTATCTTTTAATAGATCGAGAGATATTTTTTCGTCATTCACAGTCGTCATGAAGCCATCCATTGTGATATCGGAATGGATAATTTTTCGACCGCATGTGAACATAAACCCCTTCACTACGTCCCACTGAATGATCTCAGGAATTGATAACCAGACATTCTTAAAATCTTTCTTTTGGAGTTTTTGCTCTAAAGCGGTCTCTAAGGCGTCAATCAGAGATGGGTTGTTCTTAATGTTCGAAATATTATTGACCCATTCATAACCTTTATCTGAAAGGTCTTGTTCAAACTTGCTTAAATACGAATCCAATAGAAACTTGACATTTACTATATCTGTTTTTACAGATACGGACAAAGAATCAGCACCAGTCATTCTGCTTCCAAGCTTTTTGTCCTCCGGAGATCCGACTACCGCCTTAAGCATGTCTTGCTCTACATCTATTCCGAATTGATCTGAAGTGGTTTCGTAACTAGATTGAATACGCGACTGGCTTTCCAGATTATCTAATGATTGCTTGTCGATGCACCTTAGGCTTTCAATCGCAACTGAATTAAGAGTGACCAAAAGCCCAAATCGAGATTCCATAGCGCTTGATTGAAGCAAGAATCTTCCGCCTTGACCGAAAGAGAGGACAAAAAACCGATTGGAAGTCTTGACAACAAGTGCAACAGAAACACCATTCGTTTTCCCGATTTCACTTACATCAACGATACCATCAAATAGAGAAGCCCATTTCGGAAATTTTCTTTTCCCATACTTGATATAGAAATGACTGGGGCCAAAATCAGGAATGTCAAGTTCGAGATGTTTCGAGCAATCGGCTTCCCGAATAATTTGGTCAATAGTACTTATTTCCGGCTTCACCAGAAAAATGTTCAGATGTTGGGTGTTTGGCTCCTCTTTCACTTCCAGACTCCCCCGAAAGAGCTAACAGTCGTAATAAATGTAAAATCTTCCGTGTTACTGACGCATGTAAACGGAAAAAATTCCATTTATTAAGATATTACCCCCTCCAAACAAACATGGATAAAATTTGCCCGCATTTTTCATGTTTGTTTTTCGCAATAATATATTCAGAAGAAAAAGATATTTCGTCTTCCCAGGCCGTCTAATTCCATGTTTCATTGATCCATTCAATCGTTTCTGCCCTCTCCGTCTTGCAGCCGTTGGCGATCTGCTCCATGCGGTCCATTTTATCCACCGCGTTCAGGGGGATGGCTTCGTTAGGATAAAATTTAATCAGTTTAAGACAAATTCAAATTTTTTATCGGTTCCTGTCTCTAAGTTGAATACGAAGTAACTAATGTAGGGCAAATAATCTTCTTTCCCAGTTGAAGACCCCGGATTTGACCATAAGGGCACACCCCATAAACCCGATTTTTTTAACAAAAAAGGGATATGGTTATGCCCGAAAAATATTGCATCGACCTTGTCTTTCACTGCGCCTTGAAATTCTTTAGCATCCTGGAGCCCTTTATATCTCGGCAGAATGACGGGGTGGTGATGCAGATAAACCACCTTATATTTACAACTAACAACGTCTATGTCTGTGTTGATCATCTTTATTAGTTCTTCAATTTGAACCTTCCCCAATTTCCCTTCAGAATCCTCATTATTCCATCCCTCCTCCATCGAGTCGAGGCCAATGAATGCTATATTGTCAATAATATTCTTTTTTGGATAAGTCACAGAAGTATCGTTATAGAAAGCTTTTTTGAATAGCTCGACATATTTTTTATCATCTATTTTACCATCACCGTAGTCGTGATTTCCCGGAATTACGAGCACCATAAAATTGGCCTCAGTCAATTTTGCAATAGATTCTTTTGCCGCTTTATATCCATGTTTAAACACATTGTCAGTCAGGTCACCGGAAATAATTATGATAAAATTTTTTGATGGTTTGTGTTTAGATACAAGATGTTCCACCAATCGATCAAAGCGATTTTTTAATTTCCTATTTAACAATCTTGTGTTCCCCCCGATATGAAGATCGCTGAGGTGAATAATTTGTTTCATTACTCCTCCCATGATTAATGCTTTAACTGTTGTCTATAAAGTTGCCAACCATTTTTTAGGAAATTGGTGCCATGTTGAATTCACGCCTCTGCGGTTAGTGTGTTCTAAAAAATGCTTCTTCATATAACAGCCCATGCGTGGAATACACTTACCGTCTCACGTTTGGCCCCAAGCATCAAATATTCTTTGCTCGGACAAATAAGCCTATGACGTATACTAATGATATGTGAAGAAGCCCGGAATTACGATCTGCTTTAATAAATCAGTAAAGGTTGCAGCGCTATCCCTGTGGATGTAGAAACAACATGATAGAGACCCGGCGCTTTGCATTTTCCGGAAATTGGGTCGGGACTGATACCTTTTTTAATCGCTGCATCGAGGAGCTTTTCAACCGTTCCCAACAACGCTGTATTGTCGGACTCATCCTTAATGTTGCCAATTTGCCATCCATTAGTAATAGCGACATCCACCCCTGTTTTACCAAAACCAGACCGAACATTAACAAGAAATGGTTTCGATGTGTCCGGCAATAAGAATGGGGCACCGGCGGCGCATGTTATATAAGTGGCACCCTTGCAATTGCCTTTATCATCCTTTTCACCGCACACTTCTTTCTGGCTGACTTCAACAACAACCATTGGTTCGTAAACTACGTAGCCCTTGAGCTTTTTATCGCCAGAGTGCGCGGCGATCTCATCGGTAGGAGAAATTGGCGTAATGTCAAGGCCTGCACACCCGGCAATACTCGCTAAAATCAGCAGCAACAATAGTGATTTATTCATTTTATTCCTCCTTTTAGGTTTTTTTGCCTACTTCATACTGTAATTACCGACCACACAGTCGCCCCCGTTTCTCGACACCTGCTGAAATACGGAAATACGGTGCCAGTAACCTATTTACTCCCGGCCCCTGTATCGGAAAGTCCGTTTCTCCAAGCCGTCTAACTCCATGTCTTGCTGATCCAATCAATTGTTTCTGCCATCTCCGTCTTGCAGCCGGCGGCGATCTGCTCCATGCGGTCCATTTTATCCACCGCGTCAAGTGGGATGTTTTCGCCGGGATCAAAAACAACCTGAAGCCGGTGGTAACGATCATCAAGCAGTTGCCGGGCCTGATAGTCGGCGATGCCGGTTACTCCGTCCATCAGCACATTGAGCAGCCGCGGCGCCCATTGCGCGTATCCCCAGTTGACGCTGTTGCCGCTGATATGATTCAGGTTGGCGCCGGCTGAACTCTTCCGCTGGGTTCAGGCAATGGTCTTGTTTGTTTATCTTGGCTTCCGGACGATAAGGAGCGGTTTGTATCATACCGTACGTGGATTTTAAGTTTTGGTCCCCGTCCTGTCAGACGGCTGTTTTCAACTCCTGATGGGCGCATCGGGACCAGTCGTAGGTTGTTTTTCCGTCCCGTTCCTGACAGGCGATGCCGCAATGATTCTTGAGCTCGCAGTCGGGGCTGATGAGCATCTCTGTTGTGTCTGATATCTGCCCGGTCTCGTATGTCAGGTCGGTACAGTATTCAATGTGGACTTCGGCCTTGACGGCCGGGCAAAAAAAATTTCGGCCGGTTTTAATAACAATTCGAGGTTTCATGAGTCTACTTCCGAAATCAGAATTTTGTGACCAGTCAGAACAACCTTCTGCAACAAAGGCCATGGTTATGAATCCTTCTGATGAAGGCGCGGTTTTGTCCCTGGCGATATCCTCAACCAGGGGGTTACATGACGGGCTTTAATGAAGCACGTCGTATTCAGTTCGCCTGAGGCGGTACCGGTCGACAATCCGGTTAAGCAGGTCTCTGGCTTGTTCGGCGGTTGGCATGGCCTGCTTTTGCGGAAAAGACACCTCGGGATCGGTCAGAAGATTGATGATAATTGTTTCACAGTGTTTTTTGAATGCTTCGGCTTCCTGTTCCCATTCTTTCAGGGTGACGATTATGTTCAGCTGACTTTTGAGCAGTTCTTCGGTGGCGTTGTGCAACGAATCCCAGATCTCTTCGCTGCTGATTATCTTTTTCACCCGGACCAGCAACTCCTCATCGTCAAACGGTTTTTTCAAGAAATCATCCGCGCCCAGTCGCAGCGCTTTTGCCACGACGGGTGTTTCGTCGCGGTCAGCCAGTATCAGGATGGGAACCTCCCTGGTGACCGGGTCAGCCTTCAGTTGTTCGAGCATCCGAAAGCCGTCCATGTCCGGCATCATCAAATCGAGCAGGACGATATCCGGCAGCAACCGCCGAATGGTGTCGACTGCCTGTCGGCCGCCTTTGGTGATATGCACCCGGAAACCATCCGCCTCCAGATGCCTTCGGCATAGTTCACAAGTGGCGGGATTGCTTTTAATCATAAGGGCGAGCCCCTGATCCGGGGGCTCTTTGTTTGAGGCCATGGGAGGACTCTCTACGCTAATGAAAATCTGAAAAACAAAGCCAATCCGATAAAATCGATAAACTTAATTGAGATAATAGAAATATAATTTACGCAAAATGCGTGCCGGTTCGGGCGGTGAGTCGTTTTTTAAAACATTGATTTTATGATATTTTTTTGTATTTTCGGCTTTGTTCGACAACAGGTGTAACATTTTGTTACAATATATGGTTGGCGGGTGTAACGAATTGATACGGTTCATCCTGAATTAATGGAGATTTGATCGGGGCCGGACAGCGATGGTTTATGGCGATTTTATTTAATCATTTGAAATTACGATAAATGTCTTATTCCGTAGTCGACTTTTACTGCAAAATGTGATATATAATTAATGATGGAAAAGCCCAAAATACTCCTGGTCGATGATAATCAGACATTTGTCGAGCTGTTTCTTTGTCTTCCGGAAGCCGAAGCATATGATCTGTTCCCTTTCACATCGGCCAGAGCGGCCCTCGATTTTTTTAAAAAGGGCTCGGTCGACCTGGTCATTTCGGATGTTCAGATGCCGGATATGGACGGGAATGAACTTCTGGCCGCCATTCAGGACATAAACCCGGATATCCCCTTTATTCTGATGACGGCTTACGGATCCACGGAAAAGGCTGTCACCGCCATTCGTCATGGCGCCTACCATTATTTTCAAAAACCCCTTGATGACCAGTGGGATCTTTTCTGGGCCACGGTCCGGGAGGCTTTGGAAAAGCGGCGGCGGTTAAAAGAGATCGAGTCCCTGCGCACGGAAAAAACCCTCAAGGTAAGCGCTGCCCGATCCATGATCGACCGCACCCCCGGCATGCAGCAGGTGCTTCAGGCTGTCAACGAAGTGGCCGGCCTACCGGTGACGGTGCTGATATACGGTGAAACCGGCACCGGCAAGGAACTGGTGGCCCGGGCCATTCATGAGCTGAGCGATCGCAAGGCACGGGGCTTTTTTGCGGTCAACTGCAACGAATTCTCTCCCGGCGTGCTGGAGAGCGAATTGTTCGGTCATGAAAAAGGCGCCTTTACCGGCGCGGTCGGCTTCAAAAAAGGGTTGTTTGAAATCGCGGACAAGGGGACGCTGTTTCTGGATGAAATCAGCAATGCCTCTTCCGCCCTTCAATCCAAACTGCTGCGCGTGCTGGAGACACATGACTTTACCCGCGTCGGCGGAAATGTCACCTTGTCTTCCGATTTTCGGGTACTGGCCGCCACTAATATCCGGCTGGAGGAGTTGGTGGGAAAAGGAGAGTTCCGGCAGGACCTTCTCTACCGGCTGAACGTTTACACCATTGAAATACCTCCGTTACGGAAGAGGAAAAGCGATATCCCTCTGCTGGCGGAATTTTATATGGAGCGGTTCCGCAAAGCCTACAACCGTCCTGTCAGGAGAATTTCGGAACAGGCCCTGGCCGCCCTGGGCGTGTATGACTGGCCGGGCAATGTGCGGGAACTGGTCAATGTGATAGAACGGGCCGTGATCACCTGCCGGGAGTCCATGATCACCACTGCCCATCTGCCGCTTATTAACCGGGAGATGTTTCACTCCTCCAGTCTCGACCTGAAGGAGATGGAAAAATATCTGATCGGCCTGGCCTTGAAAAAAGAGCGTTATAATAAAACCCGGGCCGCGGCGCATCTCGGCATCAGCCGGAAGACTTTGATCGAAAAAGTGAAGAAATATGAAATCGAGGACAGAAAGAATGATGAGGAAGGAAGTGTAGAGACCGAGTAGGATTAAAGGACTTGAGGGGGCAAGGAGGGGAAAAGTCACCGGTAGCGGATCTGAACGGACGGATTGAAAGACATCGACAACAGGGTGGGCCGGATGATGAAGAGGAGATATGACAGAGGAGTCGTTATTAATGTTTTTATATGGTTGCTATTCGCCTGGAGCCATGCCGGAGCCGCCGATACGCCGCCGGACAAGGCTTCCGCAGGGGAGACAACCTATCATATGACGGATATGGTGGTTTCCGCCACCCGCAGCCAGGTGCCGGAAAACGACGTGGCGACCAACATCTCGGTCATCACCCGGGAGGAGATCGCCGCCATGCCGGTAGCCACCGCCGCCGAAGTTCTGCGGTTTGTCCCGGGGGTGTATGTGGAGTCTGCCGGCGGTATCGGCAGCGAGGCCACGATCCGGATTCAGGGCTCGGATCCGCGGCATGTGGCCGTGTACCAGGACGGGGTGCCGCTCAACCTCCTGGCCAATCCCTTTGCCGATCTTTCCCTGATACCGGTTGCCGCCATTGACCGGATAGAGGTGTATCAGGGGGCGGCCTCCTCGGCCTGGGGGTCCGCCCTGGGCGGGGTCATCAATATTATCACCCGGGAGCCCGCGGCGGATAAGGCCATGTCCGCCGAAGCCCAGGCCTCATACGGCGAGGCGGACACCACCCGGAACTATGCCAGTCTTCAGGGCACAGTGGACCGCTGGGGATATTTTGTGTCACTGACGCGGGACGCCAGCGACGGGTTTGTCGATAAAAGCGCCTACGAACAGCAGGCCGCCTATGGCAAGGTCAACTATACCATCGGCGATACCGGCCGCCTGAATCTGGTCTGCAACTATGATGACGGCCATAAAGAAGATCCCATAATCAACTACCCCGATTTCTGGGATGACATGGAACGGACGCGTGCCTATCAGCGCCTGCTGCTGGAAACCTTTCCGGAAGACACCCTGTCCTTGACCCTGGAGGCCAGGCACCAGGACTTTGACGCCCTGATCGAAGACGTCTACGCCGATCACCGGGAACCCTTCAGCGATTACCGGGAAGAGAGCTGGGGCGGCAGCGTCCGGGCGACTTACGAACCCGCGGCCTTTCATACCATGAATCTCGGTTTTGACGGTGACTGGGGACGGTATGACGACCGGAGTTTCTCGGGGGAGTATGATACCGGCAACTGGGCCGTATATGGCAATGACACCCTGCGCTGGCGGATGGTATCGATCAATACCGGGCTGCGCTATGACCACAACCAGGACTTCGGTTCAGAGATGAGCCCTTCCCTGGGGCTGGTCTGCCGGCTGCCGGGCGACCGGGCTCTAATCCGGGCCCAGGCGGCCAGCGGCTTCTCGGCGCCCCCGCCGTCCTGGGTCAACGATCCCTTCGGCGGCAATCCGGATCTGGATCCCGAGACCGCCATGAATTACCAGTTGGGCGGCGAAATTCAGGCCCTGTCCTGGCTGCGGCTTGAGGTCAACGGCTTCTATTCCAGCGTCAAGGACCTGATTCAGCCGGACTGGGAGCGGATGCAGTATGTCAATATTGACGAGGTGCTGCGCAAGGGTGCCAGCGGCGGGCTGACGGTGACTGCTTTTTCGCCATTGCGCCTGTCGTTTTTCGGCACGTTTACCGACGTCCAGGATCAGCAGAACGGCCAGACCGTTACCGATATCCCCCGGGTTCAATACCAGGCGTCGGCCGTTCATGCCTGGCAATGGCTGACCCAGAGCCTTCACGGTGATTATATTTATTATAATTCCTCCTACCCGGAGACCGAAGACCAGGTTTTTGTCTTTGATTATCTGGCCCGGGCGCGGCTGCCATGGGGCGGTAAGCTCTGCCGGCCGGAGCTGTTCGGCGCCGTACACAATCTGTTTGACGTCGACTATGTCTATCGCAGCGTCTGGCCCCAGCCCGGCCGGTGGGTTGAGGCCGGGGTGCGGTTGAACTTTTAGGCAAAACATGAAAATTCCCTTTTGGTTGTTTATCGGGCTGCTGTCGCTGGCCCTGGTCGTGAGCGCCTGCCGGACAGAAGCGCCGGTGTCTGCCGCGCCCGACCGGGCTCATGCAAATATCCTCCGCTTTGACGTGGCCGCCCCGCTTGTTTCCATGAATCCGGCTGAAGATAATGCAGCCGGCGCCACCATGATTTTTCCGCTGCTTTACAGCTTCCTGTTTGTGAATGATGTCAATGGCCGCCTGCAGCCGGACCTGGCCACCTCCTGGGCCTACGACGAGTCGGCCCGGACCTGGACCATACGGTTACGGACCGACGCTTTTTTTCATGATGGTCAGCCGGTGACGGCAGAAGATGCCCGTTGCTCCCTGCAGGTGATGATCAGCAAGCTTTTACCGAAGGTCATGGCGTCTATAGAAGAGATTTCGATCCCTTCGGCTCACACCCTTCGTATTCGATTAAACAAATCGTATCCGGACTTCCTCGCAACGATCCAGGACATTCAAGTCCTGCCGGCATCGGAGTTAACTGCGGAAGCCCGAAGTTTTACTCCTGTCGGGTCCGGCCCGTTTGTTTTTGAGGCGAAAGAGGGGGAGCGCAAAGCCGTTCTGACCGCCAATAAAAACTATTATGCCGGCCGGCCGGCCCTTGACGGCGTGGAATTTTATTATCAGCCGGATAAGGAAAGGACATGGACCCGACTCCTGGCCGGCGCCACCGACATTGCTCAGGAGATAGCCCCCAAAAACTATGAGATAACCCGCCAGTATCAGGATCGGTTTTATTTTCATCATAATATGCTGACACATTATGCCATCCTTTTATACAACAGCCATGACCCTCTGTTTGCCGATGAACGGATACGCCGCGCACTGAGCCAGGCCATTGACCGTCAGTATATCGTTGACCAAATCCTGAAAGGGTATGGGCGGGTGGCCATCGGGCCCATGGGCGTGGATTCACCCTTTCATGCGCCGGGACTGACGCCTCTGGACTATAATCCACGAGAATCCCTGCGGGTGCTGCACGAGGCCGGGTGGGAAACCGGCGAGGGAGGGGTTCTGGTAAAAAACGGCCGACCGTTCGCTTTTACGCTGCTGATTTCAGCGGAAGCGCAGGTTAAAAAAGCCGTGGCCCGGTATATTCAGCTCTGTTTTAATGATATCGGCATTCGCATGGATATTCAGGCGTGTCCATGTCAGGAAATCTCCGCCAGTTATTACCGGAACAGCGATTTTCAGGCCGTCCTGACCGAATTCCCGGGCGCTTACAACAGAACCGAAAATATCATCAGCGGCTGGCTGCCGGATGAAGCAGGCCATAACCTGACCGGAAATTTTTCCCATCCCGAAGTGACCCGCCTGCTCGAGATGGCCCTGCGGGCCGATGATCCCCGGGCAAAAAAGGAGTATCTGTTTCAGGCTGACGCCCTTCTGGCCGAACTTCAACCCGGCACGTTTCTTTATCAGCAGACCGCCTTTGACGTCATGTCCAAGCGTTTTTCCCTGTCCGCTCCGTTCTTCCTTTCCAATGAAGGCATCTACTGGCTGCGGCTGGCCGCCATACGCTCCAAATAGTCTCTTTATGTGACGGCGTCAAAACGCAAAATCGTTACCATCCGTGACGAACACGCGTTTCCTCTCACGATAAGTTTTCAATTTATACCTAACTTTCAAACCGTTGCGACTAATCATCTCTCCGGCATCTCCCTTGCTATCTTCCGGGATGATCGATCACCAGAAGCGTAACACCCGGCAGGACCCAATCAACTTAAAAGGAGAGAGAAAATGAAAATGAGAAAAAAGATGATCGTAATCAGAAAAGGCAATTTCGGTTTCAGAAAGCAGGGCATGATGTGCTGCAGCTTCAAAGTGTTCTCCCGCAACTAACCCCTAACCAATGAATCGTTCCCCGGGCATTCCCTGCGAATGTCCGGGGAGCCCTGCCAAAGGAGCGGCCATGCCGACATACAAACCATCCCGGTTTATCGTTGAGGTTCCCATCAATGACGGCTCTCCCGGAAAACCTTCCCTGGTGGCCCTTTACCAGACCATTACCCAGTCTTTTATCCTCATGGACAAAGAGGAGTGGGCGGCCATTGTCCAATCACCGGGATCGGAACCGGATCCGGAGACTATTGCCATGCTTCGCGATGAGGGGCTGCTGGTGGACACAGGCGTGGACGAAGCCGCGGTGTTCGGGTGCTGGCAACAGCAGCAAGTTCATGATTTTTCGAACATGACCTCCAAGATCATCGTGACCCGGAAATGCAACAACCGTTGCGTTTACTGCATCATTGACCCTGAGGCAAAGGAGATGAGCCACAAAACCGCCTGGATGATGGATGAGTATTATATTCGGACCATGCGCGAACGTCGGCCGTTGCGCGTACGGGACGATTATCTCGGCGGCGAACCCCTGCTGCGGCCGGAGATCATTCATGCCAGCGCCGCCCGGCGGCATCACTTTTGCCGCCAACATGACATTGACTATGGTTTTACCGTTACCACCAACGGCACCATGCTGACGCCCGCGATTATTTCCCGCCTGCTGGACACGGGCCTGAACAATATCCGCGTCAGCCTGGCCGGACCGGCCCGGGTGCATGACCGCCTGCGTCCGTCCAAAACAGGCCGCGGCACTTATGAAGCTATTATTACCAATCTGCGTACCGTGTCCGGCCTGGTGCCCATCACTATCGAATGCCAGTATGACAGCGGCTGCCGGGATTATGAAACGTTTCCCGAAATGCTGGACGATTTTGCGCGCTATCATCTGGAAATTGAAAACGTGTATTTTACCCCCATCATTAAAAAAAGGGGAAAAAGCGAGTACAGCTGTGGCATGGGGGATCCCCGGATCGCCCTGGAACTTCGGAATACCGCTGAAGAATACGGATATGCCAGCGAGCGACAGGCCCCTTCCAGCCTTTGTCGTGCCGATTTCCGGGCCATGTTTGTGTTCGACACCGATGGTTCGATCATTCCCTGCCCGGGGTTGCAGAACGGTGAGATGGCTTATGGCCATGTGGAACATGGGGTGAATTTTATAGCCGAATCTCAACTATTGAAGCGCTGCCTGCCCTCCACCTGCCTGGAAAAATGCCCGCTGCTGCCCCTTTGCATGGGCGGCTGCCGGCTGCAGGCCCTGACCATCGATAATGACTTCGCCGGGGTTGACTGCCAGTATGAAGCCTTGGCGGTGTTTCTGGAAGACTATGTCAGGCACATGGCTGAAAAGGCCAATGAAGCTGAACCGGAAGCGCTAGCGGAGCATGTCGCCTGATGGAAGATCGTTTGCCGATCGTGTCCCGGCGGATCATTGCCGCCGATCTGTTTTCCGATGTCGGGAACCAGGTGATCGCACTATTCCTGGTCGATTTGCTGGTATTTAAGGGGGACAACGCCCTATCCAGCCTGGTAGTGCTGTGCCTGGTTCATCAATTACCGTCCATTCTCTTAAGCCCTCTGGCCGGCCGGGGAGTGGACCGGCTAGGTCCGGGGAAATGGATGGCCCTGGTCAATCTGGGAAAATGTCTGCTGGTGGGCGCTCTTTTCCTGGCGACGACCCGTTGGGCTCTGTTTGCCCTATATCTGATGTTTGTCAGCGCTTCGCTTTTTTTTTCCATCGGTCTGTTTTCCGCTGTTCCTTTATTGATCCCCCGCGAGCGGATTCTCCGCTTTAACGCTATTAATGAGCGGGTGGCCATCGGCGGCGCGCTCCTGTTCCCCTGGCTGATCGGCATGTTTCTATCGCGTACCGACAAAACCGCGCCCCTTTCTCTGGCGGTACTGGCCTTTGCCGGTACGATTTCTCTGGTGGCTTCCCTTCCTGATCCTCGCCGGCATGGCACTTCCACCGGCCGACAGAAGGAAACCGCCAGAGATCTTATACGGGGAAGCAGGCTGCTCCTGGGGAAGAATAGCGGCCTGCCGCTGTGTTTTATCATGCTGGGACTGGTTGTTTTGTGCGGCGGATTTATTAATCTGGGTATGCCGCTGCTGTTTAAAAACGCCCTCGATGGTAATATCGGCCACTGGGGGTTTGTTTTGTCGGCTTTTCAGGCCGGCGCATTCCTGGCAACCCTGTTGTTGCCTCATTGTTCGACGATAATGCGCCGGCGGGGTGTGCCGGCCGCGGGCTTCCTGCTTCTGGGCGCGGCCATGATCATACTGCCTCTGGTTGACGGTTTTATTCAATTGGCCGGTCTCATGACCCTTTTCGGTTTCGGCCTTACCCTGCTGCAACTGTTCTGGGAAAGTCGGATTCAGCAAAACATTCCCCAAACTGCCATCGGTCGGGTCATGTCGTTGATGTCGACTTTTAAAGGAATCTGCTTTCTGTGCGCGATTCTGTTCGGGGCGACGATTTCCAGCTTTTGGGGGGTTCAATCGTTTTTGATGATCGGTGCCGTCTTTATGGGATCGGCTTCCTTTGCCGTTCGACGAATTTGACACCGGCCGGCTAGTGAATGCCTCCGCCTTTCCATATCAGAGACTAACCGCATTCATCTTTACACGATATCTTCGGCCAACTATAATCGTCCGGTATGAAAATTCGGACAAAGAAAAAGCTGCTTTATAAGTTTCTCGGTTTTTTTCTGCCGTTTATTATCATTTCCATTACCATTACCGGTTTGGTTCTGTCGGCGACCAGCTTTAATTTTTTCCAGAAGACCGTCACCCAGGACTACCAGAACATCATCAAAAGCTCGGCCGGCGAGATCCGGCTGTTCATGGAAAACGCCCGCAACAACCTGGAAAGTCTGGCCCTGGTGATTGCCGCCGCCGGCCTGGACCGCTGGCAGGAAAAAATGGCCCTGACCGGGTTTCTCCACAGTAATCCTCAGTTCGTTTCCCTGACCCTCTATTCCCTGGACAAGGAGGCGGTTGTGACCACCGTCCTGGCGGGTGACACGCCCCCGCCTGTTCCGGATGAGCTCCTGTTTGATCAGGCGGTGGCGGGCCGGATCATCATGTCCGGTGTGAGGGTTTCCGGTCAGGATATGCCGATGGTGCACATGGCCATACCCATCCGCCGTCAGGGAGTGACACGTGAAGTACTCTGGGCGGAACTGAACCTCAAGTCCATCTGGGATGTACTCTCGGGAATCAGCGTGGGACGAAGCGGACAGGTCTATATCCTTGATGTGTCGGGACGGACTATCGGCCACCGCCAGATCGACCGGGTGATTAAAGCAACACCGCCGGAAAATCCGGCCATCGTCAACTCCCTGCGGACGGCGTCCGGTCCGGTTGAATGGATCGAGAACAACAACGGACAGGAGTATTACAATCTGGGCGTTTATGTGCCCGGCCTGGACTGGATCGTCGTGCTCAGTCAGCCCCGGCGGGAAATTTTTTCTTATCTTTACCGGAACATCTGGTGGGCGGCGCTACTGACCCTGGGGCTGTGCGCCATGGCCGCTGTTTTCGGCTGGCGCTGGGTCCGGCGACTGCTGTCGCCGATTCACCGGCTGCATGATCAGGTCCGCGCCATCGGCGGGGGTGAGCTGAACGGAAAGGTGACGATTGATTCGGAGGACGAAATCGGGGATCTGGGAAGGGCATTCAATGACATGACCGATTCCCTGAAAGCCTATATTGAACGGGAAGTGGAAACCGCCCGGGCGCTGATGCACGCCCAGAACCTGGCCGTGCTGGGCACCACATCCAGCAAGGTGACCCATGAGGTGGGCAATTTCCTGAACAATATCGACATGGCCATGTCCGGCTTAAAGAGTGAGCCCTTGACTCCCCGGGGGGAGAAAATTCTGCAGATCGTCTACCGGGAATCCGGCCGGGTAAAGGCATTTATTCAGCGCTTTCTGCAGTTTGCCCGAAAACCGGATTTGCGTCTCCAGAAGCGGCCGCTGGCGCCTATTATTCGGGAAGTCATGGACGTTTACCGGCCGCTGGCAACACAGCAGGGCGTCACCATTGATCTGGACTGGCCGGAGACACTGCCGCCGGTCAATGTGGATGCCGGCATGCTGGGGCAGGTGTTGAATAACCTGATCAAAAACAGCCTGGATGCCATTTCCGGACCGGGAACCATATCCATTGGCGGCGCGGCCGGACCGCGGGAGTTGACGATTTCCGTTACCGATTCCGGGGCGGGGATGGAGGAGTCCGTCCGCGCCCGGATTTTCGAGCCGTTTTACACCACCAAGGGCGCCGGCGGGACCGGCCTGGGCATGGCCATCGTCAAGACCATTGTCGAATCCCATCGCGGCGTCATCGAATGCCACAGCACCGTCGGCCAGGGGACGACGTTTGTGATCCGCCTGCCGCTGTATTAAGAGGAAGGAATGCTTGTCAGCCGGTCACCGGTATTCAGCCTGAAGCAGCCGTTCGACAAAACGCCCGGCGGCGCGCCCCTGGGCGGGGAGTCCGCGGCTGCGGCCGACCGGACGGATTCCGGCGTTTTCCTGCTGTGCGCCAACTGCCTGCACCTGATTACGTCCCGGCAGGCAGCCATCAGCGTCAACGGCGCGCACCAGCATACCTTCGCCAATCCTCACGGCCTGGTCTTTACCATCGGCTGTTTTCAACAGGCGCCGGGATGCGGCCTGGCCGGGGACGCCACCATGGAATTTTCGTGGTTTGCCGGATATTCCTGGCGGGTGGCGGTGTGCGCGGCCTGCCTGTCCCATCTGGGCTGGCATTTTTCGTCCGATGGCTCCGGTTTCTTTGGTCTGATCATAGACCGGCTGGTGGAATCGGATTCAGCCGCCGGGAGACCGTAGGGGCGACCCGCCGGTCGCACCTACCTAGCCAGAATCTCTTCCAGGTGCTGCCGGGCGAACTCGATGGCCGGGTCAAGGGCCAGGGCCTGCTGATAATAATAGAGGGCCTTGTTGATTTGTCCCAGTGCCCGGTAGTTCACGGCCATGTTGGCGTAATCGATGGCCGATGAAGGGTCCAGGGCCAGAATGGCGGCAAACCGTTCTACCGCCTTTTCATACTCGCCCAGCTTGAAATGGCAGAAGCCGGCCAGGTTCAGGATATCCGTTCGTTCGTCATCAATCGCCAGTCCGTCTTCAAACGCTTTCAACGCTTTCCGGTATTGTCCCCGGTCCTTAAAGACCTGGCCAATGGCCGAATAAATGGCGGGACTATCTTCCGGGGACGGGTCCAGTTCAAGTGCCCGGTAAAAATGCGTCAGGGCAGCTTCCGGATCGCCTGCCTGCAGGTGGCTCTGGCCGAGGTAAAAGCTGATGTAATAGGCTGGGCCGACCATGTCGTTCATGGCCGTCAGCCGGGCAACGGCTTCCCGGGGTGGAAATTTTTCAGCCGCCAGCTTGGCCGTGAACATGCCGGCGCTGGCATTTTCCGCCCGCTGGAGAAAACGGGTGCCGGGGATGATGATGTAAAAGGCCGGCAGCCCCAGCAGAGGGTCGGTGGTCTCGACGATGTAAACCTCCAGGTTATGGTCCGCCAGGGTCGACAGGCAGCGCTCGACCTCCACCCGGATGTTCTCATGGGACAGGTCGGGCAGATCGGTGATGTCCAGATAAGGCGTTAACCCGGTGATAAAGGACGCCTCCTCCAGCCGCCGGAACTTGGGCAGCCCGCTGGCCACGTAACAGGCGCCGGTGTCAAAGTCGCCGCCCAGCTGGGCCGCTTCCGTCAGGGCCCGGCTCATGGCCTTGCGCGGGTCGGGCGCCGTTCCGGCCGTCCAGACCAGTTCGCTGCGGTCCGGGAAAGTGGCCGGATCATGGGCCAGTACGCCCACCGTGGGCAGGCCGAGCCCCATGGTGAAATCCGAAAGATATATACGGATGCCGGCGGCATGGTACCTGGCGATCATTTCCACTACTGCCGGATGATCGGCCGATTCCGGACGGATAGCCGGCGTCAGGAGCCGGTGCCGGGCGATGTCGCAGCAGACATGGCGCTCCACCACCTCGCAGATCCCCTGGCACAGGGCTTCCTCATTGCAGTTGCCGGCGCAGGAGCCGTTGAACTGGTTGATGGCAAAAAACCAGTCAAAGGGCAGCAGCACTTTCTCGCCCCGGGTCAGGTTCCAGGCCGTTGTCCAGCGCAGGGGCAGGTCGGCGAAAAAACGGCCCACGGCGTCGATGTTGCCGGAAATGTCGTCGACCGACCGGGCCAGGACCGCAAAGCTCATGGATTTGTCTTTCAGATCTGCCTGGCGATCGGTCTGAAAATTGGCCGGGTTGGCGGAAAAACGGTAGAGGCTGAACCGCTCCACCAGCTCCATGATGGCACTGGCTTCGGCCTGCACGGGCGTGGCGCCCTTGCCCATCTGCTTGGCGGTGCCGGTCATGTTTTTCGCGTCCTGGCCGCAGATGCTGGAATAAACGGGAATACCCAGGCGGCCCCGGTCCACCCGCCGGGTTTCCTTCAGGATGTCCAGGCCGGCGCCGGCGGCTTTTTGCATGAAGTTGTCAATCGTTTTCCGGGGGGTAAGGACTTTGTCCTGATCACCGGTGAAGCGCTTGTAAGCGTCGTTGAGCGTAAATTTGTCTGGCATGGATTTCCTGCTAAAGGGTTCATGGGTTCAAGGATTCGAGGGTTCAAGGGATTAAAGCAGCAGGGTCCGGGGTGTCCTTGACCCCTCGACCCCCTGGCCCCTTGAATCCTCCTGCCCGCCATACGGGGAAAATAGTTCATCATTGACGGGAAGTCAATCCGTGCTGATCTTGCGGGCTGGAAGGGGGTATGATAAAAAGCCATCCATGACCGCTTCCGAATTTTCAATGGCGCTGAAACAGGCGCGGGCGCTGCTGCCAAAGGCCCTGCGGGCGGACCGGAGCCAGGCCCGCCGCCGCATCGAGCATCTGCTCAAGCCCGGCGACAAGACGCCCGGGGAGAGGGATGTCCGCATGCTGGCCGACGTGACGGCACGGCTGGGAAAATCGGCGGCCCTGAAAAATATCCGCTTTGATTCTTTTCCGCCGGTTTCCGTCAATCCGGCCCTGCCTATCGCGGCCCATCAGGCCGATATTATGGCGGCCCTCAAAACGCACCCGGTAGTCATCGTATCCGGCGCGACCGGCTCCGGAAAAACCACCCAGATTCCCAAGATGTGCGTGGCGGCGGGCCTGGGCCGGGACGGTCGCATCGGCTGCACCCAGCCCCGGCGAATCGCGGCCCTGACCATCGCCCGCCGCATATCGGACGAGATCGGTGCCACCGTGGGCACGGCCGTGGGATACAAAATCCGTTTTTCGGATCGGACCGCCGACAACACCTTGATCAAGGTCATGACCGACGGCATTCTGCTGACCGAGGCCCACCATGACCCGATGCTGAACGAATACGACGTCCTGGTCATTGACGAAGCCCATGAGCGGACCCTCAACATCGATTTTATCCTGGGCCTGCTCAAAACCATCCTGCGCCGGCGCAAGGACCTGAAGGTGGTCATCACCTCGGCCACCATCGACACCCGCAAGTTTTCCGCCGCCTTTGACAACGCGCCGGTGATCGAGGTTTCCGGAACGCTCTATCCGGTCATGGTGGAGTACTTCCAGCCGGAAGAGAACAAGCCGTCATCTTCCGGCGACGGCGCGGGGGAGATGTACGTGGAGCAGGCGATGGCGGCGGTGGACCGCATCCTGGCGCGAGACCCGGCCGGAGATGTCCTGGTGTTCATGCCCACGGCCCAGGACATCCGCGAAACCTGCCGCATCATCACCGGCAGACGGTACGCCGGGGTGACGGCGCTGCCGTTGTATGCCCAGCTTCCGGCCGGCCGGCAGGAAAGCGTTTTTAAAAAACACCGGGGAAGAAAGATTATCGTGGCCACCAACATCGCCGAAACATCCCTGACCGTGCCCAATATCCGCTACGTGGTGGATACGGGGCTGGCCCGCATTCCCTATTACAACCCCCGCACCCGGGTGACCTCCCTGGCCGTGCGCAAAATTTCCCAGAGCAGCGCCCTGCAGCGCCAGGGCCGGTGCGGGCGGGTGGCCGAAGGCGTCTGCGTCCGGCTCTATCCGGAAAAGGATTTTTTACGACGGCACTTGTTCACCCCGCCGGAAATTCTGCGGGCCAACCTGGCCGAGGTTATTCTGCGCATGATGGCGCTGAAGCTGGGCGATGTCCGGCGGTTCCCCTTTGTGGACCCGCCCATGGAAAAGAGCGTCGTCGATGGATATGAGGTGCTTTTCGAACTGGGCGCCATCTCGATAACGGATGAGCATGGCTATCTCCCCTCCCACCGATACCGGCTGACCGGAACCGGCGGCCTGATGGCCAGAATTCCGGCCGATCCCCGGCTGGCCCGCATTTTGATCGAAGCCGGGAGATCGGGTTGCCTGGAGGCGGCCCTGGTCATCGCGGCGGCGTTAAGCATTGCCGATCCCCGGGAGGTGCCGCCGGAAAGCGAAAAGGAAGCCCGGACGTTGCTGGCCGATTTTACCGACCCCTCTTCCGATTTCGTCACCCTGCTCAATCTTTGGGAGGCGCTGGCGGGAAAGGAATCCGGCGAACTCAAAGCCTTCTGCCGGGACTGCTTTCTTTCCATGAACCGGGTCCGGGAATGGCGTGACATCCACTCCCAGCTTTCGGAGATCGTCGCCGAGAGCCGTCTGGCCCGGAACCCGGCGACCCGCGCGGTTGACCGGAAAAAGGACCCGGAGCGGTTTTACGAGGTGTTGCACCGGGCCATTTTAAGCGGGTATCTTTCCAACATCGCCGAAAAGAAGGAAAAAAATTTTTACGCGGCGGGCAAAGGCCGGGAGGTGACCCTGTTTCCCGGTTCGGCCTTGCATAACGGCGAAGCGGACTGGATCGTGGCCGCGGAAATGGTCGAGACCACCCGGCTGTATGCCCGGACCGCGGCCAGGGTGGAAAAAAAGTGGATCCGGGAGGCGGCCGGCGATCTGTGCCGGCCCCTGTATATCAACCCCCGCTGGTCCCGGGAACTGGGCGAGGCGGTGGCGGATTGCCAGTTCCTTCTTTTTGGTCTTTGCGTGGGCGTTGACAGGGAAGTGCCGTACGGCCCGGTTTATCCGCGGGAAGCTTCCGACTTGTTCATCCGCCACGCCCTGGTTCGGGACGAGGTGGCGCATCCGCCGGCCTTTATGCGGCACAACCGGAAGGTGATCGAAACGGTCATCGGCATGGAGGACCGCTTGAGAAAAAGGGATTTTCTGATAAGCGAAGAAGATCTGTTCGCCTTGTTCCGGGAAAAAATCGACGATACCGTGTTTTCCATGGAAGCGTTGAAAAAGCGCATCCGTAAGCGCGGAGACTCGTGGCTGCGGCTGACGCCGGAGGACGTCATGCGGCGCGAGCCGGACCGGGAAGAAGTCTCGCTGTTTCCGGAAACCATTCATGCCGCCGGCGTCCGGCTTCCGGTCACCTATCGCTTTGACCCGGCTGATACCGCCGACGGCGTCACGGTCAATATTCCGGCCCGGGCGGCCTCGGACATCCCGCCGGAGCCCCTGGACTGGCTGGTGCCCGGCCTGCTGGTGGAAAAAGTCACGGCCCTGCTCAAAAACCTTCCCAAAGAGTATCGCAAGAAGCTGGTGCCGCTGAATCGGACGGTAGCGGTGATTGTGGAGGAGATGCCCCGGCAGGACCGGCCCCTGATCATGGCCCTGTCCGATTTTATTTTTCAGCGGTTCGGCCTGGAGATTCCGGGCAGCGCCTGGCAGCCTCAGCGCCTGCCGGACTATCTGACCATGCGGCTGGCCATTGTCGGTGAGAATGGTCAGCCGCTGTCCGTTTCACGGGACAGCGCTGTTTTGCGGCGCTTTCATTCTTCAAAGGCCGGGCCGGATGATATCGCCGACATCCGCCGGTTCTGGGAGAAAAACGGAATTGATCATCGGCACTTTCCCGACCTGCCGGCGGAAATTCCTCTGCCGGCAGGCGCCGGAGTGGTTTATCCCGGACTGCAGACCGATGGGGGCGACGTCTGCCTGCGGATATTCAGAAACCGGATCAACGCCCTGGCGGCCCATCGCCGGGGGGTGCGGCGGCTGCTGGAAAAACGGCTGTCCCGGGAAGTGACCTTTCTGAAACAGGACGTGACCCTTTCCCCGGCCATGGCCCGGCAGGCCCTGTACCTGGGAGGCGCCGACGCGCTTTCCGGCGGCATGGCGGAAAAGATCCTGGGCGAATGCTTCGGCGTGGACATCCGAGACCGGGGGGAGTTCAACGAGTACGCGGAGAAGATTCCGGCAACGCTCTATCAGCAGGCCCATGAACTCAAACCGATCGTCGCTGAGATCGTCTCGGAATATTATCAGGCCCGCCAGGAATTGACGTCGCTGACCGCCTCCCTGAATCCCCGGGGAGACCTGGCCCGCGAGCTTTCACAGCTGCTCAAGGAAATGGGCGACCTGGTGCCGGATAATTTCATTGCCCTCTATGAACGGGACCGGCTGGCGCATCTGCCCCGGTATGTCCGGTCTTTTCGCCTGCGCGCCCGCCGGGCGGTGGACAACTTTCCGACGCACCGGCAGAAGACCGCCCAGGTCGCCTGGGCTGTCGGCGAAATCTCCCGGCTGCTGGCGGACCTGAATCCCAATTCGTCCGCCGACAAGCGCCGGGCGGTGGAGGACCTGTTCTGGATGGTGGAAGAATACAAGCTGTCGATTTTTACCCAGGAACTGAAGACCGCGTTCCCGGTGTCAAAAAAACGGATTCAGGAGAGGGTCCGGGAAATCGATCGGATGATCTAATACCGATTCCAAATCAAAGCGCTCTCTGCGTTGGCTGCGTCGTCGGCTCCTCGGCGTATTACAATACGCCTGCGTCGCCTCCTCCTGGCCGCCTTGAGATCATCTTTGATTTGAAATCGGTATCGGGATAAGAGTTCAAGGGTTATCCTTCGCCAGCGCTTCCCGCATGGCCTCGGCCAGCATCTGGCCGGTGACAGGCTTTGGGATATAACCGTCCAGACCGCTTTTCAGGAGGTTTTCCCGTTCACCCGCCATGGCATGGGCGGTCAGGGCGATAACCGGCACTTTTCGGTCGCAACCGCGCTGATCCTGGATCCGGTGAATCTGCTGGGCCGCCAGAACACCGTCCATGACCGGCATCTGGATATCCATCAGAACCACGTCGAATTCATTTTTTTCAAACGCGTTTACGGCTTCTTCACCGTTGAACACCGAGGTGACCGTATGCCCCATCAGTTCCAGCTGTTTTTCAATGACTTTCATATTGATGGGGTTGTCCTCGGCCAGAAGAATCCTCAAACCCCGGAGCCCTGTGGCGGATGTGGGGGCCTGCTGCGAAATGAGACGTTTGGCTTTTTCGGCCGGCATTTTTTTCTTTAAAGGGATCCTGAACCAGAAGGTCGATCCCCGGCCGGCCTGGCTGGAAAAGCCGATGTCACCGTCCATCATTTTCACCAGTTGTTTGCTGATGGCCAGCCCCAGTCCGGTTCCCCCGAATTTTCGAGTCATCGAAGCGTCAAGTTGGGTAAACGACTGGAAGAGCTTGCCATGGTAATCTTCGGGAATACCGATACCGGTATCGGTGACTTGAAAACGGACGGCAATTTCCAGTTCGGTTTCGGTCTCTAAAGAAACCGTGACCGCTACCGATCCCTGCCGGGTGAATTTGACGGCGTTGCTCAACAGATTCATCAGCACCTGTCGCAGCCGTACCGGGTCACCCACCAGGCCGCCGGGAATATCGTTACTGATATCAGCGGTGCAGGTGATGCCCTTGCCCCTGGCCTGCATGCAGACGATGTCCATAATGTCCGCCAGCAGATCTTTCAGATCAAAGACAATGGACTCCACCTCCAGTTTGCCGGCCTCGATTTTTGAAAAGTCCAGAATGTCGTTGATGATGGCCAGCAGGGATTCGGCGCTGGTTTTAACGCTCCGGGCAAAATCCCGCTGCTGACCGGTCAGATTGGTGTCCAGCAGCATATCGGTCATGCCGAGGACACCGTTCATGGGCGTCCGGATTTCATGGCTCATGTTGGCCAGAAATTCGCTCTTGGCCCGGTTGGCCGCCTCGGCCGCTTCCCTGGCCTGCCGCATGGACGCTTCCGCCAGGGTGGAAAGAATGATCTGCGAGGCGGTGTTGGCCAGGTTGCCGTAAAGCTGGTATTCCGCCTCTGAAACAACATGCCGGGAGAAAACGGACAGGACGCCGATGACCTTGCCCTCGTTATCCCGCAACTGCCTGCCCGAGAAGGCGACAATACCGTTTTTCCCGACCCATTCACGATCCCTTATGATCGGTGTGGTTTCGGCGGTGTTGGTCAAAAACCCCGGCAGGCTGTCCGTACCTTTCCAGTAAATATCATGATATCCGAAGGGGATGCGGGTGTAAGCGCTGTCCGCGCGTTCGGGATATCCGGAACTGGCGATCAGATGAAGGCACGGGACGCCGTCCCGGCACAGGCGCTTTTCGGTTGCGACACCGGCATGCGGGCAGGAAGGGCAGCGGTCCCCCGGCCGGGTGACCCAGATACGGCAGAGAAAGACGTCAAAGGTTTTCCTGATGCCGTCGGTGATGACCTGAAGGCGGTCCTCCAGAACGGTCTTTTCCAGAAGTTCGTTATGGATATTATTGATGCCGACATGCCAGTCGACCATCTGCTTGAGGGCTTCTTCGGCCTTTTTGCGGGCGGTGATATCGGCCAGGATGCCTTCAATGCCCAGCGGCTGTCCCTGCTCATCATAATAATAGGAACTGCTGACCATTACCGGCACGGGGGTGCCGTCTTTTTTCTGAAGCAGTACTTCATAGTCCCTTACCCGGCCCTGCTGTTGCATGGTGGTCAGGAAGCGCTGACGGTCCGCCGGGTTTTTGTAAAGGACCTTACTGATATTTATCTCCATCATTTCCTCAACGGAAAGGTATCCGAACAGGGGAGCGGCAGAAGGGCTGGCCAGGATCAACCGCCCGCGGTTATCGGTCCGGTAGTACACATCCTGCATGTTACTGATGATGGACCGGTATTTCTTTTCACTTTCCACCAGGGCCATCAGGGCCTGTTTGCGGTCGGTGATGTCCCGGGCGATTCCCTGGATGGCATACGGTTTTCCGTCCCGGTAGAGCAGCGTCCCCTTGGTCTGGACCCAGATATACCCTCCTTGGCGAATTCGCAGCTTGAGTTCCATGATGTCGGGCTGAGTTCCGGTATCAATTATCTGCTGCAGATTTGCAATCGCATCCGCCAGTTGATCGTCGGAAAGCAGGTCGGCGTAATTAAGATGGTGGATTTCCTCCCGGGAATACCCCAGGGCTTTCAAGGCGGCGTCGTTGGCATCCAGAAAATTCCCGGAAAGATCACTGATGTAAATGAATTCCAGCGACCGCTCAAACAGGGCATGGTATCGTTCCTGGATATCCCGGAATTTTGCTTCGGCTTCCTTGCGTTCATTGATGCAGCGGCTGATACCGATGACGCCGGCCGGCTGCCCGGTCTCATCCAGCAGAAAATCCACGTTCAGTTCCAGCCAGACGGTGCCGCCGGATTTGTGGTACATTTCCACTTCGATAATCTGGGACGCTTCCGGCGGTTTGCCATTTTGCACGTTTTCCAGCTTCTCGGAAAACATCGTCACGGCTTTTGTCAGGGAGTCCGGCGTCATCTGGCGATCCAGCGGAAGTCGCATCACTTCCTCCGGAGTAAAGCCCCTGATTTTTTCAACCGACGGGCTGACATAGGTGTAACGCAGGTTCATATCAAGCGTAAAAATGATGTCATTGATGTTTTCGGAAAGCAGGCGATAGCGGAAAGCGTCTTCCAGAAGCTGGCTGATCTGCTTCCGGTCCCGTTCGGATTGCTGCTTGAACTCCCGCAGCCGGTTCCACAGAAAAGCCAGCAGCACCAGGGCCGTCAGGCAGCCGAACAGAGGGATAGTCGAAAACATGGTCCCGCCCTTTTCTGTTGCCGTAGTGATTGAGAATTTAAAATATAACAATATATTGATAATATTTAAAGAAAAAACGGTTTTCCGGGCGGGTTGGTGGTGGCAGCGGCCGGCCGTTACTGGCCGCGGGCCGCGGTTTCCGCGATTCGATCGTATTCCCGCGCTTCCTCGACCCGGTTTCGCCGGGCGCAGCCCTGGGCGTAGATACGGCATTTTCTGACCAGAACCGAAACGGCGGCGTCACGCATGGCCGGTGTCAGATGCGGCGAAGCAATTAAGTTTTTCAGGGAGTGGATTCTGAATTTATCCAGGCCCCGCGCCGCGGAAAGCTGATCGCCATGGCCGCCCCGCTTGATCACCAGGGGGTCATTGATCAGGTGGATGGGATACCGGCAGGCCATCCGCAACCACAGGTCATAATCTTCACAGGCGGGCAGCGACTCGTCAAATCCTCCCATTTCAACAAAAAAAGATTTCTTCATCATTACGGCCGACGGACTGACCAGACACAGCTCCAGGGATGGGAAAAAGATCATGCCGGAAGGTTTTTTATGCTTTTTGGCGGGATTGATTCGCCGGCCGTTTTTAATCCAGATCTCCTCGGTCTGACAGATCAGGGCCTCGGGATGGGTCGCAAAGAAAGCGACCTGCCGGTTGAGCTTTTCCGGCAGCCAGAGATCGTCTGAATCCAGAAAGGCGACATAGGTCCCCCTGGCCCGGGCTGCACCGGCGTTGCGGGAGGCGCTGACGCCTTTATTCGTATTGCCGGTTATCAGGGTAATGACGTCGGCGTATGGGGCCAGGGAGGCCGGCGTATCGTCGGTGGAACCATCATCAGCGACAATCAGTTCAAAAGCGGTAAACGTCTGGGCAAGAACCGCCTCCACCGCCTGGCAGACCATTCGGCTCCGGTTGAAAGTCGGGATGATGACGCTGACATGGGGCGCTTTGCACATGATCTGGCATCATACACCGTGCCCGTCGATTCCGGTATGGTTTTGTATAATATCTCCGGGTGGGGCCTTTAATTCAACCGCAACCGCCGCTCGGCCTCTTCAAACAGGGATCGTGTCCGGGCGTAAATTTCCGTGTACTTGCGGTTGATGTCCTCGCGAAAGTCCTTGTGGACATTGTCGATGATATGCCTGACGGATTCAAGCCTGGTCTTGCAGGCAGCCCATCCTTCGGACAGTTTGCGGTGCTGGGCCAGGGAAGTGGCTTTTACCAGATCCGCCTGACGACTGAGGTAGATACGGGATTTCTCATAAATATCGTCCAGCGTGGAGGCGGCGGCATCGACCTTCAGCGTCTCCTGGGTGATTAAATGAAAATGATGACCCATGACGGCGTGGGTAATGACCTCGGCAAACAAATGCGGGTTGCGGATCAGGTTGCGTCCGATGAATTTCAGATACTGGAACCCGTAAGGCGTGAACGGCTGAATGGTCAGAGATTTGAGCAGTGCCATGATTTCATGTAACCGTACGTTGCGTTGCCGGAAGGCGGTATGCTTCAGTTGCGACAGCAGGGTGTCGCAGCGGGCAAAATAGTTTTTCAGGTTGGCGTCATAGAGCGTGCCGAGGACTTTTTTATATCCTTCCCGGAGCATGTCCGGGTTCATGGTGGTGACGATGTTGGTACTCATGGTATGGGTGTTGCTTCCCGTCGACTGTCCGGTTAAACGCCCCTCCGTTTCCAGCCGGCGGTAAAGTTTGGTGCCGGGCAGGGCGATTAAGATTCCGACCATGGCCTTGGGTATGCCGGCTTCCTGGATGAAGGTGATCTGGCGGTCAAATATGTTTTCGGTATCGCTGTCAAAACCCAGGATAAATCCGGCGGTCACTTCGATTCCGTGCTGCTGAATAGTACGCACCGCTTCCTTGAGATCGAATTTCAAATTCTGGCTTTTGCCGGTTTCTGATAGGCCTTCCGCCGAGGGGGTTTCAATTCCGACAAAGACCATGTCAAAGCCGGCGGCACTCATGGCATCCAGAAGCTCCGGGTCGGCGGCCATGTTGATGCTGGCTTCCGTGTAAAATTTGTACGTGAAATGATTCTTTTCCTCCCATTCCCGGATGGCCGGCAGCAGCTCTTTTTTTACCCGGTTTTTGTTGCCGATAAAATTGTCATCGACCATGAAAATGGAATCCCGCCAGCCCAGCCGGTAAAGCGCGTCTATTTCCCGGATGACGTAGTCGGCGGACTTCAGCCGGGGCCTGTTGCCGTACATGATCCAGATGTCGCAGAACTCGCAGGTAAAGGGGCAGCCCCGGGAGTACTGAATGGCCATGGAGCTGTAGCGGTCCATTTTCAGCAGGTCGAATCGCGGCAGCACGGCCTCGGTGATGTCGGGCTTATGCGTCGCCCGGTAGATGTTCCCGGCGGTCTGGTTTTCAAAGTCCCCCATAAACTCGGCCAGAACGGTTTCCGCCTCGCCCAGAACAAAATGGTCCACCCCCTCGATTTCCTCGTGGCTGGAGGTGGGATAGGGACCGCCGGCGACAACCGGCTTGCCGGCGGCACGGCAGACGCGGATGACTTCCCGGAGAGAGTCTTTCTGAATGATCATGGCCGAGACAAAGACCGCGTCAGCCCATTCTACATCGCTTTGCCGCAGCGGCTCGATGTTCATGTCCACCAGCCTCAAGTGATAACGGTCGGGCAGCAGGGCCGCCATGGTGATAAGGCCCAGGGGCGGCAGCCCGGTGGTCCGGTTGATGAACCGCAGCGTGTACTTGAAACTCCAGTAGGTGTTTTTCGGAATTTCAGGATAGACCAGTAGAATGTTTTTAAGCCAGCTCATGGTTCTCCTCCTTGGCACTTCTGACGCGGGGCGTCTCCCCCCCAATGCGCTCCTTATTCCGTAACGGCGCCAAACATCGTTTTAGAGACATCGGTAATAGCCGCGGGAGCGATTGAACCTGATGAAATATTATTCCGTTTGAAATAAAAAACCAGGAGAAAATAAGCCGTTACAATATTTTTACAAATTCGTGGAAGCGTCGGGGTTGGGTTGATAGAACTGGGCGCGGAGATATTTTTTGGGAATAAAGAGATCCGTGTCATGGGTCAGGGATTCGGTCGCACCGATGAGCAGGTATCCGTCATCAGCGAGTTGTGACCGGATGATGCGGTAAAGCCGTTTTCGGTCCTGCGGGGAGAAGTAAATACCCACGTTGCGGCATAAAACAATGTCAAACTGTTTTGAGGTAGGAATTTTTTGAAATAGGTTATGTGTTTTAAAGGACACCATCCAGCGGAACTTATCGTTGATTTTCAACGTGTTGTCGTTGATCCGGGTAAAGTAGGTTTCAATCTGATCCGGCTTCAACCCCCTGGACAATTCGAAATTGCTGTAAGCGCCGTAACTTGCCTTGGTGATGGCCGCGTTGGAGATATCGGTGCCGAGGATATAGATATCATAATCGCTCTCGGAAAGGTTCAGGCTGTCAATGATAAAGGTGATGCTGTATACCTCCTGTCCGGTGGAGCAGCCGGCCGACCAGATGCGGATCGGTATTTTTCCCCTCGGCGTGGGGCCGGCGCTTCGCCTGTCGATCAGGTCGGGAAGAATTTTGTATTGCAGCAGTTCAAAAGGGGTGATGTCGCGGAAAAAATAAGTTTCATTGGTGGTAATGGCGTCAATGATTTTTTCCTCGAGGGTATTGTCTCTCCTGGCTTTGTAATACAGCTCTGAAAAGGAAAAACACCGGTACTCCTCCAGGAGCGGCGCCAGCCGGGTATCGAATAGATACTCCTTGCCCTTGGGAAGGGATATGCCCGATATTTCAAACAGGTATTTGGAAAAAACACTGAACTCGAGGGGAGATATTTTGGGCATAAGGAAGCAATTTTAGTGTTGCTTTGCGGAATTAATGATTTCAGCGGCAATGCTTTCCAGCGGCAGAACAATATCCACCAGGCCGGACTCAATGGGTTTTTTGGGCATGCCGAAGACGGTACAGCTGGCCTCGTCTTGCGCGATGATATAGGCTCCCCTGGCTTTCATGGCCTCGATGCCGAGGGTACCGTCTGAACCCATGCCGGTCATGATAATTCCGGTTGCCCTTTCGCCATAATGCTCGGCTATGGACCGGAACAGGTAGTCGACGGACGGCTTGCAGCTGTTTTCTGGCGGGTCGTCGCAGACGCGGATGATTTTTACGCCGTTTTCCTTTTTCCCTACCCGCATCTGCTTGCCGCCCGGTGCGATGAAAATGGTGTTGGGTGTTATCATCTCCCCGTCCTGGGCTTCTTTGACACGAACGGCGGATTTGGAATCCAGGCTTTTTGCCAGAGACTGGGTGAAGAGCGGCGGCATGTGCTGAACAATCAGGATGGGAATGTTGATGGTTTCCGGCAGATCCGGGATCATGGCCGCCAGCGCTTTGGGGCCGCCGGTGGAAACCCCGATAACGACGATTTCCGTGGACGTTTTCCGCTTTTTCTCAACGGGCCGGTCAACAGGAATTGCCGGTTTCACGACTCCGGCGGCAATGGCCGGATCCGTCGGCTTTTTCGGATCTTTGGCTTTGTATGTCGATTGGCCGGAAAGAATCTTCTTGATTTCCCGGCGATCGGCAAACGATCTCAACATGGGGGCAAAACGCTGCCGGATATACTGCTTGTTCGCCTCCATCGAGTCCAGCTCGGGTTTGGGAATAAAATCAAAGGCGCCCAGCTCAAGGGCTTTGATCGTCATTTCGCTGCCCTCGTAAGTCAGGGAGCTGAGCATGATGACGCCCACGTTGAAGGAAAGCCGGTTGATCTCTTCCAGGACTTCAATACCGTCCATGCCGGGCATATCCACATCCAGGGTAATCAGGTCCGGCTGCAGGGATGCGATGCGGGCGATGGCGGTTTTGCCGTTACTGGCGGTGCCGACAATTTCAACGTTGGGGAGTTCGGAAAGAACATCGCTGATGATCTTCCGGTACAGAATCGTATCGTCAACAACCAGTATTTTCATTTTTTCGGAATCGTTCATATTGCCTTTGTGTGCTTGAATAAAACCGTTGCCGGTTTTTAACGTGATGTCTTCATCCGGACCGGTGATCGGGGAATACCCTTTCTATTCGTCGGCCAGCGCTTTCTTGATATCCAGTATTCCGATCAGGTGCTTATCGGTTTTCAGAACGCCGGAGAAGTATGTTCCCTGGACGCCGCCGAGATTCGCCGGCGCGGGATCAATATTTTCAGGTTTTGCGGACAATACCTCGCTGACTTCATCCACCATAATGCCGACCAGTTCCTCTTCAAAATGGACAATAATGTTACGGCTGTTTTTCCCCCGGGTCAGCGGGGAGAGCCCCAGCTTTTTCCCAAGATCGAGAATGGTAACGATCATTCCCCGCAGATTCAGAACGCCCACGACATAGTCCGGCGCCTTTGGAACCCAGGTCAAACTGTTGGTCTGCTTGTTGATTTCCTGGATATCCGTTATATCGATTCCGCACAAGGAACTTCCAATATAAAACGTAACCAGCTCGGTCAAATTTTTCTGTTTGATGGCGGCTGTTGACTGCATGGCGCTTTCCTTTGTCTGATAAAACGGTTTCCGCGATCGTCAGGGCCTGGTTTTTTCCAGATGTCGCTTCACCGTGTCGAGGAGTTTGCCTCTGTCCATTTTTATCTGATAATCATTTATGCCGACCTGTTTTCCTCTGACGATATCGGCTTCACCCGCCAGGGAGGTGAGCGCGATGACGGTAAAATGTTTTAACCGGTCGTCGCTTCTGATTTTTTCCGTCAATTCAAAACCGTTCATTTTCGGCATTTCCAGATCGGTGATGATAAGATCGATATCTCGGTACTCCTTGGTTAGAACCGACCAGGCCTCCTGACCGTTTTTGGCTTCGATCACCCGGTATCCCCCATCCTCCAGAAAGCCCTTCACCTGTCGCCGGAAAAAGTCCGAATCCTCCGCAAACAGCAGCGTGCCGCCTCTGCTGCCGCTAACGCCGCCGGTTGCAGCCTGTTGTTTCTGGGCCATCTGGCTCATCCAGTCCGGAAAGAGGGTCTTGACCGCTTCAAATACATCAATGATCAGGGTTGTCCGGCCGTTAATGATGGCGGAACCGATAATGCCCGGCTGCTTTAACGCTTTGGAGTCGATATGAATCGGTACTTCGACTGCGTCAACCGGCGGTATCACCATCAGGCCGATTTCCCGGCCGCCGATGGTAAACACGATAATTTCGAGATCCTGAACCTTGGGAAGCGGTTTTACCGCGGCCACCTGATCCATCGAGAAAAGCGGCAGGGCGCCGCCGCGGTACTGAATGATCTGTTTGCCGCCGACATGTTCGATGGCGTCCGTCTTGATGCTTTCGATTCTCTCCACCAGCCCCAGGGAAACGGCAAACCTTTCCCTGTCATTGTCATTACTGAAGATGAGCAGCGAGGCAACCTCCCGGTCATTCTGAATGGCCTGCGCCTCTTTCATCTCCACTTCCTCCTTTTTTTCTTTCCGTGAGATGTCCACAATGTTCAGTGTAGCGGAGGCGGCAATCCCGGCGACATCCAGAATCAGGGAAACCCTTCCGTCTCCCATGATGGTGGCGCCGGAAAACTCCTGGCATTGTTTCAGATGTCGGCCCAGGGGCTTGACCACGATTTCTTCGGAGTCCAGAAGACGATGGACGACCAGTCCGTATTTCATGTCGGCCAGGGAAACAACGGCAATGTTAATGGCGCTGGTGGCGTGAAAACGCCGGTCATCGTTCAATCGGCGGGAATGAAATTCAACGGGTTTTTTCGCCTGCCGGTTGTTTTCGTCCGTATCGCTGGAATCACTTTCGTCGTCCAGTGGATTTTTTTTCGAACGCCTGTCGGCTATCTTCTGGCGTCGTTCCGCTTGCGGGCTGCCGTTTTGCGGGTCGATATACGTTTTCTCAATCATCAACACATCGGCCAGGTCCACCAGAGGAAGCAGCTTGCCCCTGAGCCGGACGACCTCCGCGTCCCCCACCTTTTCGATGCGGTTTTTCACCTGGTCGGCGGGAATTCTCAACAGTTCATCCAGATTGACCTGGGGAATGGCATATTTCTCGCCGCCGACCAGTACCATCTGGCTGGGGATGATGGCCAGGGTCAACGGCAGCTTGATGATAATGGTGGTATATTTCCCGGGGATGGATTCAATATCCATCGAACCGCCCAGCTTGTCGAGGTTGGTTTTGACCACGTCCATGCCGACACCTCGGCCGGACACATCGGTTACTTTTTCGGCGGTGGAAAAGCCGGGAAGAAGAATGAGTTCCAGCTTTTCTTTTTTGGTCATGGTGCCGGCCTGGCTTTCCGAAATCAGCCCTTTTCGAATCGCGGCTGCCGCGACCATGTTGCCGTCAATACCGCTTCCGTCATCCGTAATTTCAACCGAAACCTGTCCGGCTTCATGTAGAGCGGCCAGATGGATTTTGCCGATGGGACTTTTCCCCAGATTGGCTCTTTTGCCGGCGGGTTCGATGCCGTGGTCCACGGCGTTTCTGATCAGATGGGTCAGGGGATCGCTGATGGCTTCGATAATGGTTTTATCCAGCTCGACATCCGTTCCCTCAAGGGTGAGTTCCACTTTCTTGCCGAGTCGCTGGGACATGTCGCGGACCAGTCGCGGCAGTTTGTTGAATATATTGCCGATGGACTGCATTCGTGTTTTCATGATAACGTCCTGCAGTTCCGACGTGACCATGTTGATTCGCTGGCCGGCCGCGGCAATGGCTTTTTTGTTGCCGCCGGCAATATTCTGCAGCAGCTGGTTGCGGCTTAACACCATTTCTCCGGCCAGGGTCATCAGACTGTCCAGCAGCTTGACATCCACCCGCAGGGATGTTTGCGCCTTCGACGGCCTGATGGTGACGTCCCCTTTTTCCATGGTAACGCCATTGTCGCCGGCTGCCTCCAGGGTCTCGCCCGGCTCCTCATCGGCGGACTCCCGTTCCATGGTCTCGGTATCATTATTGAATGAGGACGCGTCATCCGCTATTGAAGACGCCGTATCCGCCAGCGGGGGTTTCGTTTCGGCCGTATCGTCAGGTTCCGTCGACGCCATCCTGTTTCTTCCGCCGGTTTCCGGGGGATCAGGCTCATCCGCCTCTCCCCCCCATGCTTCGGCTTCCTCGTCCGAAAGGATCATTTTCGGTGTTATCTTGCGGACATTTTTTTTGCTGACGTTAAACAGAGCGGGTAGAATGTCCTCACCGATCATCGTTGAATAGAGAATCAGGAAGGGAACCTGGTTGGGTACCGCGGCGTCCAGGGTTCCCACCCGCTCGATATCGATGGCGGTGTCAATGACATTGCCGCTGGTGGAAATGCTTTTGGTCATATCCATCAGGGACTTTTCATGGTCGTGGATGTCCTGAATCAGGTCCCACTTGATGATATACAGTTCCCGTCCGCCTTTGGTGGCTTCATTGAAGTCATAGCGGGTAATGGTAAAAACGGCCTTTCCGCCTTCTCTGTCAAGAATATGCACCGGCTGGCCGACGCTGGACTTTTTCGCTTCGGGAAGTGAGGCGGTCGTCAGACCGGTCAGGGAAACCACCTCCTCGGAAATATCGACTTCCTCGCTTTCCCTGATGTTGTTGATCATGCTGTTTAACTTATCGAAAGCGGATAAAACGATACTGATGATACTGGTGTCCGGTATGATTTTCTTTTCCCGGACCAGGCCCAGGACATTTTCGACCTTATGGGCCAGGTCCTTGATGTTGTTTAACCCCATCAGGCCGGCGCCGCCTTTAATGGAATGAGCGGCGCGGAAGACTTCGTTGACAATTTCCGCGTCCGCCTTGTCACCGGCTTTTTCTATGGCCAGGAGGTTGCTTTCGATATTCGACATATGTTCGAGGGATTCTTCCACATACATTTTCAGGCTTTCTTCATCCTCGATAATCATCGTCCGCCTCCGCTAAACGCATCCTTTTGCTGCTTTTTATACCCGGGATTCGGGTGCATTAAGAAAAGTCGCCTCAATACGGCATAATTTTTTATTTTAATTATATAAATAAAAAAAAGCAATAACTCAAATGCCATGGCCCGGTTTGGCTCTTCTGATCAGATCGTTGGGGTGACCGTTCTGTGACAGTGTAACGGTTACCACGGTGTTGGGCTGGGCAAAGTCCAGGGGCGCCCCATCGGTATCGTTAATTTGCAGAATGGTGTCGAACCTGATCGGCTGCCGGGGGGAAAGAATTTCCACCGGATCATGGGAAAAGAGTTTGTTCTTGACCTGGACGAGGCATTGGCCCGGCCCGGTTTGACGGAGAACTTTGGCGATGACAACTATTTCCGGCTGCGGGTTGATGCCGGCATTACAAACGGCTTCCGGACCGGGCTTTCCGAAATAGAAATGCGTGGAATACCCGCGGCTGGTAAGGGATGCCAGAGTATGTTTCCAGCGGCTTTTCACCTGAAATTCGCCCGGATTCGAACAGCAGGCGTCGAGGGCTTCGCGATAGGTGTGAACGACCGCGGCCAGATAATGAATGCTTTTCATCCGGCCTTCAATCTTCAGGGCGGCAATACCGGCGCCGATCATTTTATCCAGATGGTCGACCATGCACAGGTCTCTGGAATTAAAAACAAAGGTACCCCTTTCGGTTTCCTCCACCGGCAGGTACTGGCCGGGCCGGTGTTCTTCGGAAAGAAAATAGCGCGAGCGGCAGGGGTGGCAGCACAAACCCCGGTTGCCGTCCCGCCCGGCCAGAAAGTTGCTGAGCAGGCATCGGCCGGAATAGGCGATACAAATCGAACCATGGACAAACGCTTCTATCTCCAGGTCGCAGCCGGAGGTGATTTCCTGTATCTCTTCCAGCGACAGCTCCCGGGCGATGTTAATCCGGGTGACGCCCTGGCGCTTCCAGAATAGAGCGGCTTTCCGGCTGGTGGTATTGGCCTGGGTGCTGAGATGGATGGGCATGTCCGGCAGGATGTCCCGCATCATCATCAGAATACCGGGGTCGGCGACAATCACGGCGTCCGGACCTATCCGGCCCAGTTCCTCCAGATACCGGGCAATTTCATCTTCTTCCGCGGTTCGGGGATAAATATTGCAGGCCACGTAAAGCCGGGCATGGTTTTGTCTCGTGTATGCGGCCGCCCGGGCTATTTCCTCGACGGTAAAATTGTCGGCGGCATTTCTCAGGGAAAAGCGCTGATCGGACAGATAAACGGCATCGGCGCCATAATCCACGGCTACTTGCAGTTTTTCAAAATTACCGGCCGGCGCCAGCAACTCCACTTTGGGGGGGCGAATCATGGCGGCTGATTGTATCGGATTTTTGCAGGAGTGAAAATCTTTATCCGTTTTTTACCCCGTCAGGAGCAACCCCATATTGAAAAAAAAGAAAAAAGTTGTAAAATAATAGAATTTCCTGTCGGCCCGAAAGAAAATTTTTACGATAAGGATATAACCAAGATTCAGGCACTGGGGGCGTGATGATCGGTTTTAAACTGGATGAACTCATGACCGGCACCCATCAGTTTACCGATGGCCGGACGGATGCGGGCGTGAAGCGGCCGCTTTTTTTTCACATCACCTGGGGCAACAGCAGTCTGGCGCGGTTTTTCAATCCATTTTCCGGTCAGTTTCTGCTGAATGAGGCCAGAGGGGTGATCACCGTGGACGGTCTGGTGAACAAGGCGGACTGCACCGGAACGCTGCGCCTTCTTTATTTTACGGAAAGGAAAATCCGGTACGACCTGATTTTCAAGGATGACGCCGGCAAAGCCTATCGGTATGTCGGTGAAAAAAGAGATATCTGGCCCTGGAATCTTCACCGGACCCATGTGACCTGCTACGGCACGATCACGGACCTTGAAACCGGCCAAACGATTTCCGAATCCGTAATTTATTTTCCCTATCGGGAAACCCTGGCCTTCCTGCTGTCGTTCCGTTTGCGTTTTAACGGCGTATTTACCCCATAATTATTTAATGAGGCGTTATGTCCGGTCCTGGTCGGCGGATGTGGTGATAAAAACATGAAATTTAAAGTACTATCGAATCGCGAGGCCGCCATCCTGGCAGCCGTGGGACGCGGTATCATCCCCCCGGGCGGACCGCACTTTGCCATCGGGGCCGGGGATCTCGAAGGGAAATGGCTTCCCCGGGCGGATTACGCCATATTCCGCATGCCTTTTTTTACCCGTCTGGCCATCCGGATAACGCTGCGGGTAATCGATTACCTTCTGCCCATATATATAATGAAGCGAATCATATCTATCACCCGGCTGGACAATGCACGGCTGGAAAATCTGATGGATCGGGCGGAAAAATCCGGCATATTCGGTGCGGCCGCTATGGTTATCGTCAAGGTGCTGATTTTTCCTGCTTTTTATGGCCTTCCCGAGGCCCAGGCGGCCATCGGCTACAACGCCAGGTTTCCGGTTCCGCCCTATTTCGAATCTCTCAAGGAGTAGTCCGTAAAAAGATTGAAAAATGATAAAAGAATTTAATGGGATAGACTCAAACATCACCGTTACGGCGGATGTCTGCGTGATTGGAACCGGCGCGGGCGGCGCGGCCGTGACCAAGGAACTGGCCGAGAAAGGGTTGTCGGTCGTCGCGCTGGAAGAGGGCAGCCATTTTACGGTTAAAAACTTCAACCAGGATCCCGGCGACATGATGGCCCGGCTGTACCGGGAAAACGCCATGACCCTGGCCCTGGGGCTGCCGCCGATTTCCATCACCCTGGGCCGCTGCATCGGCGGGACCACCACCGTCAATTCCGCCACCTGCTTCCGGACCCCGGAAACGGTGGTGGAAAAATGGCGCCGGAAGTATGACTGCGCCGGATTGTCTTATCCGGATCTGGTGTCCTGCTTTGAGCGGGTGGAAAAAGAGATTAACGTCATGGAGTTGACCGAGGATGTTCTCGGTCAGGGTTACCAGATCGTCAAACGCGGTGCGGAAAAGCTGGGGTTGACGGCCAGGCCGCTCAAGCACAATGTTCGCGGCTGTGAAGGCGCCGGTGTCTGCCAGTGGGGATGTATCAAGAACGCCAAGCAGTCGGCCGATGTCGCCTATATTCCCAGGGCTGTTTCCGCCGGGGCCCGGATTTATGCCAATTGCCGGGCAAAAAGAATAATAACCGAATCCGGACGGGTCCTGGGGGTCAAGGGACGGTTCGTGAACCCGGAAAACGGCCGGGAGACATTTTCCATCCGGGTAAACGCCAGAATCGTCTGTCTGGCCATGGGCACGCTCATTACCCCGGCTTTTCTGTTGAAACAGCGCCTGGCCAACTCCTCCGGCGAGGTCGGCCGCGGGCTGACGGTTCATCCCTGCGGCCGGGTGGTGGCGGAAATGGACGAGGAGGTCAGGGGCCATCACGGCGTTTCCCAGGGCGGGATGATCGACGATTTCGCCCATGAAGGAATCATGCTGGAGGGCATTTTCATCCCGCCGGGTGTCATGGCCATGGCCCTGCCGGGCATTGGCCAGGCTCACAAGCATCTGGCCCGGCATTACAACAACCTGGCGGCCTTCGGCGTCATGGTCAGCGACACGACCCGGGGACGGGTGTTTCCGCCGGTACTGCCCGGTTATGCCTATACCGCCTGGTATTCCATGAATCAGAGAGATGCCGAGCGCCTTAGAAAAGGAATCGGCTACGTGGCCGATATCTTTTTTGCCGCCGGCGCCCGGCGGGTGTTCACCGGGTGTTTTAAAATGCCGGTCATTCGGACTCCGGAACAACTGGCGCGATTTAAAACCATGCGGATAAGGCCCTGGTATTTTGAAGTCATGGCTTTTCATCCGCTGGGAACCTGTCGTATGGGCCATACGCCGGGGAAATCCGTGGTGGATCTGAACCTGGAAACCCATGATGTCAAGGGACTGTTTATCACCGACGGCAGCGTCTTTCCGTCTTCTCTGGGCGTAAACCCCCAGGTGACTATCATGGCCTTTGCCACTCGGGCGGCTGATTATATCGCGGCCAATATGGATCGCTATTGATGATTTCAAAAGGATAAATGATGGGCAAATCAATTCAGGACATGATTGAAAGGGCCAATCACTCCCGTTTTCGCGCGGAGAAAAAGGGGTTCTATGAAAGTTTTTTCCTGCGGGCCAACCATCCCCGGAAGCCGCAGGCATTCTGGATCCGATATACGGTTTTTGAACCGAGGGATCCCGCGGCGCAAACTATCGGTGAGTTGTGGGCCACCTGGTTTGACGGCGATACCGGTCAGCATGTTTCCGTGAAAAGCGAATGGCCGATTTCCCAATGCCGGTTTGACAAAGACCGGTTTCGCGTGAACGTGGGCGAAGCGGTGCTGGAGGATAAAAGAGCCGCCGGCAAGGCTGGCGCGAAGGATATCATTGAGTGGGATCTTGTTCTTTCCGGAGACAGTACACCGTTGTTTCTGCTTCCCCCCGGACTTTATGACACGGGCTTTCCCAAGGCCAAGGCCCTGGTCGGCCTGCCCCTGGCCGTGTTCAACGGCCGGCTGATCGTGAACGGATCGGTGGTGGACATCCATGGCTGGGTCGGCAGTCAGAACCACAACTGGGGCGTTAAGCACACCGACTCGTATGCCTGGGGCCAGGTGGCCGGGTTTGACAACAGCGCCGACACTTTTTTTGAACTGGCCACGGCCCGGTTGAAATTCGGACCGGTCTATACCCCCCGCATGACCCTGATGGTGCTTCGACACCAGGGCCGGGAATATAAGCTGAACAGCATTGCCCAGAGCCTGAAAGCTTTCGGCCGGTTTGATTATTTTAGCTGGAATTTCAAGTCACGGACCAGGGAGATTCAGATTCAGGGCACGATCGTCGCGGGCAGAAAAGATTTTGTGGGGCTGCGTTATTACAATCCGCCCGGCGGCATCAAACACTGCCTGAACACCAAAATCGCGTCCTGCCGGATCACGATTGAAAGCAGCCGGGGAGCTTCGGAAACCCTGGAAACAACATCACGCGCCGCCTTTGAAATTTTTACCGACGATCATCATGGCCACGGGGTTCCCGTTTACGCCTGAAAGCGGTCGCCGGGTACCGCCTCCCGTTACCCGGAAGGGCAGGATTCCCCTTGTAACATATCCATATATTGTAGATTTCCTTCTGGCTGCCCACAACACCATGTAGTCTTATTTCGTCTTTTTCAACGGGCCAAAAGTTTGTGTAAATATCTTGACTTTTAGTTTTTTTGATTTTAGTCTGACCCTTTATTGTTTTAGGTTGTGACGGAAAAATCCGTTGAACAACCGCATTCCGAACCTGGATGTAATCGACGGGTTCCGGATGAGTTGATTCTTCAGCCGGAGATAATCGGCTTATTATTAGAACAAAACAAATTAAAGGAAACAGAAGGGAGGTGCCACAGAAAACTTTTGTCACCCAATGACAACATTTTGAATGACAGGTAATGAGTCAGGATGTGTCTTCCACTTAATTTACGGTTAGAAATCAGGAGGTTTTAAATGCCAAGTTTTGTAATTGCTGAAAAATGTGACGGTTGCAAGGGCGGCGAGAAGACGGCTTGCATGTACATCTGCCCGAACGATCTGATGGTCCTGAATACCGACGCCATGAAGGCCTACAATCAGGAACCGGATCAATGCTGGGAATGCTTTTCCTGCGTGAAAATCTGCCCCACCCAGGCCATTGAGGTCAGAGGCTACGCGGACTTTGTCCCATTGGGAAGCAGCATTATGCCGATGATGGGCACCGAAGACGTGATGTGGACCTGCAAGTTCAGGAACGGCACCGTCAAACGGTTCAAGTTCCCCATCCGCACCACCAACGAAGGTACGGCCAATGCTTACAAGGATTTGAAGGGCAAGGATCTGGATTCTCCGCTGCTGTGCACGGAAGAAGCCGACGGCCGCACCCTGCCGACCCCGCCGAAAGCCTAATCGGACGGATGTATCGAAGCTGATTTTTTGAAAATAAATATTGTTATTCTTAGGAGGATATAAGTATGGCATTACCGAACAAACCCAAAGGTGAACTGAAGGCTGTTAGAGATCCCGCGGTTGAAGAACGCGAAGTCGACATCCTGATCGTCGGCGGCGGCATGGCTGCCTGCGGCACGGCTTTTGAAATCAAGAAATGGGCCGGCGACAAGAAGATCCTGCTGGTCGACAAGGCCGCCATGGAAAGAAGCGGCGCGGTCGCTCAGGGCCTTTCCGCCATCAACACCTACATCGGCGAAAACAAGCCGGAAGACTATGTCCGCATGGTCCGCAACGACCTCATGGGCATCGTCCGTGAAGACCTGATTTATGACCTGGGCTGCCACGTGGATGACTCCGTCTATCTGTTCGAGGAGTGGGGCCTGCCGATCTGGAAGCTGTCCGCCGAAGGCAAAAACATGGACGGCAAGAAGGGCCAGGCCATGGGCACCCTCAAGTCCGGCGCCAAGCCGGTCCGCACCGGCAAATGGCAGATCATGATCAACGGCGAGTCCTACAAGAGAGTCGTCGCCGAAGCCGCCAAGCTGGCGCTGGGTACGGAAAACATTCTCGAGCGCGTGTTCATCGTCGAACTGCTCAATGACGCCAACGATCCCAAGAGAATCGCCGGCGCCGTGGGCTTTTCCGTCCGCGAGAACAAAGTTTACATCATCAAAGCCAACGCCATCATGGTCGCCTGCGGCGGCGCGGTCAATATCTACCAGCCCCGTTCAGTCGGCGAAGGCAAAGGCCGCGCCTGGTACCCGGTCTGGAACTCCGGTTCCACCTACACCATGGCTCTGCGGGCCGGTGCTGAACTGTCCATGATGGAAAACCGTTTCACCCCGGCGAGATTCAAAGACGGTTACGGCCCGGTCGGTGCCTGGTTCCTGCTGTTCAAGGCCAAGACCCTCAACGGTCTGGGCGAGAACTTTGCCGCCAGCGACGCCGCCAAGGCCGAACTGCAGAAATACGCCCCCTACGGCACGGCCGCCATTACCCCGACCTGCCTGCGTAACCACCTGATGCTGTTCGAGATGAAATCCGGCCGCGGCCCCATCATCATGGACACCGTCACCGCTCTGGCTACCCTGGGCAAGACCATGGACAAGAAGGAACTCAAGCACCTTGAGTCCGAAGCCTGGGAAGACTTCCTTGACATGACCTGCGGTCAGGCCAACCTGTGGTGCGCCACCAACACCGAACCGGAAAAGAAGAACTCCGAAGTCATGCCGACCGAGCCGTACCTGCTGGGCTCTCACTCCGGCTGCTGCGGAATCTGGACCTCCGGCCCGGATTTTGACTGGGTTCCGGCTTCCTACAAGATCAAGGCCAAGAACGGCAAGGTTTACAACCGTATGACCACGGTTGAAGGCCTGTTCACCGCCGGCGACGGCGTGGCCTGCTCCGGTCACAAGTTCTCCTCCGGTTCCCATGCCGAAGGCCGTATCGCGGCCAAGGAAATGGCCAAGTTTGTCCGTGACAACGCCGCTTACAAACCGGCCATCAAGGAAACCAAGGATGAGCTGGTGGCGCTGGTTTACAAGCCGGTCCGCACCTACCTGGATCACTGCGCCTACACCACGGCCGACAACATCAACCCCAACTATATGAAACCCGAGGGAATGATGTACCGGCTGATGAAGGCCACCCATGAATATGGCGCCGGTACCGCCACCTACTACATGACCAGCGAAAAGAACCTGGAAATGCTCATGGATATGTTTGTCACCATGCGCGAGGACTGCGAGAAACTGGCCGCCGGCGATCTGCATGAGCTGATGAGAGCCTGGGAAATCTATCACCGGATTTTCACGGTTGAAGCCCATTGCCGTCACATCCAGTTCCGTAAAGAAACCCGCTATCCGGGATTCTACTACAACGCGGATCATCCGGGCCAGGATGATACCAACTGGTTCTGTTTCACCAACTCCACTTACGACAAGAAGGCCAACCAGTGGAACCTGAAGAAAGTGGATTACGTAAAGATCATCCCCTAATCCCTAATACAGGGATTGGTTTGATCTTTTGATTAGCGACAAAAACCTCCAGGCGCTTTGCCGCCTGGAGGTTTTTGTTAATCAGCCGGGGAGCCTGTTTTGCCCCGGTTTGGCGCATGTGACGGGATCGTCTTTTTTAGAAAAAGCCGGTCTCGCCAGGTTCGCCAAACCGGCGCCGGCCGTAACCAGTAACGGGAACTTGATATCGTCGGATATCTTCAGAAAAAATAAACATTAACTCGAAGCACGGAGGGATGGTATGACAACGGATAAATCAACCCCTGCCAGTGAAAGCATCATGGTCGTCGGCGGAGGCATCAGCGGCTTGACCGCCGCCCTCGAAGCCGCCGAGGTGGGGTACGAGGTCTTTCTGGTTGAAAAAGAACCCTATCTGGGCGGGAGAGTGGCGCAGTTGAATCAGTATTTCCCCAAGCTGTGTCCCCCGACCTGCGGTCTGGAAATCAATTACCGGCGGCTTAAAGACAATCGCCGGATCAAGACCTTTACCCTGGCCGAGGTGATAAAAGTCGCCGGTCAGCCGGGTGACTACACCGTCACGGTGCAGATGAACCCCCGGTTCATCAATGAAAACTGCACCGCCTGCGGTGAATGCGTGGCCGTCTGCCCGGTGGAACGGAGCAATGCGTTTAACTTCGGTCTGGACAAGACCAAAGCCGTATACAAAACAACCGACATGGGGTTCCCGGCGCGGTACACCATTGACGCTGCGGCCTGCAAAGGAACCGCCTGCGGCAAGTGTCTTCAGGTTTGCAAATACAGCGCCATTGAACTGGATATGAAGCCCAAAACCCTGGATCTGCATGTCGGCGCCGTCATCTGGGCAACGGGCTGGGTTCCCTATGACGCCGCCAAAATCGACAATCTCGGATACGGCACCTGTCAGAATGTGATCACCAACATGATGCTGGAACGCCTGGCTTCGCCCAACGGTCCTACCCAGGGCCGCATTACCCGGCCGTCTGACGGCAAGGAACCGGGCAGCGTCGCCTTTGTTCAATGCGCCGGCTCCCGTGATGAAAAACATCTCCCCTACTGTTCCTATATCTGCTGTATGGCTTCACTCAAGCACGCCACCTACATCCGTGAGCGCTACCCGGAAGCGAAGATCTATATTTTCTACATTGACTTGCGGACCCCCGGATACAAATATGAAAAGTTCTATCAGAAGATCAAGGAAGACAAGAACATCTTCCTGATCAAGGGCAAGGTGGCCGAGGTCAAAAATGCCGACGGCGGTCAGGTGACGGTGGTGGCGGAAAACGCGGTCACCGGAGAAAAGACCCAGCAGACGGTAGACCTGGTCGTTCTGGCGACCGGCATGCAGCCTACAGCGGCCGTAGTCAAGCTCCCGGCCGATCTTAAGCTCAACTCGGACGGTTTTATCGTCAACGACTTTGCCAGGGGCGGCATGCTCGCGGCCGGCTGCGCCAATAAGCCGGCGGATGTGGTCTCAAGCAACCAGAACGCGACCGGTATGGCACTAAAAGCAATTCAAACTCTGAAACGGTAGGAGGTTTCCTCATGAATAAGAAATATTGCGTATATATCTGCACCGGCTGCGGAATAGGGGATACGCTGGACATCGAGGCGCTCTGCGAAGTCCCCAGGGAAGAAGGCTTTCCGGTAAAGACTCATCCTTTCCTGTGCGGCAAAGAAGGCCTAGACCTGATCAAGAACGATATTGACAAAGACGGGGTGAATACTCTGGTGCTGGCGGCCTGCTCCCGCCGGGTGAATGTGGATGCCTTCTCTTTCCCCAACTGCCTGGTGGACCGGGTTAACTTAAGAGAGCAGGTGGTCTGGTCCCACCCCCGGTCGGACTATCCGGCCGTGACCGAGGAACAGAAGGATGACGGTGAGCATTTTGACCGGGTTCAGATGCTGGCCGAAGACTACATCCGCATGGGCATGGCCCGCATGAAAAGCGTCGACCTGCCCCAGCCCTATAAGCTGGAGGCGTTTACCAACAAGATTCTGGTCATCGGCGGCGGCGTAACGGGCATGGCGGCGGCGCTGGACGCGGCCCGGGCCGGGTATCCGGTAACCATCGTGGAAAAAGAAAGCGCCCTGGGCGGGTTTGCGGCCAAGATGCGCAAGCAGATGCCGGTGACCGAGCCTTACGACGGACTGATCCCGCCGGTGGTGGCCGACCTGAAGCGGCAGATCGAGGCGGAGAAAAACATTACCGTCAAAACCGGCACGATTGTCGCCCGTATCGCCGGTCAGCCGGGAGACTTCACCGTTACCATGAAGAAGCCCGGTGAAAAGCACCCCTTTGACGTGCCTTTCCCTCTGCCCGAGGAGATGAAAAAGGACGCCAACGGGAAGGATCTTAACGCGGAACAGCTTTACGAGGCGTTGCTTAAATATAATGAAGGCAGGGAAGACATTCTCAAGTTCGATCCCAACGGCGAAAAATTCGGAGCCGTGGTGCTGGCCGCCGGCTGGCGCACGCCGGTTCTGGAAGGGGAAAAGTATGCCCACCTGGGAATCGGAACGACTCCCGATGTCATCACCAACACCCAGTTTGAGGAAATCGCCGCCAAGGGCAAGGTGACCCGGCCTTCGGACGGCAAGGAAGCCAAATCGGTCGTTTTTATCCAGAGCCCCGGCAAGGGAGAGGATGATTCCGATTTTGAATACTGCGGTGCCGTCACCAGCATGGCCGCGCTCAAGCAGGCCAAGTACGTTCGTGACGACTACAGCGACGGCAAAGCCTATATTTTTTACCAGCACATGCGGACCCCCGGCCTGGCCGAGAATTTTTATAAAAGCATGCAGCAGGATCCGGGCATCTTTCTGACCAAGGGGGAAGTGATGAGCGTCACCAAGAGCGGCAGCCAGCTCATGGTCGAGGCCAGCAACACCCTGCTGGGAGAAAAGCTCAAGGTCAGAGCCGATCTGGTGGTGCTGTCCGCCGGCATGGTGCCGGTTACGGCCGATGACCCGGTGGTCAACCTGGCTTACCGCCAGGGCCCGGCTTTCCGGGACAACGCCCTGTTCAACCAGTACGCGGACTCCAACTTCATCTGCTTTCCCTATGAAACCCAGCGGACCGGCGTTTATGCCGCCGGTACCATCCGCCGGGCCATGACCATCGAGGAATCCATGGAAGACGCCGCCGGCGCGGCCTTAAAAGCGATTCAGTGCGTGGAATCTTCCAACCGCGGGGTGGCGGTCCATCCCCGGTCGGGCGATATGACCTTCCCGGATTTCTTCTTCCAGCGCTGTACTCAGTGCAAGCGCTGCACCGAAGAATGCCCCTTCGGCGCCCTGGACGACGATGAAAAAGGTACGCCCAAGCCCAATCCCACCCGCTGCCGTCGCTGCGGTACCTGCATGGGCGCCTGTCCCGAGCGCATCATCGGCTTCGCGGACTACAACATCAACAGCATCGGCAATATGGTCAAGTCCATCAAGGTGCCGTCCGCGGATGACTATACGGAACCGCCCCTACGGATTCTGGCGCTGGTCTGTGAGAACGATGCCTATCCGGCCATTGACATGGCGGGCATGAACCGGCTCTCCTTTTCGGCGGATGTCCGCATTGTGCCGGTCCGGTGTCTGGGTTCCGTGAACGTGATCTGGATCAAGGACGCCCTGTCCCAGGGAATGGACGGCGTTATTCTCCTCGGTTGCAAGCACGGCGATGAATATCAGTGCCATTTCGTCAAGGGCAGTGAACTGGCCAGCATCCGTATGAAGAAGATCGGTGACGCCCTGGCCAGCCTGGCGCTGGAAGTGGAGCGGGTGACCCAGAAAGAGGTTGCCATCGACGACTATCACAAGATCCCGGAGATCATTAACTCCTTTGTGGCGGAAGTCGAAGCGCTGGGGCCCAACCCCTTCAAGGGTTTTTAATTGGCGGCCTGTTAATAAAACTGAAATTGCAGATAATATATGGAGGCATGAGATGAATGATAATTACCTGGCTGAGCCGGATCTGGGATTTATCCATGAGGTTATCGGGCTTGGCGGAAATACCCTGAAAAAATGTTTTCAGTGCGCCACCTGCTCGGTGGTGTGCCCGATTTCACCGGATACCCGGCCCTTTCCCCGGAAGGAGATGATCGCGGCGTCCTGGGGCCTGAAGGACCGGCTGATCAAAGACGTGGATATCTGGCTGTGCCACCAGTGCGGCGACTGTTCGGTGAAGTGTCCCCGGGGCGCCAACCCGGGCGACGTACTGGGAGCGATTCGTTCATACGCCATCAGCGAATACGCCACGCCCAAGGCTCTGGCCAAGGCCGTCAATGACCCCAAGAAACTCCCCCTGCTTCTGGCCGTTCCGGCCATTATCTTTGCCGTTCTGGCCATGGTGACCATGACCATGGGAGGGTTCATGGAAAAAATATTTGAAACACTGGGGATAACCTCTCTGGGGTTTCATTGGGCCCATGAACATGCCGAGGGTGTCATTGCGCAGGCTGATTTTTATTCCACCTGGTTTGTGGATCTGGTGTTTGTGCCACTGGCCGGGCTGGTCACGCTGGTATTCGCCCTGGGGGTTTACCGGTTTCTTACCGACCTCCATGAGCAGGCCGTCAGTGACGGACGTTCCAAGGTTGGTCGTCAGAAATTTATCGATCTGGCCATCGGCACCGCCAAGGGGATTGTCGCTATCCTGCCGACGATTTTAAAACACAGCAAGTTTACCGAGTGCTCTGAAAATAAAGCGCGCTCTACCGCCCATATGATGGTCCTCTATGGTTTTGTCGGTCTGTTTATCATGACCTCTTACGGTTTTATCGCGCTTTATCTGCTGCAACACCCCGGACCTTATGCCCAGTACAATCCCTTCAAGATTCTGGCCAACGCGGCCGGCATTGCCCTGGTCCTCGGGGCTGTGCTGATGATCAAGAACCGTCTGGGCAAGGAAGATCAGGTCACTTCCTACAAAGACTGGTTCCTGGTCGGCCTGATGCTGGCGCTGGGCGGTACGGGCATGCTCACCGAGCTGGCCCGGCTGGCAGAATCCAAATCACTGACCTATTTTACTTACTACCTCCACCTGATTGCCATTTTCTGCACGTTCGCGTATCTGCCGTTTTCCAAGCTGGCGCATCTGGTTTATCGGACGGTGGCATTGGGCTACGCGGAATATGCCGGAAGAGACAAATAACTTTCCATATTGCCTGGATACATAAAAAAGGGGGGCTGATTTCAGCCCCCCTTTTTTATTTGTTATACTACCATATGTTGTTGTGTAGCATAAATTGACGCCAATATGTATTATTTAATGATAATTTAAAAACATTTTTCTTGACTTAGCTATAATATTTCATAATTAATGCTAATTAAAGGGAGAAAACGGGGGAGAAGAGACAATGCAGAATCAAGCAACAGGTAAAATCAAACCATGGAAGAGAAGAAGATGAGCCGCTTGTACAAAATCAGGCAATCACTTTTGTTAAGCCGGTCCGAGCTGGCCAGAAAAGCTGATGTTTCTCCTATTACCATAGCTCGTATTGAAGAAGGGAAGGCCTGCCGCATGGAAACACAGAGAAAGATCCTTCGTGCGCTGGGATATGACCTTTCCGATAAACACAAGGTGTTTGATTGAGGACACGTCTATGCTGTTTAAGAAAAAAGATCATCTGGTAGGACTGGACATCGGCTCCAGCGTATTAAAGGCGGCGGAAGTGGCGGTGACCTCATCGGGCAGAAAGCTGATGCGCTTCGGCTCCATTGAATTGCCTCCTGATGCCATTGTCGAGGAGGGAATCAAGTCCCCGGAAACCGTAGCGGAAACCATTAAAGAACTGCTGTCCCTTTATAACATAAAAGAGGACCGGGTGGCGGTTTCCATCGGCGGATATTCGGTCATCGTCAAGAAGATCAACGTCACCTCCATGCCCGAGGAACAGCTTCAGGAGGTCATTTCCGCAGAAGCGGAGCAATATATCCCCTTTGATATAAATAATGTCAATCTGGATTTTCAGATTCTCGGGGATAATGAGCAGAACCCCAGCCAGATGGACGTCCTTCTCGTGGCGGCGAAAAAAGAGACGGTTAACGATTATTTAAACGTCCTGGAAATGGCCGGCCTGACCCCGGTAGTCGTTGATGTGGACGCCTTTGCCCTGCAGAACATTTATGAAGTCAATTATGAAACAGGTGACAACTGCGTCGCGCTGATCGATATCGGGGCCATGAAAACCTCGTTGAACATTTTGCGGGGCACCACCTCCGTTTTCATGAGGGATGTTTCTTTCGGCTGCAAACAGATCAATCATGATTTAATGAAACGGCTGGGCTGCACGTTTGAAGAGGCCGAAGAACTCAAGTTGAGCGATAAGCAGGAAAAGATTCCGGCCGAAGACTTGAACCATATTATTTCTTCGGTGATAAACGACTGGATTACGGAAATTCGTCGGGCCATGGACTTTTTCTACGCCACCTATTCCGAACAGGATATTAAAACCATATATTTGAGCGGCGGCGGGGCCAATATCAAGGAATTCAGGCAGCTGCTGGCATCTCAGGCGTCTTCTCAAGTAGAAGTGATGGATCCGTTCAAGGCCTTTCAGCTAAAAGACAGCCAGTTTGATATGGCATACATAAAACAAATGGCCCCCCAGGCGGCAATATGTCTGGGAACTGCAATTAGAAGGATCGGCGATAAATGATTAAAACCAACCTTCTCCCCTATCGTGCGGCAAGGAAAAAAGAGAATATTCGAAGGCAGTTGTCTGTTTTCGTGCTGTTCTTTGTTTTTGTCGCGGTGGCGCTGTCATTTTATCATTTCCATTTGGCTTCCAGTCTTTCCCATTTGAGTGACCGCCTTGCCGTAAAAGAAAAGGAACTCAAGGAATACCAGGATAAAGTCCAGGAAGTGGACAAGATCAAAGCCCAGCTGGCCGTCCTTGAGCAGAAGCTGAAGGTCATGGAGCAGCTGAAAAAGGACAGAAAGGATGCCGTCGATCTGATGAACGCGCTGATGGATTTAACCGTCAAGGAAAATATGTGGATTACCAGCGTCAGCGAGAAGGGCGGAGGCATCAGCATTGACGGGATCGCGATTGATAACAGGACGGTGGCCGTATTTATGTCGCGGATTGAAAAAAGCACCTTTTTTTCAGGCGTGGTCCTGAAGGACTTGGTGGCAGTTGATCAATCCGGGTTAAAATTAAAGAAGTTTTCTCTGCAGTGTTCCAAGTCGGCATAATATATTAGGAAAGCCCAATGAAAAAAAACCTTGAAGCCTACAGCTCAAAAATGCAGCCCCTGTTTGAACAGCTGGGGAAACTCACCAAGTTGCAGCGGACCCTGATCGGCATTGTAATTTTTGCGCTTTTAATAGCCGGGTTCGTTTTTCTATCCATAAAGCCGTTGTATGAAAAAATTGCCGTTGTTGAGAAAAAAATCAGCGATACGGAAAAGCTGCTCCTTGAGGCCAAACAGAAAGCAGCCGCTCTGGAAGGTTTGAAAGAAGACTGGGCGAAAAAGCAGGAAGAGTTTCAGGTGGTAATGAACGCCCTGCCGGATAAGCAGGAAATTCCTACGCTCCTGGGAGACATATCGGCGGCCGGCCGCAATACCGGTCTTTTGTTTAACCGGTTTGCGCCTCAGGGAGAGATTTTCCGTGATTTTTACGCAGAAATACCGGTTGCCATTTCCATAAGCGGCACCTACGATCGTTTGCGATCATTCTTTGGCAAGGTCTCCGAAATGTCGCGCGTGGTAAACATAAAGAATATCAATATGTCGCTGTCAACCAAGGGCGGCGGTGGCGGTAAAAAAGGTGCGGTTGCTACAACCACCCCCGGGCTGATCAATGTTGAGTGTACGGCCGCGACATACCGGTTCCTTTCAGAGGCCGAAAAGGCAAAAACAGCCGATACGGGAAAGAAGGGCGGTAAGGGCAAAAAAGACAAAGACAAAGATAAAGACAAGGAAAACAAGGCTGAATCAAAGGAAAAGACTGAAGAGAAGAAATAATTATGAGCCAGATGAAAAGTTTCCGTAAATTTAGCGCAGGTGTTTTCTTGGGCTGTGTGGCGTGCCTTCTTGTTTTCGGGTGCGGCGGCAAGGGGAAAACCGACACTTCTGAAAACAAGAAACAGACAAAGGAAGTCGTCCGGAAAATTCCGGGAGCGGCGCCTCAACAAGAAACCGCAGCGGACAAGAAGCCGCAGGACAAACCCCGTTCCGAGGCACCCGCCGCTGTTCCGGCATCATCGGGAAAAGCAGAGATCCCAGAAGGTGTCAAGCAACAGCCGCAATCGGAACCAGCGCCGGTCGACGGCGGGCAGGCTTCCACGCCGGAGCCCCTGTTATCTGAAGAAAAGAAGGCAGAGATGGAAGCCGTTACCCGGGAAGCCGGAGACATAAAGCAGCAGGAACCGGCAATCCCTGGAGAAAAGCCTAAGACCGCACCTTCGGATTTGGTTGTGGCCGAAAGCCGGGATCCTGTGCAATCAGCACCGGAAGGCCTGGCGGAAACAGATCAGCCCGCACCGCCTGTCATTGATCTGGGGGTGAAAGAGGGCGCCGAAGGCGGTTCGGAAGACAGCAATCTTCTGGGATACGACCAGGAGGGCACGGGAACGGGCGGTGAAGAAGAAGGCAGTGACACATTCAACCCCTTTGCCCCGTTGTTTCAAAAAGAAAAAACCGGAGTGGCGATGACGACAAGCCCGGACCGGCAGCAGCGAAAATTCATAACGGAACTGGAGAAAATCGATATCGGCCAGCTGACGCTGGAAGGCATTATTCAGGCGCAGACCGGCAACCGGGCGATTGTAACCGATGCCAGCGGCAAAGGATACGTGGTCAAAGAAGGCACCTATATCGGATTGAATTCAGGTACGGTTGAAAAGATAGAATCAGACAGGATTGTTATCGCGGAGAATATCGGAACGCGACAATCGAAGACGGTATTAAAACTTCAGAAACCGGCTGGAGACTAGATATGATAACAAAATCAGCAAAAAAATGGAAGTTAAGAGCAGTCGTATGTTTTCTGGGAATTTTCCTTGCGGCGCTGGGCATGTATGGATGCGCAACCACGGAAACCGTGCCGTCGTCAACGGAGACGGGGGAAGCGGCAACCGGGCGGGAAGCGCCCGCCGGCGGTAACCTGATTACCGGTATCAGCATCGAAGAGACCGCTGATGCGATTGTCATTTCCATCCAGGCCAATCATCCCATTGATTATACCCTGGCGGAGCCGCCTCTTCAGCAGGCCAAGGTTCTTTATTTCCCTGATTCAGGTCTTTCCCTGTCTTCCTCCGAATATCCGGTTGATAATGAAGTCATTGGCAGTGTTCAGGCGATTGAACTGGTGAAAGGTGGGCCATCGAAAATAGTCGTGCCGATCAAAAATCCGGGAGCCGCCTGTGAAGCGCGCCGTGGAGACGATGAGACTTCCTTGCAGCTGGTTTTTCCCAGGGTAGCCGAAGGACAGGCCGCTGCTGCGAAAAATACGGCCCAGGATACCGTCACCGAAGAAGAATCTCCGCCTGTATTGGATGAAGAAGCCGCCCCTTCCGTTGAAGAAGCGACTCCGGTGCCAACCGGCGCGGCAGCAACCCGCCTGGAAAAGGTGGATGTGACAGAGGAAGCGGGTCAGGTTACGGTTCGGATGAAAGCCGACGGAACCATCAAAAATTATAAGCGTTTTACGCTGACTGGCCCGCCTCGGATTGTGGTGGACCTGGTCGGATTAACCAGTTCCGCCAAAAAAGAGCAGCGTCTGCTTGTCAAGTCGGATATCGTTCAGCAGGTCCGCTATTTAGGCCATGAGGGCTATGTGCGAGTGGTTATAGACGCCAAGCCGGCTTATTTGAAGGATTACAAGGTCGTTCCGGTGGCCGATGGGCTGATGGTTTATGTCGGTAATTCGGCGAAAGTAGCCCAGGCCCCGGTGGAACAGGATCGCCCGGCCCAGGTTAAAACCGAAGAGACCGCCGCCGTCGCTCCTTCGTCCGGTTCCGCTGAAGAAGCGGCCTCGCCGGCGATAACGGAAGAGGAAACTCCGGCGCCGGTTGCGGCGGAAGAAGAATCGGCACCGCCAGTCGCGGCCAAGGCGGCCAGTGTTTCCTCCGAGTCATACGGTCGGACGGCCCTGGTAAACCGCATTGACTTTATTGATGAGCAGGGTAAATCCACCGTCAGCATCGGTACGACCCGGCCGGTTGAATTTGAGCTGACCAGAACCGGAGCCAACAAGGTCCGGCTGACGCTTCAGGGTGCTGATATCCTCAGCTTCCGGCAGCGGCCGCTCATCACCACCCGTTTTGACAGTGCCATTAATTCCATTATGCCATTGCAGACGCCGGCCATGAAAGCCAAGGGCATTTCGGTGCTGGACATCAACTTGAGAGAAGAGGTCGGCTATAAAACGGAACAGCAGGGGAATATGATCCTGGTTCATTTTGACCGTTCTTCCGTGTCGGCCGACCCGGCACAGAAAGTGGTCATTCCAACCGGTGAAACGGTTATTGCCGAAGAACCAAAATCGACCCCGGCAGCGGACACCGAAACCGGAGCGGACCGGAAGGAGATGACGGCTTCGGAATCGGCAGCGGCGGAAGAGCCGGAAATCGCGGCCGAACCTGAAGTCGTCGTGGAAGAGGAATCGACGGTCGCGGCGGAGGAGGCACCGGCAACGATGCCCGGCAGGAAAAAGGTATACACCGGTGAACCCATTGCCCTGGAGTTTTACAAGACCGACATCCGCAACGTGATTCGCATTTTAAAAGATGTCAGCGGTAAAAACTTTGCCATTGACGAAGGGGTCATGGGCAGCGTTACATTGAGCTTCGTCAATCCGGTTCCATGGGACCAGGTCCTGGATTTGATCCTGGAAATGAACAACCTGGGCATGATGGAACACGACGGGATCGTTCGCATTTCCACCAAGGAGACCATTTTAAAACAAAAGGAAGCCGAACGGGCCGCCATGGCCGCCGAGCAGGAGTTGAAAACAACCCAGGAGCAACTGGCTCCCCTGGTTACCGAATATTTCCCCATCAGTTACGCGAATGCCTCCCAGGATATTCTGCCGCATATTACCGATATTCTGACACCGGAAAAGGGGCATGCCAAGGTGGATGAGCGGACCAACCAGTTGATTATGACGGATATCCAGGAAAAATTGGATATGGCCCGGCAAATCATCAAGGAAATCGATAAGGTTACGCCCCAGGTGATGATCAACGCCCGGATCGTGGAAACCAGCACCACCTTCTCACGTGAATTCGGCGTGGAATGGGGCATGGAAAATACCCCCGGGACCTATGAAAGCGATCTGGGCGGCATATATAATTATGGTGTGTCCATGAACAACCCGGCCGCCGCCGCCTCCAATATTCTGGGATTTAATTTTACCCGGATCACCGGCACACCGTTTTCTCTGGGCGCCTGGCTTTCCCTTATGGAAACAGTCGGGCAGGTCAAAATTATCTCCAGCCCCCGGGTTGTTACGCTGAACAAAAAGAAGGCCACCATATCCCAGGGCCAGGAAATTCCCTATACCACGGTTGATGAGGGTGAAGCCGATACGGAATTCAAAGATGCCGATCTTAAACTTGAGGTCACCCCGCAGGTGACGCCGGACAACCGGATATCCATGAATATTCATATTGAGGAAAAAGAAGTCGGGGAACAGGGATCGTTTGACGAGCCGCCGCTGAACACCAAGGAGGCCACCACCGAACTGCTGGTCAATGACGGCGATACCATTGTTATCGGCGGTATCATCCAGTCCACGGAAAAAGAAGGGGAAAGCGGCGTTCCGTATCTTTCCAAAATTCCGTTGCTGGGTTTTCTTTTTAAACATCAGTCCCGGTCCAGCGAGAATTCGGAGCTGCTGATTTTTATCACCCCGACCATTATCCGGCTGGAATGATGACGGGTAAGGATGAAAGCAAACAGGTTCAATAAAATACACGCTAACACCATACAGGTTATGTTAATGCCGTGTCAGGCCAAGTAAGAGAGGACATTCGTATGATGAAGAAATCAAAACACTGGTTATGGACAGTAATGATTTTGCTTTTGGTGGCGCTGCTGGGTGCGGGCTGCAGCGGCGACAGCGGCGGGCCCAATGACACGGATGACGGCGGCGTAGCCGGGACCCCGGCCAAGATAACCCTCTGGGTCAGCAATACGACGCTTGCGTCTAACTCCACGGTAACGCTTACAGCTACAGTAAAAGATAAAAAAGGGAAACCAGTAGCCGATGGGACGACAGTTCACCTTAATGAGTCAGGCGAAGGTGATGTGACAATTGAGCCAAGTAGTTTTCAAAATACGATAGATGGGGTGGCAACCTTTATTTTGTCGGCATATGGTGAATCATGGGCTGCAGGCCTGGTTCATATTGTTGCCGATTGTGAAGGTGTTTTGGCCACGGTAGATATTACTGTGGTCAATACGGCCCCACAGGTAACCGTAACAGCTGAAGAAACAGAAGTTGTTGTTGGAAGCGTTACAACTATAACCGCCACGGTCACAGACAGCAACGGCGTGCCGGTGGCGGATGGAACATATGTTTCTTTTGAACTGGTAGGAACAGACTCCTGGGCTGTCGGATCGTTGAGTGATACATGGGATGTTCAGACGAGTAACGGTATCGCAACGACTTTTTTTACAGCAGAAGGAGATGGTACGGTCGAGATAGTGGCTACCTGCGGAGCGGGTACCGGGCGGCTGACCATGACTGTTGGAGAGGGGAATGTACCGACCCCGACCACGCCGGCCAGCATAACGTTAAGTGCCAGCTCCACCGCAGTAGGTGCCGGCGGGCAATCTACCATAACGGCTATTGTAAGAGACAGCAGCGGCCTGGCGGTAAGTGATGGCAATCCCGTCAGCTTTACGACAAGTTCCGGCACGATCAGTCCCACCACCGCGGTTACCGTCGGCGGCCGGGTTACCACCACGTTTACCGGCGGAAATACCTATGGCCAGGCGACCATAACGGCTACTTCCGGCACTGCCACCGCCACGCTTGTAATCAATGTGACGGCCGATGTCGGATACCTGACCATCGCCACCTCACAGACATCGGTAAAAACCAACAACCAGGACAGCGCCACCATAACCGCCACTGCCCTTGATGAAAACCGGGCGGCGATGGTCGGGGTTCCCGTCACCTTCTCCGCTTCCGCCGGTCAGATCAGCGCCGCAACAGTTTTAACGGATGAAAACGGGCAGGCGGCAATTGAGTTTACTTCCGGCGCTTATGACAAGACCAACCAGACGGTAACCATAACCGCTACCGCGCCGCCCAATCTGACGGCCACGATTCCCGTGCAGTTGAACGGGACAAAGATTCTTCTGACGATAAACAGCACCGCCCTTCAGGGATTGCCAGTTCCCTCCAGCGCCACCCTGACGGTGACGGTTCAGGATGCCGGGGGTGTCGGTATTTTTGGCGCGCAGGTGGTGATTAACCAGTCCAGTACCGGCAGCGCCAGCGTCCTTTTAAAGATGGCCGGGACTGCGGGAACCGGCACCGCCACCCTGACCGGGACCACCGATGTGAACGGCAAGTTTACAGTTACGGTCACGGGTAATAATCCCGGCCCCGAACCGGTCACGCTGGCCGTAACGTCCCTGGGCGCTGAAGCGACTCAAAATGTTACTGTCAGCGGTCAGGCCTTTGAATTTTTATCAAAAAGCAACACCGTTGCCGGGCCGAACAATGTGTTCGCCTTTAATGATCTTAATCCCGACACCATCACCCGGGCTGATGTGGGCGGATCGTTTGTGACCGACGGTTTTGCCGCGGGTAATGTGATTTATGTAACCGGCGCCGCTAACCCGGCGAACAACGGGGTTTTTGACGTGACCACTGTCACCGCGACCACCCTGACCCTGGCGGCCACCGTCGCCCTGACCAATGAACCGGCAGGGGCGGTTGTCACCATCACCAAACTGGTTTCGGCTGACACCACCATTGGCGCCAACACCAGCAGTACGGTCGACCTGTGGGTACGCAGCCCGGGCGGAAACAACGTGAAGATTTCCACCTCCGCCGGATCACTGACAAGCCTCACGGCCGTTAGCGGCAACAACAGCACGGTCCTGACCGCCAGCCCGGATCCCGTGACAAATGTAGTCGCGTTTACACTGGCGACCCCGGCGTTCCCGTGTGTCGCCATCTTAAACGCCGAAGACGCAACGGACAGCTCGATCAACGATTCCCTGCAGGTCGCGATCGCGGCTCCATCCAGTGGAGCCCTCAATGTGACCATCCAGGCCTTGCCGACGGTCATCGCGCCCAGTTCCGGTACAGTCAGTTCCGTGTCCAATCTGTCCATTAAAGTGACCAACGCGGCCAACCAGGTGGTCAGCGGCGCCCCGGTCCGCTTGACGCTTGTCAACACCACCGGCAGCGGCGAGTATATCAATCCGGCGCTGATTTATTCGGACGCGTTCGGCCAGGCCTCGGCAACATTTTACGCCGGCAGCCTGCCTTCGGATTCAAACGGCGTGTTGTGCGTTGCCAAGCTCCTGGATGCGAATAACGCCGCCCCATGGGTTCCGGCTGAGACCCGTCCCCAGGCCAACTGCTTTGCCTTCACCAGCCTTGGCAAGACCATAACGCGGGCTTTCGGGGACTTTGCCGCCGATGGTTTTGCGGTCGGAGACCGGATTCTGGTGACCGGATCCCAGTTCAATGACTGGGTGTATAAAATAGGCGTCGTCGCCCCGGCGACTTTGACTCTGGTTGATGACGTCCAGATCAAGGGAGACCAGTTGACGGATGAGGGCCTTTCCGCCAACTTCATTAATATCGAAAAGGTGGATGCGGCCCAGGTGGTGGTCGGCGGTTCGGCCAGTTCAGTATCCATCGGCGGGCCGACCAAGCTGGAAGAATACAACTTGAGCACCTACAAAAGCGCCATGTCGGTTCTGGTGTCTGATTCCAACGGCAACCCGGTGGCTGGCGCGACCGTTAATTTAAGTGTCTGGCCGTTGGGATACTATACGGGTTGGATTGATGGCGGGTGGCAACTGTGCTGTTTCAATTATTATCCCAACGAAGACATAAACCGGAACGAAGTACTGGATCCCGGCGAGGATGTGGGCCTGTTCCCCGGACAGAACAATGGCGTTTTAGACCCGGCCAAAGCCACCGCCGGTACGGTGCCTGCGTTTGTCGTTACCGACGAGTATGGGGTAGCCGAATTCAATTTTGTTCAGCAGAAATTATACTCATGCTGGACAAAAGTGGAGGTTCGGGCCTCGGTGGTTGTTTATGGTACGGAAGCCATCGGAATATTACGATATGGTCCGGGTTATATGGTAGTCGACGAAGACAGTTTGGACCCATCGCCTTGGGATAGCAATTGTTTGGATCCTTTCCTGGTGCCATGGCCTTGTCCGTAATTAACCGATAGAAGAACACACAATAAACAAAAAAGAGCGGCCGGAAACGGCCGCTCTTTTTATGTTTGTGACTCATCTTCTCTTCGTCGTCATTCCGGGACGTACACCAGAATCCAGTGTCAAACTGACAGCAGTCGTTTTTATCTTGTCTGAAACTTCCTCCTCGTCATGCCGGCCCCCGAGCCGGCATCCAGCATAAAATTTTGGATCATCTCCCGATTAGTTGGACTATAAAACTGCATAATTTTCCTGGTTGAGCCGATGGGTTTCGGTAGGGTTCAAGGGGTCAAGGATTCAAGGGGCCAAGTGAACAACCGTAATGAACCCTGACGAATGCGTTAAACCTCGATGAGGGATTGAAGCCCGGCCATTATTCACGGGTGGTTCCGGCATCATTTGGAAAAACGACTTGCCAGGGGAAAAGAACATAGCGCTAATAGAGAATTGATAGAGGTGATTATATAATCTATCAATAACAAACACTTGGCCCCTCGATCCCTTGAATCCTTGGCCCCTCCGTACCAACTAATTTGGAGAAGAACCAAAATTTTATATTATTCATCTTTTCTGGACCCCGGATTGGAGTCCGGGGTGACGAGGAGGATTGTGCTTAAGCCGGCGGCTTCACTGGATGCCGGCTCACGCTCCGCTGGCCGGCATGACGAGGCGTCTTGTTGCTATCTGCCGCAGGTTTTTTTCCGCACCTGTCGCAGCTGCTCCAGGGCGTCTTTTTTCAACTGATCTTCGGTGGTTGTGGATGCGGCCCTGTCAAAGGATTCCTCCGCTTTTTTGTAGTTTCCCGCGGCGGCATAAGCCCGGCCCAGATCATAATGGAAAACAGGGATGTTGGATTTGATTTTCACCGCTTCTTCCAGGCTTTGAACGGCTTTTTCCGGGTTTCTCATTTCCAGATAGGTTTTGCCCATCCAGTGGGCTGAAAAGGGGTAATCCGGCTTCAACTCCCGGCTGGCCTGAAAATGTTCCAGGGCCTTGCGAAAGTCTCCCTTGTAAAAGTAAGCCTGGCCGATCATCAAATGAGGAAAATGGGGCGTGGCGTAAAGATAGTTGTCCACCAAGGGCTCCAGGGTTTCGATGGCCTTGTCCCACTCTTTTAACTCCATGTAAATCGCGCCCAGATTATTCCGGGCGGAAGAAAAGTCGGGTTTGAGGACCAGGGCCTTCTGATAATATTCGATGGACGTGTCAAACTTTTTCTTTTCATAGTAAAAATTGCCCATGTCGTAATGAACATGGGCATCCGTGGGATCCAGTTCCATGGCCTTCTGCAGTTCCCGGTAGGCCGCGACATATTTTTTTTCCGCCAGGTAGGCTTCTCCCAGCTTGCGGACCTGCTCGGCTTCGATTTTGTTTTTTGTTTCCGTCGTGGCGCAGCCGGTGATGATCAGAATCAAAACAACCGATAACCAGAAAAAGGGTCTCATTGTTTTTATCCTTATTCTTTTGTCGTCAACTGCAGGCGCCGGGCGATTTCCCGGGCGGTTTCCTTTATCAGGCGGTTCGCCGGTTTTTTTCCGTCGGTCGAAGCGGCTGCTTCCGGAATGGTGACCAGTTGGGGCGTATTGATCAGTTCGGGATCGGGCGTTACGTTATATGAAGGAGGGAAACAGTTGTCAAAATACATCTGTTGAAAGTTGGCGAATTTCAGGGCATGGGCGGTTGAGTCCAGAATGGCCGTTTCGTTGGGGCCGACCAGGTTGTCCCGGATGGCGGCCGCCAGCCCGGCCAGGCTTTCTCCGCCGTGGGTGCAGACGATGTTGCCGTGGCGGTTGGCGATCAGCTGCCAGTCCATGATCTGCTGCTCGGTCACTTCGGTGATAAAAATCTTGTTGCCGCCGCCGACGGCTTCGTATCGCTTGGCCAGATGAATGACCCGGGGCATGGATACGGGGTTGCCGATCATGGCGGCCTGGGCCACGCTGGATTTCACCTCCACCGGGACAAATTTCCGCCGGGCCGGATCCGGTTCCCGGTAGTAACGGAACACCGGGTTGGCGTGGCTGGACTGCACCCCGATGATTTTCGGCAGGGCGGTGATGATCCCGGTCTGAAAGAACTTGAGGAACCCGCTCATGATGGCGGTGATATTGCCGGCGTTGCCGATGGGCACCACCACCACTTTATCGGTCAGGTCATAGGAAAAATCCTGGGCGATTTCATAGGAGTAGGATTCCTGGCCGAGAATGCGCCAGGCGTTTTTGGAATTGAGCAGGGTAACGTTGTAGGTTTCCGACAACTCCTCCACCACCTTCATGCAATCATCGAAGACCCCGGGGATTTCAAACACCGCCGCGCCGTTTCCCAGGGGCTGGGAAAGCTGCTGCGGGGTGACCTTTTTGTGGGGGAGCAGAACCGCCGATTTTATCCGTGGTTTTAAATAGGCCGCGTAAAGGGCGGCCGACGCGGAGGTGTCTCCGGTGGAAGCGCACACGGCCAGCACGTCGGCCAGGCTGCCGTTTTGCAGCAGATAGTTGATGCGGGAGAAGGCACTGGCCATGCCCCGGTCTTTGAAAGAGGCGCTGGGGTTCTGGCCCTCATTTTTAAAGAAGAAACGAAAGCCCACTTTCCGCTGCAGCGCCGGACTGGCTTCAATAACCGGTGTGCGGCCTTCTCCCAGCCAGACAATGGCATCCAGGGGCATGTCGGGCCCGATGAATTCGTGAAAGAGATACACCCCCTTGAGGGCGGGCAGGTTGAGGCTTTTTCGAAAATCGTAAATCCGGCGCCAGTCCGGTCCCGGGATTTCCTTCAACCGTTCAAACTGACTGTCTTCGATCATCAGCACGCTGCCGCAGTCCGGGCAGGTGTACAGGAGTCTTTCGATGCCGTGGGTCTTGTCGCAGCCGATGCAGCGATACAGCAGCGCCCCCCGTTTTTTCGGGATCAGGTGGTCTCTTATGTCCGCGGGAAAATCGGTCGGATTTAGCATGATAGCGTTTCCAGGGAGTCCATGTAGGGCCGAAGCGTCTCCGGAATGGTAACGGAGCCGTCCCGGTTCTGATAGTTTTCCAGCACCGCCGCCAGGGTTCGGCCCACGGCCAGGCCGGAGCCGTTGAGCGTATGCACGAACTCCGTGCCTTTCTGGCCGTCCCGTTTGAACCGGATGTTGGCCCGCCGGGCCTGAAAACTCTCAAAGTTGCTGCATGATGAAATTTCCCGGTATTTCTGCTGGGCTGGAAACCAGACCTCCAGATCATAGGTCTTGGCCGATGAAAAACCCAGGTCGCCGGTACACAAAGACACCACCCGGTAGGCCAGTCCCAGGCGCCGCAGGATCTCTTCGGCGTTGGCCAGCAGACTGTCCAGTTCCTGGTAGGAGTGCTCCGGCAAAACCAGTTTTACCAGCTCCACTTTGTTGAACTGGTGCTGCCGGATCAGCCCCCGGGTGTCTTTACCGTAAGAACCCGCCTCCGAGCGGAAACAGGGGGTATAGGCGGCGAATTTAGCGGGCAGGTCTTTTTCGGACAAGATCTCATCCTGGTAAATATTGGTTACCGGTACTTCCGCCGTGGGGATCAGGTAAAAATCCCAGTTTTCCAGCTTGAACAGGTCGGCTTCAAACTTCGGCAGCTGACCGGTGCCGGTCATGGTCTTCCGGTTGACGATAAACGGCGGCAAACATTCCCGGTAGCCGTGCTCCCGGGTGTGAATGTCCAGCATGAAGTTGATCAGGGCTCTTTCCAGCCGGGCACCGGCGCCGGTCATCAGGGGAAACCGGGCGCCGGCGATTTTGGCGGCCCGTTTAAAGTCGATGATGCCCAGGGCCTCTCCCAGATCCCAGTGAGCCAGGGGCGTAAAATCAAAAGCCGGGGGGGCACCCACGGTTTTGACGACGGGATTGTCTTCCTCGCTGCTGCCGACCGGGACCGAGTCGTGGGGAATGTTGGGCAGGCGCATCAGCAGTTCGGAAACCGCCTGTTCGTTGCCGGCAAGCGCTTCCTCTATTTCCTTGATTTGGTTGGAGACCTCCCGCATTTCCGTGATCAGGGCGGTCGCGTCCTGGCCGTTTTTTTTGCTGCGGGCGATGGCGTCGGAGGCAACGTTTCTCCGGTGGCGAAGGTCTTCGCTCCGGGCCAGAAGGTCCCGCCGCTTTTCGTCATAAGAAACAAATTCATCAATAATTCCGGGATTTTCTTTTCGGTTTCCCAGGGATTTTTTGACGATTTCCAGGTTCTGTCTGATAAATTTTATGTCAAGCATTGTTTTCGGTAGTTTCGTGCTTAAATTTTAGGCGGTTCCATGAACTGCAGGCGTTATTTCGCTATGTAAACTTATTTTTTCTATCATAACCCCCCGTTGGAGTCAATAGATTATTATCAGCTTGACTTTATTCTATTTTTGTCATATTTAGAAAGATTAATACAAAACGCCAAATTCTACGAGAGGATTGAAGGTAACCCATGGATGACGTGAAAGAAATCAAAAAAGAAATCCGCAATGATATTGCCAAAAAACTGGGGTCTTTTTCCAAGGGAGAGGTGTCGGCCAAAAGCCGGCTGATCGAAAAACGACTCATGGAATTCGCTAATTTCGTGGAGGCCCATGTGGCGCTGATGTATGTCAGCCGATCCGGCGAAGTCGATACCCAGCGGATTGTCAAGCATTGCTATCTTTTCAATAAAATTGTCGTCATGCCGTTCTATGACGCCAGAAATAAAAAGGTGCAGCTGCTGAAGGTGGACAATCCGGAAACCGACCTGATTTCCACGGAGGAGCAGGACGTGGCCCCGGACCCGAAGCGCTGCCGAATGGTTCCGGTGGACAGTATCGAAATCGCCATTATCCCGGGCCTGGTGTTTGATGAAAAAGGGGCCCGCATCGGTCTGGGATCCGGCATTTACGACAAGTTGATTCCGCGGCTTCCGGCCACTACCCGGAAGGTATCCCTGGCGTTTGAGGACCAGATTATTCAGCAGGTGCCCAAAGGTTCCATCGATCGGTATGTCGATATCATTATAACGGAAAAGCGGACGATTTATAAGATATAGCCGCTTTATGGAAAAAGATGATATCCGATACGCCCGCCGCCGGGAACTGATGGTCAGCAACCAGTTGATGAACCGGGGCATATCCGATTTCCAGGTGCTGGAGGCCATGAGCCGGGTTCCCCGGCATCTGTTCGTCAGCAAAGCGTTTATGGACAAGGCCTACGAAGATCACCCCCTGCCCATCGGCGAACAGCAGACCATTTCCCAACCTTATATCGTCGCTGAAATGACCCAGGCCCTGCAGCTGGGCAAAAAAGACCGGGTGCTGGAAATCGGCACCGGATCGGGGTATCAGGCGGCCATTATCGCCCAGATCGCTTACCGGGTTTACACCATCGAACGTAAACATTCGCTTTTTCTGCAGGCGCGCTCCCTGTTTGACCGTCTGGGTTATTATAATATCGTCACCCGGTATTCGGATGGCACGCTCGGCTGGCCGGAGAAAAGTCCCTTTGACGCGATTATCGTAACGGCCGGTGCTCCGGAGATACCGGCGGCCCTGGTGAACCAGCTGGCCGTCGGCGGACGGCTGGTGGTTCCGGTGGGGGGGGAGGCTTCCCAGCAGTTGATCAAACTGGTCAAGGAACCCAACGGCCGGGTGCGGGCCACGGAACTGGGCGGGTGCCGTTTTGTCAAGCTGATCGGTGAGCAGGGCTGGCGCGTTCCCTCCTGACGGACAGGGCGATTTTTATCCCGCCTGTTTACCGCGGGTTTCCGCGATTTTTCTGATCAGCCGTTCTTCCACGAACGGCGGTACCATGCCGGACACATCGCCGCCGAACGAGGCCGCTTCCTTGATAATGGAGGAACTGGTAAAAATCCATCGCAGACCGGTCACCAGGAAAATGGTCTGAATGTCACGGTTTAACCGCCGGTTCATCAGGGACAGCTGGAACTCATAATCAAAATCCGATACCGCCCGCATGCCCCGCAGAATGACGGCCGCTTTTTTCTGCGCGGCATAATCGATCAGCAGGCCTTCAAAGGAGTCCGCTTCGGCGCCGGGCAGGTCGGCCAGGCTCTGCTCGATCATCTCGATCCGCTCCTCAACGGTAAAGAGCGCTTTTTTGGCCGGATTGTGAAGCACGGCCACGATAATTTTATCGAAAATATCCAGTCCTCTTCTGACAATGTCCAGATGGCCGTTGGTGATTGGATCAAATGATCCCGGATAGATGGCGATTTTCATTGGGGCTCTCCTTGTTGGTTAATTTGTCCCATACTCCAGAAAAGAAACGACCGTTTGACCGTAACGCCGTTGATCCAGCAGATGAAAGCGGCCGCTTTCTTCCTCCGCCGGTTCCCGGGGCGAATGTTCCAGAACGACCATCGAACCGGGTTTCAGAAGTACGGTTCCGGCAAGGGCCGCCAGGGCTTTTCCGACCGTGTCACGGTTATAGGGCGGATCCATGAAGACAATGTCGAACATCAGCTGCAGGTGGACCAGTCCGGACAAATTTCGGGTCGCGTCCTGGCGGATGATTCCGGCCGCTGACGACAGGCCGCAGGCCTGAAGGTTTTGTCTGATAACAGCCAGGGCCTCCGGTCTGCTGTCGACAAAAACGGCCCGGGCCGCCCCCCGGCTCAACGCCTCAATGCCCATGGCGCCGGTTCCGGCGAACAGGTCAAGCACGACGGCGTTGTCAATCCGGGAAAAAAGGATGTTGAAGATGGCTTCCCGGACGCGACCGGCGGTAGGGCGAACGGCCATTCCCCTGGGAGAGACCAGTGACCTGCCCCTGCACCTGCCGCCGATGATCTTGAGGCTCATTTCCTTTCCAGCTCTTTGAGCTTCTGTTGGATATAACTCCGGCCGACGCCGATGGCCTTAGCCGTTTTGGTGATATTGCTGTCGTTCTGCAGCAGCTTGCTTTTTACGAATTCTTTTTCAAAAGCGTTCCGGGCCTGCTTAAGGGTTTCATAGGAGAAGAAGGGGTTCTGGGCTGATTTGGGGGCGCCGACATTTTCCGGATTGTACGGGGCCGGAAGATCGCCGGCGTCGATCGTTTCCGCATCCGTCATGATGGTCAGTCTTTCCATGAGGTTTTTCAGCTCCCGGACATTGCCCGGCCAGTGATAGTGACAGAGCAGGTCGACGGCTTTTTCCGTCAGTTTTTTTGGCGGCAGGTGTTTCTGTTGAGCCTGTTTTTCCAGAAAAATCCGGATCAGTTCGGGGATGTCCTCCAGGCGATGCCGTAATGGTGGAACTTCAATGGGAATCACATTGAGGCGGTAATAAAGGTCTTCCCGGAACCGGCCTTCCCTGATTTCGCTTTCCAGATCTTTATTGGTGGAAGCGATGACCCGGACGTTGACGGCCAGCGTCCGGGTGCTGCCGAGACGCTGAACCTTCTGCTCCTGCAGAGCGCGCATGAGTCTGGCCTGGGTGTTTGAGTTCATGTCGGCGATTTCATCCAGAAACAGCGTGCCGTTATTGGCCAGCTCGATTTTCCCCGAAGACTTGGTAGCCGACTTGTCGGCGGGGTTTTTCTCGTGGCCGAACAGATCCCGGTCGATGAGATTGTCCGGGATGGCGGCGCAGTTGATGTCGACGAACTGTTCTTCCGCCCGGGGGCTGAGCAGGTGAATCATTCTGGCCGCCATTTCCTTGCCGGAACCGTTTTCACCGGTGATCAGTATCCAGGCATCGGACGGGGCCGCGACGGCAATCTGTCGTTTCAACTCGAGGGTGGCCGGGCTGTTGCCGTCGATGGCGTTTTCTTTCAGGGCTTTGGTTCGCAGGTACCGGTTTTCCTCTTCCAGCCGACGGAAGTTCAGGGCGTTGTTGATTTCCACGATAACCTTGTCGATGGAAATCGGCTTTTCGATGAAATCAAAAGCCCCGATTTTGGTGGCGTTTACGGCGGTTTCAATGGTGCCGTGCCCCGTGACCATGATGACCGGGATGTGGGGGTTGGTGGCCCGGATTTCCTTCAGGGTTTCAATGCCGTCGATGCCCGGCATCCAGATGTCCAGAAGAACAATATCCGGCGGGTCCTGCCCGATGATTTTCAGCGCCTCGTATCCATTGGACGCGGTTATCACTTCAAACCCTTCGTCCGTCAGCAGTCCTTCAAACGGCTGCAAAATCGATGGTTCGTCATCAACAATCAGTACGGTCGGAAACATGGTTAATCCTGTATGACGGTTATGCCGATCATGGTCATAGTCTTACAACGGCAACTCGATAATAAACTTGGTGCCAACGGGATCGTTGTCCTGGACGCTGATCGTGCCGCCATGGTCGGTAAGAATGGAATTGACGATGGCCAGCCCCAGGCCCATGCCGGACTTTTTGGTAGAGAAATAGGGCTCGAACATATTGACCTTTTCCTCGTCCGGAATCCCTTCGCCGGTATCGGCAAACTCCAGACGCACCATGCCGGCCAGGGTATCGAAGGTGACCGTGATAATAATATCACCGACGCCTTTCATGGCAGCAATAGCATTGTCAATAAGATTTATCAACGCCTGTTTGATCTGCCGGCGGTCCAGGTTTACCGGCGGAGCCGATTCCGGGGCGTTGACGGTAAAACGGAGTTCGCTGTCGCTTTCGGTATAGAGGGCGGTGGTTTCCCGGATAATCGACAGCAGATCGCAGGGGGAGGGGTTGGCCGTGGGAAATTTGGCGTAGGCGGAAAATTCGTTGACCAGGTTACGGATAATATCCACGTAGTCGAGAATGGTACTGATGCATTCATCAAAAACCTTGTCATTGGCCGTCGCGGCGAATTTCTTCTTCAGCCGCTGGGCGGAGAGGGAAATGGGTGTCAGGGGATTTTTAACCTCATGGGCGATCCGTCGGGCGACTTCCCGCCAGGCAGCCATGCGCTGGGCCCTTTCCAGTTCAGTCAGGTCATCCATCACCAGGACCATGCCCATATAGGCGTTGGCCTGATCCTGCCGCAGGGCGCTTAAATACATCATGAAGCTGCGGGGCTGCCCGCCCACGGTCAGCCGCATGGGGAAGACCAGCGTGTTTTCTCCCAGCCGTGTTATCCGCTCGACACAGTCTTTGGCCAGCTGCAGGTATCGCCCGCTTAACACGCTGGAGTAGTGCCGGCTGATGATTCCATCTTGAGTGATCGACAGCATTTTTTCCGCGGACTTGTTGATGGTGGTAATGATGCCGTTGGCGTTTAAGGAGATGACCCCGGTGGAGATGTTATCCAGTACGGTCTCCATGTACAGCCGGCGCCCTTCAATTTCGTCGCGCTGCCGGGCCAGCATGGCCGTGGAGGCCTCAATCTGCTTTCTGCCCGTGCGAAGGTCGCTGGTCATTTTGTTGAACGAACTGACCAGCTCGCCGAGTTCGTCGTCGGCCAGCCGTTCAATGGTATGGTTCAGGTCGCCGGCCGCCACTTTTTTCAACCCCTCGGCCAGGTCCATAATCGGGGTGGTAAGGGATTTGGCGATATAGAAACCGAACCAGACGGCACAGAACACAACCAGCAGGCCGACAATCGTCAGGGAGAGCAGATAGGAAATCTGGATGGGCTCCTGGAGGAGTTTAATCTGGTGATATTCCTTATACCCCTTGGAAATGGCGTCCAGGTTGGAAGACAGGCGCGGCGGCAATAGTCGCGAGACGGCCACCAGCCCCTCCGCCTCCCGGGGGCTGACGCCAAAGGGAACGGTGGCAACGGACGAGACCAGCTCGCCGGCCGGGGTCTGGCGGGAAGCGGAAATGATACTGGTTTTTTCCGAGGGCCCCTTTTTTAATACCTCGGCTGCGATGGCGGCAACCGGCTCAACTTCCAGTTTCTGGGAAACGGCCCAGCTCAGGCGCTGGCCCCGGACAGAATAGACCTCCACGCCGTCCAGGTTAAACTCCCGCTGAACGACCTGGATGTATCGGGTGAGCTCGTCCCGGCGGTTTCCTTTTAGAAGCCCCTGCTTGTCAAGCTGATAGGCGGTTCGTTCCAGGAAGAAATTGTTGTTGTTTTCAATGAGGTTGTAAATGTTTTTACCGACCTTCAGGGAGTGGGCCAGGGCCTGATCCACGGGCACGTTAAACCAGAACTTGATGCTGGTGGTGATAAACCCCATGGCAAAAAAGAACAGAATAATGGCCGGGAACAGGGTCAGCGAAATAAACGCCACCACCAGGCGGGTGCGCAGCCGGGCGCCCATTACGTTCTGTTTGCGGTCATAGAAGAGTTTGACAAGGTTGCGGAACACCAGAAAGATCAGCAGAATCAGCAGCAGCAGGTTGATGTTGATCAGGATAAACATCAGGATGGTGTTGGAAACGGGGATGTCGGTTCCGAAATCGACGATGCGGGTTTCGGTAAAGGTGAGCACCGCCACGATCAGGATGAGGGCAATGATGATTATACCCTCTCTCTTTCTTCGGCGGCGTTCCTCCTCGGACAGGCCGGACATGAAGGTTCTCATGGCGTTAACGACGCGACCGGTCATCGTTTTTGAGGCCGCCAGGAGTGGAGATCGATTCCGGTTTTCCATGATGGTGAACTAATAGGTAAAACTGACCGTCTGCCAGTCGGTTTCCGCATCCCAGCTAGAGACAAAAAACAGAATATAATACAAATAAGGCGGCAGGCTCATGGTATCGAGTTCCGCCATGGCGCTGACGATATAGGTGGCCCCTTTTTCCAGTTTTCTGGTTCGGGTCAGGCGCATGCCTTCAATTTTACACATACGGGCGCGGGCCTCTTCAAACGAAGCGGTAAGAAAAGGCGTCTCGTTTTCCCAGGAGCGGGTCACGGCATATTGCCCCTTGAGGGGGTCATAGGCCAGCGTGTGCGTCTCCTCTTTTTCGGCAATGGTTTCGTCTAACCACATGGAGCGTTCGCTCTCAAGGGTGACGATAAAAGAAAAAGTGGCGGTAATCCCGCTTTTGACGGCTTCTTCCATTTTTTCAGTAAACGCGTTCTCGACCGTGGCGGAAAAAAGCACTTTGTCCTGGGCAGTCTGAACCGTCAGCCCGGTCAGGGCCGGTTCCTGGGCACTGACCCTGGCGCCGACGATCAGAACCAGGAGCAGGCAGAGGGAAAAGGCACGGCCATATATTTTAGCAGGAGTAGCAGGACCCATTCTGTGCATCCCAGTTGTCTCTGGTTTAAGGGCATTCCGGCCCCTATAGCTTTTTCCACTCCTCCCGACTAACCCCAGCTTGCCGGAGGATACGTGCGAGAAGTTCCTTGCCGATGTCGGCCTGATGAGGATTGGGAATTCGAAGAGTGATGTCGTCCTTGATCATGAACGGGTGTTTGCCGCCCGAGTAAGGCCCCTTAAATCCAAGCTGCCTGAAATATCGTAGGAATTCTTTTCTTTTGACTGGCCCGAAGGGAGGCACTTAAGCGACTTCCCTGATCAGGATCTCAATCCCGTCGATGACGGGTAAATGAAGATTCTTGTGTATCCGGAAAAGAACCCATTCCTCCGTCACCTCTCTCAACTCCTCTCGACAGTCCTCAAGCGTTTTGGCATTTGCGTAAACGCCATCGCATCCCGGTATTTCACCATAGTAGCTGCCGTCATCGGACAGTATTTCATACTGTGCATGGCGTAGTGCCGCCTGGATATATTCCAATAGCATATTAGAATCCCTTGTTTGCCTGACCGTCCCCCTGAACAGATGTTTGCCGGGTATTAGCCCTATAAATAATTCTACAATGAATGGTTTTTAAAGGGCAAGGGTTTTCACGGACCGGTCGTGCTCGGTGCCGGCTTGAGTGGCCGGGAAGTTTAAAAAAGCCGTTTCCCAGCAGTCCCGGCTGGCAAAGAGTCTGGTCAGCAGCTTGTGGTTAAACTGGTGGCCGGACTTTTCAGCGATGATATGTCCCCTCAAAGGCATTCCCAGAAGGGAGAAATCACCGATGCAATCCAGTATTTTATGTCTCACAAATTCATCCGGATAGCGCAGTCCGTCCTGGTTTAAAATGGACTGACCATCGATGACCACGGCGTTGTCAAGCGACCCCCCCCGGGCCAGGCCAAAGCTCTGGAGGGACTGATATTCATGATAAAAACCGAATGTCCTCGCCCTGCTGACCTCTTTTTCAAAAGAGGTTTCGTTGACTTCCAGGGACAATTGCTGCTTTCCGATCAGGGGGTTTTGGTATTCGATGGTATAGGTGATTTTAAAGACCGAGTCCGGATAAATGGCGGCTTTTTTGCCGTTTTCTTCAATCGTAACCGGTTGTTTAATAACGAAAAAACAGCGCTGGGCGCTCTGCTCCTGAAGGCCGGCCTGTTTAATCATGGTGACAAAAGGAAAGGCGCTGCCGTCTAATATCGGAATTTCATAAGAATCGATCTCAATCAGGGCGTTGTCGATGGAAAGACCGGCCAGGGTCGCCAGCAGGTGCTCTACCGTGGAAACGATGGCGCCGTTGCTGCCCAGCACCGTGGCCGAGGTGGTGTCCGTAACCATTTTAAACAGGGCCGGGATGCTGGGGGCGTTGCTCAAGTCCGTTCTTACGAATTTGATACCATGATTGGGCGGGGCGGGTTTGACGGTCAGGTTGACCGTTCTACCGGAGTGAACACCCGTTCCGGAACATGAAACGGCTCCGGCCACTGTCCGCTGGCAATAATACATGTGAAAACCCTTGTCCGTAAGTCGGCGGCAGCCCGACTGTATCTTGGTTGTTCAAAAATGGTTTTAATAAGATAGCCGATAAGGCCCCGTCAAGTCAAATTTTTTAAATGGGTTAGAGCGGAAGGGTATAAGGTTTAATGTTCAGGGTGCAAGGTGAAAGGTGAAAGGAACAGCCCGCTGTCCGAATAAAAAATCTTGCCATTTTATACCAAAAGCCATACAGTCTTACCAGTAAGATTATAATTTCAGGGAGGTGTCATATGGCAAATTTATCAACAACAAAAATGTCCTCAAAAGGACAAGTGGTTATTCCTGAAAATATTAGAAAACAGCTAAACTTGAAAGCTGGTGCTCAATTTGTCGTTGTCGGGGAAAAAGACATTGTTATTCTGAAAAGCATAACCCCGCCGATTATTGACGAGTTCTGCGACCTTATCGCTAAAGCCAGGAAAAAAGGGAAACAAGTTGGAATTAAAAAATCTGATATTGCCAATGCCATTCAGAAAGTCCGCAGGCAACGTGTATGAGAGTTGTCCTTGATACGAATGTTTTCATATCCGGAATATTTTTCAGCGGGCCTCCCGCATGGATTCTTAAAGCATGGGAAAAGAAAAAGATACAAATGGTTATTTCACAAGAAATGCTTTTCGAATATCAAAAAGTTGCCCGGGAATTGTCATCACAATTTCCTGCGGTTGACATATTACCCATTGTTGAACTGATTACAATCCATGGGGAGTTTGTAGATACAAAAGGAGTCCATATAGCAATATGTGAAGACCCTGATGACAATAAATTCATCGAATGTGCGATTGCCGGCAATTGCACAGTAATCGTTAGCGGCGATAAGCATTTATTGAAACTGGGAAATTATAAAGGAGTAAATATTTTAACCCCGAGGCATTTTGCGGACGGTTTTTTAAGATAATAATGTCAGGCTAACTCGAAAAGTTGGAATTCCGGATTGGGATCAATTTTAGAGGCGCCTTTATGGTCAGGGAGGACCTTTCATGCTTACCAGGGTATTCAGCAGCGCCGTCATCGGTATTGACGCCTATCCCGTTGAAGTGGAAGTAGATATCGCCCGGGGCCTGCCTTATTACACCACTGTGGGGCTGGCCGAAGCGGCCGTCAAAGAGAGCCGGGAACGGGTCAAGGCGGCCATCGTCAACTCCGGATTTTTCTTCCCGGATGATCATATCACCGTCAACCTGGCGCCGGCCGGCATCAAAAAGAGCGGCACCGGCTTTGACCTGCCGGTTGCCCTGGGGATATTGTCGGCCACCGGGATGTTTCCGCCGGAGGCCCTGACCGGCTACCTGATTCTGGGCGAGTTGTCCCTGGACGGTCGGATCCGGCCGGTGAGAGGCGTTCTGCCCGTGGCCATGGCCGCCCGGCAGTCGGGCTGGCGGGGTGTGATGGTGCCCCGGGAAAACAGCGCCGAGGCGGCAGTAGTCGACGGGATCGCCGTTTATGCCGTGGATAACCTGGCTCAGAGCGTCGGGTTTTTCGACGGCAGCGCCGAACTGCCGCCTACCCGGGTGGATTGCCGCCGGATTTTCGATCAGGGCCGCGCCTGCCCGGACGATTATGCGGAGGTGGCCGGCCAGGAGCATGCCAAAAGAGCCCTGGAGATTGCCGCGGCCGGCGGTCATAATCTCCTGATGACCGGCCCGCCCGGTTCCGGCAAGACCATGCTGGCCCGCCGTCTGCCGTCGATCCTGCCGGATTTGACCTTTGATGAGGCCATTGAGGCCACCAAAATTTTTTCCGTGGCCGACCAGCTTGCTTCCGGCCAGGCCCTGGTTTGCCGGCGGCCCTTCCGCAGCCCCCATCACACCATTTCCGATCCCGGCCTGATCGGCGGCGGAGGCCATCCCCGGCCGGGCGAGGTCAGCCTGGCCCATCACGGGGTGTTGTTTCTGGACGAGCTGCCGGAGTTCCGGAAAACCACCCTGGAAATGCTGCGTCAGCCCCTGGAAGACAAGAAGGTCACCATCTCCCGGGCCGCCATTTCCATCACCTATCCGTCATCTTTCATGCTCGTTGCCGCCATGAACCCCTGCCCCTGCGGGTTTTTAAACGACCCCCGCCATGAGTGCGTCTGCCGGCCGGAGCAGGTTAACCGGTACAACGCCCGTATCTCCGGGCCCCTGCTGGACCGGATCGATCTTCACGTGGACGTGCCGGCCGTGGCCTACCGGGAAATGGCCGGCGACATCCGCGCCGAGGCGTCGGCGGCCATCAAGGAGCGGGTCGTCCGCGCCAGACAGATTCAGGAGCAGCGGTTTGCCGCCACCGGGGTTCACTGCAACGCCGCCATGAACAGCCGGCAGATCCGGCGGTTCTGCCAGCCCGCCCCCGGCGCCGCCGGCTTGCTGGAAATCGCCATCGATCGCCTGGGCATGTCGGCCCGGGCTTACAACCGCATCCTCAAGGTGGCCCGGACCATCGCCGATCTTGCGAGTGAAGATCAAATCCAGGCCGATCATGTGGCCGAGGCCATCCAGTTGCGCGGCCTGGACCGGAAAATGGCGGTTGATTAACCGGGCATTTCCAAACAACCTGCTAAAATAGACCGCGCCAGTCACCATTTTTCCCATATAAATGAGCGGTCCTTATCAGTTTTCGTTTGACAAAGCCGCCTTCTTTTTATACCACTATACGGTCTGCTTCGATGATGTGGTCCCATCGTCTAGCGGTTAGGACGCTGGCCTCTCACGCCGGTAACGAGGGTTCGATTCCCTCTGGGATCACCAAAAAAATCCAAATAGTTGATTTCCCAGTTTAACTCTTAAGCCGCCCGACGGCTCATTTGACGGCCCGCCTGACGGCTTTTTTCTGCAGTTGTTTTCTGATTTTCCGCAAAAGCACCTAAAAGAGGTAAACCGCCTTAATTCCACTAGTCACTGCTCGGTTCGTACGGCAGGCACAAAAGGGTATATCTTGAGTTTAGATAAAAAATAATATAAAAAAATTATTCAGGCTTATAAGATTTCTCAAGTTATCGCCGTCCTTTTTAAGTCAAGGCCATCAGAAGGAGGTAATTAAAATGAACTTCTGGCACATGCAACTCCATCGTAATGACACAAAAGAAATTCCACCAGAAAAGGTTAGAAAAATTTTAATAGAAACATCCTACATTGGTTTAGGCGATTGGGATAAAGGAAAAGCGCAGATTGATCAGTTTAAAGATGAACTTAAAGTTGGTGATATTGTTGCTATTAGAAGTGGGAAAAAGCCCATTGCGTTAGTTGCAGTAATTGGAGAACCAGAGTATTCAATAAGCCCAAATGAAGACTTAGACTGGTTTTCGCATAGAAGGGAAGTCAAAATCTTAGATTTTTACAAAAACGAATATGGTTTTCAAATTTCTAAGGCACTGGGGACATTAACAAAGTGCGCCAATTTAGATAAAGAAACTTCAAAAACAATCATTAGTTGGTATGAAAAAATTAAGGAAGGAATTTGTATGGAAAAAGCAGTCGAACTACTAAAATATAAGCATCAGATTATCTTACAAGGCCCCCCGGGAACAGGAAAAACAAGATTGGCAAAACTGATAGCTACAGAATTGACTAAACCCATTTCTGTTGGAAACCCAATTAATATAATTGACGATTTCATAAAAAAATTTGACCTTAATGATGAGCCCGTTAAAGGAAAGAGAGAAAAAGCCCAAAAGTTGCTCACCCAATTTTATGAAAGGTTCCCGATAGACAAAATAAAAGATATGACTTTAGAAGAATATTGTGTTGGTAAAGGTGATAGAGATAATTTTTGTTGGTGGATTGAAAGAGGATTAAAGAGTTTAGGTTATTATTTCCCAGGAACCTCACGCTCGTATTGCATTTATTGGAAAAAAGAAACAGAAGATTATAGTAAGCACGGATTTATAAGAGATATTGAAGATAACGAAGAAGCAATGAAAAAGCTTGCTTCTTTAATTGATGAGGTCATTAAAACAAAGAACCCACAAAAAGCTAAGGCTTTTTTAGGAGACAGTTTGCTTTTAAAGTTATTGAATACCTATTATCCGGATGAATTCTTCCCTATAAACAGCGAAAAAATGATTGATAACGCCTTGAAAATATTTTCGATTGATTATAAGGGGCTTGATGTCTTTCAAAAGAACAAGAAACTGAACGAAATATTCGTTGAAAAAAAGAACCAATTTAAAAGTCAGGTAAATAATCTTGAATTCGGCTATTTCATTTGGGAGAAGTTTAATCTTAAAGAAGGTGAAGATATAGATGATGGCCAAGGGATTGTGGCTAAAGGTGAATATCATCTTATTCAGTTTCATCCAGCATATACATATGAGGATTTTGTAAGAGGAATTGTTGCCACAACTACCGAAAATAACGATATAGCTTATAATGTAGAAAATAAAATATTAGCAGAATTTGTTCAAAAAGCTATAGATAATCCAAATGGTTATTATGTTTTAATCATTGATGAAATCAACCGTGCGAATTTACCGGCTGTTTTTGGAGAACTTATTTATGCATTAGAGTATAGAGCCGAACCTGTTACTAGCATTTATGAATATGAAGGCGAACAAGATATATCGTTACCAAAAAATTTGTACATTATTGGAACAATGAATACAGCAGACCGTTCTGTCGGGCATATTGATTATGCCCTTCGAAGAAGATTCGGCTTTTTTGACGTTCTGCCAGATGAAACAGTTATAAAAAATGAAAAGGCAAAAATATTGTATGAAAAAGTTTCTGAGTTATTTACGCAAGATTTTTTATCCCCTGATTTTAAGGAAAATGATGTGAAAATTGGTCATAGTTATTTTATTTTAAGAAACGAAAATGATGAGAATGAATTAAAAATGAAGTTAGACTATGAAATAAAACCTATTTTAAAAGAATACCTGAAAGACGGTATATTATTAGAAAGAGCAAAAGATAAAATCGAAAAATTAAATGTCTAAAATACTTTTTGATAAAATATTTTCAGAGCACCACAACTATCCAACGGGAGAAGATATTTCTGCAGTTGATATAATCCTGCCAAAACCTATTCGGTTCAAAAATTTTCTCGATAACGAGTACAAATGTGTTTGGATTGTAGAAGAAGGTGGAAAAAGATTTCTTCATACAAAATATTTTATTGGTACGGACTGGCTAAAAAGAAATGAAATTGCAATATATATAGCACCAAAGCTGGACGATGATAAACAGCAAACAAATTACCTGGAGATGCTTTTTTCTTGTTTGCGTCATTCAGAAGTAGCAGACTTCACGAAGGAATTATATGAAATAAAATTTGAAGACCCCCCGATAGAAATTGAACAGAAAAAAGATTTATTAACTCCATTGTTAATTGTTCATTTTCTGCAGGTATTAAAAATAATTGTAAGAAAAGGGCTAAAAAAATCTTATTACAAAGTTGAAAACAACCTGAATTCACGAATAAAAGGAAAGGTATTGGTTTCCAAAACCATAAAAAAAAACATTTTGAAAAACAAACCGCTCAATACCTTTTGTAATTATGATGAATTTGGTTTGAATGGAGCTGAAAACAGGCTACTTAAAAACACCTTAATGTTTGTGCAAAAGTACCTCGCCTTATTTCCAAATTATTCAACGATGGCTTCACGAATTATTAACTATTGCCTCCCTGCCTTTCAGCAAATTGACGACACCATTGATGTGCGGACAACGAAAGAGATAAAAACCAATGTTTTTTTCAAGGAATACAGCGAGGCAATACGTTTAGCCCACCTTATTTTAAAACGGTTTGGATACAATATAAAGAATCTTGAGACCGAAAAAGCAGAAGTTGTAAAAGTTCCTCCCTTTTGGATAGATATGTCAAAACTGTTTGAGCTATATGTTTTAGGGTTACTAAAGGACAAATATCATAACGATGTTGAATATCACTTCAAAGGAATACATGGTCAAGAGCCTGATTTCCTTTTAGTGTCTGAAAAGGACAAAGTAATTATCGACACCAAATACACAAAAAAATACAAATTGGGCTTTTATAATGAATATCTAGTTGATAATATAAGACAATTAAGCGGATACGCGAGAGATATTAAAATTTTATCGCGATTGGGGGTCGATACAAACGAGAACCAAAACATAGTATTAGATTGTTTAATAATTTATCCAGATCAAGACGCATCAGAAACTCTAGCGGAAGACTTGAGAGCAGACAAAGTAAACGAATTTATAAGATTTTACAAAATGCCTATTAAGCTTCCAACAATAAATGCTTAAAATTGAATACGTTATACTCACCGACCTTATACATTGATACAAACAAATTGGAAAAGGGGCCTTATTTGTACCGCTTACTGATGGCGTCTGCTTTTTCTTTTATTCCGCCCGCCAGCCATTCAGGCGACTGCGGTGGACCCGGTGCGTCGGACAATTTTTTTGGGTAGCTAAGCTCTGATTCGGTTAGGGTTTCCTTTGGCTCGTTGTTGCTTCTCAACCGGGGCAACGGAAGGAGCCCGTAGGGCGACTGGAGTT